>NZ_QUJD01000005.1:0-194110 GCF_003480555.1 Blautia sp. AM29-29
GAGCTGACTGTTACTAATCGGTCGAGGGCTTGACCTAATTGGTTGTGTTCACAGAAATGGAATGATAGATGTAAAGTATGTGCGGTTTTGAAGGTATATCGGAAAGGCCATCGGAGAGATCCGGTGGCCTTTTGTAATTATTTTCCGCAAAATACTTGTTTTTCGAAAAAGATTGTGTTATAGTAACGATTGTCAGGAAAAGATTCCTGAGATATTCCTCGATAGCTCAATGGTAGAGCATTCGGCTGTTAACCGAAGGGTTGTTGGTTCGAGCCCAACTCGGGGAGCTAAGATGAAGAAGCGATACAGAAATGAGAAATCATGACTGTATCGCTTTTTTGCTGTCTGTAGCCATTAAGAAACGCCATCTAACATTTTGACGGTTTTCCATAACATTTCTTCCTGTTCATGGAAGAAAGATTTCGTTATAATAAAATCAGACAGATCACGGAACATGTGCAGAGTCAGGAGTCGTGTCAAGGCGGAACTTTTTCCGATAGGCGCTTGGCGTCATGCCCTGCTTCTGGCGGAAGGCTTTGGTAAAAACTTCGGCATTCCGGTAACCACAGGAAAAAGCGACCGTTTCGATGGAGAGATCCGTATACGATAAAAGCTCGAGCGCACGCGTGATCCGGCAGGAAGAAAGATAGTCCTGCGGTGAGGTATGGAGATATTTCTGAAACAGGGTATAAAGGTAACTCCGGTTGATGCATACATATCTGGCAATATCCGAGACAAGAATTTCATTGGAATAATTATTTCGGATAAACTCAACGGCTTTTTCCACGTAAAGATTGCCGATCTCCCGTGCAGAAGGATCGGCAAGCGTGATTTCGCGGGAAAGAATTGAGAAAAACTGGTACAGACAGCCTTCCAGAAGATACTGGTCAGAGGTGTCATAGGTATTGTGCTTCTGCATTTGAAACAAGAGGGACTGCAGTTCACCGGAAAAGTTGCACTGGTAGACAGGGTGTTCCTCGGAAAGACCGAGTTCCTGTACATAAGAGGCAGCTTTTTCGCCGTCAAAACCGATCCAGAGATAGGTCCAGGGATCATCCGCATCGGCTTCATAGTAGGTGCGGACATTTGGCATCAGGAAAAAGCCCTGTCCGGCGGTTAAACGGTAAGTGCGGTTTCCGATGGTAAAAGTGCCTTTCCCGGAAATAATATAGTGGATCACGTAATTGGGGCGGACAGCCGGGCCGTAGCTGTGGAACGGCTGGCAGGCTTCGTAGCCGCAGAAGCAGAGATAAAGATCCGAAAATTTATGCTTTGGGACAGGAAGTGTCCAGGAAGTTTCCATAAGTATACCTCACAAAATGAATCATCAGAAAAGCTGGAATGTCACAAAGGATGAGATTCCGAAATATCAGTAAAATTATATCGTGTTTTGCAGGATACTGCAAGATGCCGCAGGAGGAGGAAATCATGGCAATCAAAGTAAGTGAAAATGGACGGTTATTTACCCTCCAGACAAAAGACAGCAGTTACCAGATGTTCGCAGATGACAAAAATGTGCTTCTGCATCTCTACTATGGAGAAAAAATCGGTGAGGAAAATCTTTCCGGTCTGATTTTCTGTACAGATATGGGATTTGCAGGAAATCCGGAGGAAGCAGGCCCTAACCGGAAATATTCTCTTGATACACTTCCGCAGGAAATTCCGGGAAGTGGTGTCGGTGATTTCCGTGATGATATGATTGAGATCCGCCACGCGGACGGCAGCTTTGCAGCAGATTTCCGTTTCGATTCGTACGAAATTCTGGATCATTCCTATGCTATTCCCGGAATGCCGGCGCTGTACGATACAGAGGAAGAAAAAGGTGAGACTCTTGTTATTACAATGACGGAGAAGGCTTCCGATATTGTTCTGAAACTGTTTTACGGTGTATTTGAAAATGAAAATGTAATTACGAGAGCGGCAAGACTCGAAAATCACGGAGAAACGACGATTGAGCTGGAAAAAATGCTGTCATTCAGCATGGATCTGATGTATGAAAATTATGAGATGATCTATTTCTCGGGTCGTCATGCGATGGAGCGTACGGCGGAGCGGATTCCGGTGCAGCATGCAAAAGTCGAGATCGGCAGCACCCGTGGTACATCGAGCCATCATTACAATCCGGCTGTGATCCTCTGCGAGGAGGGTGCGGGTGAGACACACGGTTCCTGCATCGGCGCATGCCTCGTTTACAGCGGAAACTTTGTTGCGGCAGCACAGAAGGATCAGAAAAATCAGACCCGTTTTCAGATGGGCATTCATCCGACCAATTTCTGCTTCCATCTGGAAAAAGGAGAGGCGTTCGATACCCCGCAGGCAATCTTAAGCTATTCCGGAACCGGTCTTACCAAACTGTCACAGCAGTATCATGAGATCATCCGCGAGCATATCTGCCGTGGCGCATACAAGCATGCCAAGCGACCGATTCTGATCAACAACTGGGAAGCAACCTATTTTAATTTCAACGAAGAAAAAATTCTGAAAATTGCAGAACAGGCGCAAAAGCTTGGCATTGAGATGCTGGTGCTTGACGATGGCTGGTTTGGAAAACGAGAGGATGATAACAGTGGTCTCGGTGACTGGTTCGTCAACGAGAAAAAGATGAACGGCTCCATGGCGCAGCTTGCAGAAAAAATTCACAAGATGGGCATGAAATTCGGTCTCTGGTTTGAGCCGGAGATGATTTCCGAGGACAGTGATCTTTACCGTGCACATCCGGATTGGGCATTTGCAATTCCTGGCCGTGTGCCGAACCACAGCAGAAATCAGCTTGTACTTGATATGACGCGTGAGGATGTGCGTGAGTATCTGCTGGAGCGTCTGACAACCATCGTTCATGATGCAAAGATTGATTATGTCAAATGGGATATGAACCGCAGCGTCTGCGATGTTTACAGCCATGTGGCAGCACAGAGCCGGAACGGAGAGCTGTATCACCGCTATGTGCTCGGTGTTTACGATTTGATGGAAAGATTCCTTGCCGCATGCCCGAATCTGCTGCTCGAGGGCTGCAGCGGAGGAGGCGGACGATATGATGCCGGTATGATGTATTATTCCCCGCAGATCTGGTGCAGCGATAATACCGATGCGATCAACCGCCTGTCTATCCAGTACGGAAGCTCGTTCTTCTATCCGATCAGTACCGTTGGTTCCCACGTTTCTGTATGCCCGAACCATCAGACCGGCCGTGTGACACCGTTCCGGACAAGAGGCGATGTGGCGCTGGCAGGAAGCTTTGGATATGAGATGGATCTGAATAAGATTTCAGAGGAAGAAAAAGAGATGGTAAAAGAGCAGGTTGCTGCGATGCATGAATATTACGAGCTCACACACGAAGGCCTGTATTACCGTCTGACCGGACTGAAAAAACAGGATTTCATGGCATGGGAGTTCGTGGCAGAGGATCAGAGCCGCGCACTGCTTACGATCGTAAAGACTGACGCAGAAGGAAATATGCTTCCGGTTCACACGAAAGTGTGCGGTCTTGCAGAGGATAAGCTGTACCGCTGCAGCCTGGACCAGGAAGTTCGCCTTGGCCGTACCTGGAACCGTGCGGGGCTGACCCTGCATCAGGTGCTGGGAGAGTATGAGAGTATCCGGGTCGAATTTACAGAAGTAAAATAAAAAGATAAGAAAAATCTTCAACTGGATTTGAGGGGGAGGGAACCTCAATCTGGTTGGAGATTTTTTTTGCATAAAGAAAATCAAAGCAGGAGGGAAGGAACGTACTCTTTACAGTGCAAAAATAGTTGTGATACAATAAGCAAAAGAAATTTTCTGACAGAAAATAAAGACGGAACTGTCAAGAAAGGAAATTGTACATGAGAAACAGAAAAAACTGTTTAGCTGTTCTTCTGATGACAACTATTGTGGTAATGGGATGTGGAAATCAGCAGGTGGAAAAGGAGAATCCATCGGCTGTCTCCGAAAGAGCACCCAGTGTCCAGGATGAGTCAGAAGATGGTGAAAAAGAGTTTCTTTCTACATACCAGAATATTATAATCACACTTCCAGAAGGCTGGAATGTAATGAGAGATGAAAAAATCCAATGCAGTTTCATATCGGAAGATGGAGAAAGTCTTGAGATATCGTATCGGGAAGGAATGGCAAAAGTGATACTTATGGATTTTCCGGAGGACGAAGAGAGCGCTGAAAATTTGCTCTATCCGAATGAAATAACAGGGGAAAACAGCATCAGCGATTTTATGGTGAAAACAGCTAACGAAGGAAAAGATAACGAGAGTTCCTTTTATCGTTTCCAGGTAAAAAATTCCCAGCAGATTCCGATTGCATTTTTCTGCGGGGTGAAAACGGAGAATGAAGGGTATCAGATCATATGGAAAAAAGGAAGCGGCAGCAACGATACACGGCAAATCGTGCCGGAAATACTGGAGTCTCTGCAGTTTCCGGACAATGAGCTGCTGACAGAAACACTTCAGACAGCCTGCAAGGAGCAGAAAAGTGCGCTGGAAGCAGAAAACAATTCGGATGGCGTGAAAAAGCAGAAAGGAAAGAAAACCGTCACCTGTATCTCACCGGTCAATGTACGTACAGAACCCAACGTCAGCACAAGCCAGGTCATCGGAGCTCTGACGACAGGGGAAGAAGTGGAAATGCTCGGAAAAGAGAACGGATGGTACAAGATTTCGTATGAGGGAAAAACGGCGTATGTGTACGAAGACTATGTGAAAGAAAAAGAAAATTAAAAAAGAATGATATTTTCAAAAAAGCTGTCGAAGCAAACAGAACCGGCAGCTTTTTTGAAATAATTTTGAAAAAGAAAAATCCCGGAAACTATCTGTTTCCGGGAAAGAAGAGGCGTCGACCGGATTTGAACCGGTGGATACTGGTGTTGCAGACCATTGCCTTACCACTTGGCTACGACGCCATATGACTCCGACGGGAATCGAACCCGTGTTACCGCCGTGAAAGGGCGATGTCTTAACCGCTTGACCACGGAGCCGAAGTTTTTGTTTTGTCTGCCGTGATTTTTGCTCAGCGACAAGTAGTATATTATCATAAGAAAACGAGTTTGGCAAGTGTTTTTTGAAAAAAAATCAAAAATTTTTGAGATTTGTGTTGCCGTGCATTCAGAAGGAAAAAATTTGCCGGGTCAGGGCATGGCTTTTCGATATTCTTCCGGTGACATACCAAAAGTCCGGCGGAAAATGCTGGCAAAATAGCTGGGGCTTTCAAATCCGGTATGCAGAGCAATTTCCAAGATAGAAAGCGAGCTGCCGGTAAGAAGATCTGCGGCTTGGGTTACGCGGTACTGGTTGATATAGGAAATAGGCGTTGTGTGAAAGTGCGTTTTGAAAAAACGACAAAAATATTGTGGATTCATATTGAGTATAGCAGCAAGATCTGAAAGACGGATTTTAGAATCATAGTTATCCTGAATATAACGTAAGAGTTTTTTACACTGATCAGATCTTTCTTTTTTACGAGTGCAGAGGGGTTCCGGATGAAGAAAAAGCTGGTATTGCGCCAGAAGTGCAAGAATCCGATACATGTCACTTTTGATCAGAAGAAACCAGCCGATGGGTTTGGTATCGTATGCATACAGGATTTCCTGGAAAAGCTCAGATAATGTCAGTACAAATGTTTTCTGTGTCTGAGAGGAGGCTTCAGCAGCAGAAAGCTCTTCCAATGGAAAAGCCGGAAGAAGCAGTTGATGAGAGAGCAGCGGACGAATCCAGTCTGCTTCACAGGAATCCAGATAGGCACATGAGAGAATTTCTGGAAGAAATACAAGGGCATGGTGAACCGAAGGGGTAGTTCCAATGCTGCAGAGCTGATGCAGTTCGTGACTGTTGATGAAAAGAAAAGTACCTTCGGAAATTGTCCGGGTTTCAGTTTTCAGTGTCAGAGTGAGAGTACCTTTTTCAACCCAGATCCATTCTAATTCTTTATGCCAGTGAAAAGGAACAGAGAGCCCGCCATGAGCATAATCCTGATGATAGATATGGAGCGGAACAGGTTCGGTTCCATGCACGGTAAAATCCCGGATTCCGCCAGAAAGAACAGGGGAACAAGATTCAGGAGAAAAGAGCTCTTTTGAACGTTCTTTTTTCATAAAAGTCAAAATCCTTTCATTAAATACGAAAATCAGGTTAGAAAATATAAGATAATATCATTATACTGCTCTTATGGGAAAAAAGAAAGAGAGGACAGGAAATGAAAAGAGAGTGGTGGCATAGCTTAACCGTATATCAGATTTACACCAGAAGCTTCTGTGACAGCAACGGAGACGGCATCGGCGATTTTGGAGGGATTCTGCAGAAGCTGGACTATCTGCAGGAGCTTGGTGTTGGAGCCATCTGGCTTTCGCCTTTTAACGATTCTCCTAATTGCGACAATGGATATGATGTCAGTGACTATTATAAAGTAATGGAAGAAGCGGGCACAATGGAAGAGCTGGAAGAACTGATCGCAGCCTGTGAAAAGCGGGAAATTGTGGTCATGATGGATCTTGTTTTAAATCATAGTTCCCATCTGCACCCATGGTTCCTGGAAGCCAGAAAGGATCGAAACAGTAAATACCATGATTTTTACATCTGGAAGGAAGGAACGAAGGAGCAGCCGCCAGAAGGCGGCGGAGCATTCTTTGGAGGAAGCACCTGGGAATGGGTGCCGGAGGTTCAGGAATATTATTATCACAGTTTCAGTGTAATGCAGCCGGATCTGAACTGGAAAAATCCGTCGCTTCGGAAAGAGCTGTACCGGATGATCCAGTTCTGGATGGATAAAGGGATCCGTGGTTTCCGGCTGGATGCAATTGACAATATTGTAAAAGATGGACATGGAGGAAATGATACTCATTCGGAGCAGATTCATACATACTTAATGGAAATGAATCAGAATACGTATGGAAAATCAGAACAGATCCTGACAGTGGGGGAAACCGGAGGTGCTACGGTAGAAATGGCACAGCAGTATTCTGATCCGGAAAGCCAGGAGCTCAGTATGATTTTTCAGTTTGAACTGATGGGAATCGACGGCATCCGAAGTGGAAACTGGGATCCGAAACCGTATACGCTGCCGCAACTGAAGCAGATCTTTGAAAAATGGCAGACGGGACTGGAAGAAAAAGGATGGAACAGTCTGTTCTGGGGAAACCATGATTTTCCGCGTGTCGTATCGCGCTTTGGAAATGACAGGGAACCGTATCGGGAAAAATCAGCAAAAATGTTGGCTGTCCTTCTCCATGGGATGAAAGGAACTCCTTATATTTACCAGGGGGAAGAAATCGGTATGACAAATGTGTCAGGGCTTCGGATCGAGGACTATCAGGATATCGAGTCTGTAAATTTTGCCGAAGACCGTAAAAAAGAAGGCTGGGAGGAAGAAAAAATTCGTACCTATCTTGCACGGAACAGCCGGGACCATGCGCGGACGCCAATGCAGTGGAATGCGGAAAAACACGCCGGATTTACAGCGGGAACACCGTGGATGGCGGAAAATCAGAATTACGAGGAGATCAATGTGGAAAACAGCAGAAAAAATCCGGATTCCCTCTTCTATTTCTATCAAAAACTAATTGCGCTGCGTAGGAAAAATGACACTCTTGTTTATGGGGATTTCCGTCTGATTGAGGAAGAAAATCCGGATATTTTTGCTTATGAGAGAAATCTGGGAGAGAAAAAGCTGATTGTGCTCTGCAATTTCCGGGATACCGCGGCAGAGATGAAAGCCCGATATGATTTGACAAAAGGAACGGTTCTGATTCATAATGATACAGAAAGTCTCACAAAAGAAGTGTGGAAGTTACAGCCGTATGAGGCGTATATGATTGAACTTCTGCAGTAAAAAGACGGAAATGAAAAGCAGCAGGAGAAGAAAACTGCAGAAGCAACTGGAAACAGGAGGGAGAAAATGTATCGCGTTCTTCTTGTAGAAGATGAAGAAATTGAACTGGAGACATTGCGGGATTATATTGACTGGAAAAAGAACGGGATTTCCAGAGTATTTACCGCGCGCAATGGCAGAAGGGCACTGGAGTGCCTGGAAGAAAATATGGCAGATATTGTGATTACGGATATTCAGATGCCAGGAATGAGTGGAATTGAACTGGCAGAGACGATCGTACGCCGGGGGTATCCATGCAAAATTGTTTTTCTGACAGGATATGATGATTTTTCCTATATCCATTCCGCTTTTCAGGTGAATGCCGTGGATTACCTTTTAAAGCCATTTACGATTGAAGAAGTAGAAGCATGTCTGAAAAAAGTGAGAAGTGAACTGGAGAAAAGTGAGATAGCAGACTGGTCGCGGAAAACGGCGGCGAAGCAGTTGCTGGAAATGGCTTTGCGGGAAAAACAGGAAACAGAGCTTTTACGGAAAAATTTCCGTGGTGTATTTGGAGAAGAACTGGAAGAGTGCAGGTTTGGAATCATAGCGGTTTATGGAAAAACGGAAGAAAACATCTGTAGCCAAATTCAGGAAAAATACAAGGGCATCCGTTACATCAGCAAAACGGAACGGATCAGCATTCTGCTGCTGGCGGGGTATCTGTCGGTGAAAGATACGGCATTTCAGATCTGGAATGATTTGAAAGAAGACGCACCGAGAGCCGTTGGATGGTGCAGTGGAGCATGGACAGCTGACTGCCTGTACGAAAAGGCGGAAAAACTTCGGAACTGTTGTGTTCTGGCATTTCATATGGATCCACCGGAACTTTTCTGTGCAGATGAAAAAGAAACGGAAGAGGAAAAAGCATATCATTTCCGGGAACAGAAGGAGCGGAGAGAAGAAATCTGTCGTCTGGTCAGCAACGGGAAAAAGCAGGAAACGCTGCAGACCATGAAAGATTATTTTCAACAGCTAAAGGGGCTTGCGCCGAAAACATTTGCGGGAGAAGTTTACAATCTCTATATGTATCTATGGAACCGTCTTGTTTTGAGCGATGAACTGCTGGAAAACTGGATGGAAGCAGAAAAAATTTTGAGAGAAAATGAGATTTTTGAAGCAAACAACAGTTATCAGATGCGGGAAAAGATGAAGCAGTATCTGGAACGGATGTTGGCATTTTTTGAAGAACAGAATCAAAATCCAAATTACTATGCCGTTTATCAGGTAAAAACATATCTTCAGGAGCACTGCTCGGAAAGCGCAGATATCGAAAAGCTGGCCGCGGAGGTCGGTTTGTCTCCGAATTATCTGAGGAGCCTGTTTAAAGAGGCAACAGGAAAAACGATTTTGGAATACAATACGGAAATGCGTCTGCAGAGGGCGGCGGAACTGTTAAAGAATAAGAAAAATAAAGTACGGGAAGTGAGTCTGGCGGTTGGATATGAAAATGTTTCTTACTTTGGCGTTGTTTTTCAGAAAAGATTTGGAGTGACACCAAATGAATATCGTAAAATGGTATAAAAATCGGAGTTTTCAGTTTAAACTGGTGATCGGCTATCTGGTACTGGCACTGATTCCAATGCTGTGTGTTACCTGGTACAGTTATGGAAAAACAAGGAACGTGCTTCTTACTGAAGCATATCAGAGTGCAGAACAGGAAGCAGAACGAATTGAAAAAAATTTTTCTACGATGGTCGAGCCTTACGAAACAATTCTGGAGGTGCTGTATGTGGATCAGATGCTGAGCGGATATTTGTTTCAGGATTACAGCAACGATTCTTATGAAGATATGTTTTACTATATTGATAAGAAGCTCAGCGAAATCTGTCTGATGAATGCAGGAATTTACAAAATCTGTTTTTACAGCAACAATGAAACGCTTCCGCAGGATAATTATTATTTTTATTCCATGCAGGATCTAGATCGGAGGGAACGTGTGCTGACATTTGATGCGATAGGGGAAACGGTATTCTGTGGGACATCTGGAGACGGAAAAGCATTTCATATGAATCGTCTGATGAATTTTTATCCACAGGGCGGGATGAAGAGCGTACTGTCGTTACAGATTGAAAATCAGCAGATACAGCCCCTCCTCGAAACAATAAATTCCACCGATGAAATTTATCTGGTGGATCAAAAAGGATATATTCTGGCTGCTTCCGAACCGGAAATGGCAGGCCTTCCGATCCGGACCAGAATGCCGGAAGAGGATCTGGAGCAGAAAGCGCAGATTGAGTTTGAGCGTGACGGTATTTCAAAAATCGGAAATATCCAGAGCGGAGTTTTCGGAACAAAAATTCTTGTGATTTCGGATAAGGAGACGGTTTTAAAAGACGCAAAAGCTGTTTCAAGAAGGATGATGTTCCTGATCCTCTGCAGCGCGGCTATGGTATTTCTCTGCATTATCTGTTACACAAGATGGCTTTCCACGCGGGTGCAGAAAGTGGTGTATGCAGCAAAACGGATGGGACAGGGAGAATTTGATTACCGTCTGGAAAATATGGGAGAAGATGAGATCGGACAGATCGGGCTGGCGTTTAATCAGCTCAGTGATCAGATTCAGGAGCTAATTCGGGAAAATTACGAAAAGAAAATCCGGATTCAGACGAGCGAACTGAATTTGCTGCAGGAACAGATCAATCCGCACTTTCTTTACAATGCACTTGCGGTTATTTCAGCACTGGCGATGCGGGAAGGTGGAAAACAGACGATGCAGGCGGTCAAAAATTTGTCCAGCTTCTACCGGATTTCCCTGAATAAGGGAAAACAGGTGCTTTCCATCCAGGAAGAGGTGGAACTGCTGCAGAGCTATCTGAAAATCCAGCAGATGCGTTTTCGGGACAGCGTACAGGTGGAGTATGAGATTGCAAGAGAAGTACTGACATATCGAACCATTAAACTTCTTCTGCAGCCGCTGGTTGAAAATGCCATTCACCATGCGAGAAAAGAGGAAGAAGTTCTCCACATTGCGGTCAGAATTCAAAAAGAAGAAAGGGATGTGGTATTCCAGGTGACAGATGATGGATGTGGAATCGAGGCGGAAAAACTGATTAAACTGCGAAGTTCTCTGCGGCGCTCAGAGGAAGGATATGGACTGAGAAATGTTGCAAACAGGGTTCGTCTGGCTTATGGAGAGAATTATGGTGTCCGAATAGAAAGCCAGGAAGGATATGGAACGACAGTTTCTGTCAGAATTCCAGTAAACGAATAAAAAATCAACAAAGCAGAAATAACTTCGTATTGTTTGCATAGAAAAGGAAACAGAAACCGGCTGATAAAGGTGATTTTGCCCGTCAGCCGGTTTCTGTTTCGTTAGATATTGACAGAAATCGTAAGAAAACAACAGAATAAAAAAGAGAATTATAAAACTCCGTTAAATCGAGATAGAAATCATAAAAAAGTGAGATTGTTGCAGGACAGACTATCCATTAGAATGGAAACATAGACAGCAAGAGTGTACAAGATGAACAAAAAGAAGAAAGAAGGAGAAGGCATGAAAAAAGAAAACGTGCATGCAAAGCACAAAAAAAGCCTCGCGGAACGGTTCTGGAAACAGAAATATCTGTTTTTACTGCTGATTCCATCGTTGGTATGGGTCATTCTGATCTGCTATGCACCAATGACAGGACTGTATATGTCCTTCATCAACTACACGCCGCAGGGTAGCGGCTATTTTGCGGATATGGCGAATTCGCAGTTTGTCGGTCTTGACTGGTTCAAGTATTTCTTTTCCACAGATTTCACAAAAATCATGAGAAACACACTGGCAACCAGCTTACTGACACTGTTATTCTCATTCCCGCTGCCAATCATTCTGGCGCTTTGCCTGAATGAAGTTCGAAACCAGAAGGCAAAGAAATTTGTACAGACCGCATCTTATATTCCCTATTTTATTTCCTGGGTTATTGCGGCAAACATTTTCCTTACATTCCTTTCTTCAGACGGCGTCATCAACAATCTGTTAAAATTCTTCGGATTAACCGATGAGTCGATTCTGTTTTTCCAGAAAGGACCATATTTCTGGTGGATCATCGCGATCGCAAATGCGTGGAAGGTACTTGGATACAATGCGATTATCTATATGGCGGCAATCTCCGGCATCAGCCAGGATATGTATGAAGCAGCGGATGTGGATGGTGCGACGAGAATGCAGAAGATTCTGCATATCACACTTCCGGCATTAAAGCCGACCATTATGATTCTTCTGATTCTGGCAATCGGAGGTGTTCTGAATACAGGATATGAGCAGCAGCTGTTGATGTCTAATGATGCTATTTTAAATTATTCTGATGTACTTGATACGTATGCATACCGCTATGGTCTGAAAAACGGAATGTATTCTTACGGTACTGCAGTAGGATTCTTTAAATCCGCAGTCTCCTTCATTCTGGTCATCAGTGCAAATGCACTTTCGAAGAAATTCAGTGATGATAATACGGCACTGTTTTAGGAGGAAGGAAAATGAGAGAAAAAGCAATTAAAATCAAAAGAAAACGTTGTGCCAGTGACTGGTTTCTTGATATTTTCAAAGTGGTTTTTCTGGTGTTAGTTACTGTGATCTGTGTGTATCCGTTCTGGAACATTTTTGTGGTATCCATTAACGATGCAACCGATGCACTGCGCGGCGGGCTCTACTTTCTGCCGAGAAAACTGAGTCTGGCAAGTTATAAAGATATTCTGGGACGTGCCACATTTTTGCATGGCATTCTGATCACTGTACTTCGTACTGCAATTGGTACACCGCTGGCGGTCCTTGTCACGACAGCACTTGCCTATGTGCTTTCCAGAAAAGAGCTGCTGTTCCGGAAACAGCTGAACCTGTTCTTTATCTTCACCATGTATTTTGGCGGCGGAATGGTTCCGTATTATATGGTATTAAAGAGCCTTGGAATGCTGAATAATTTCATTGTATTTATTTTCCCGAACCTGGTAAGTGTTTATAATATGATTCTGGTAAAGAATTATATAGAGGGAATGCCGGCAGAGATTTTTGAATCGGCGAAAATTGACGGAGCAAATGATCTGACAGTTTTCTTTAAAATGGTAATTCCATTGTCCAAGCCGATTATTATGACTATTGCACTGTTTGTTGCAATTACACATTGGAATTCTTGGTTCGATGCATATTTGTTTACGAATGCACAGTCTTTAAAAACAATGCAGTCCATTTTGGTTGAAATTCTGAATCAGTATCAGACTTCATCAGCGAACCAGGCGGCAAATCAGGCGTCACAGACCATTACACCGGACAGCATTCGAATGGCTGCTACGATGATTGCGACCATTCCGATTATCATGGTTTATCCGTTTATTCAGAAATATTTTGTTAAAGGAATCATGCTCGGATCTGTAAAGAGCTGATGATAGAAGGAGGAAAAGAAAATGAAGTTTAAAAAAAGTATCGCAATGGCGATGAGTGTCCTGATGGCAGCGGGAATGCTTGCAGGATGCGGATCAAATGGCAGTACATCATCAAGTACTGCATCCGGCAGTGCATCATCTGCATCGGGCGAGGTATCAACAGACGGAGTTACGATTTCTATCTTTGACAAAAACTCCGGAAGCAATACCTTTGATGATCCAGTTGCAAAAGCAATTGAGGAAAAAACAGGTGTCAAAATTCAGGTAGAAAATCCAACCGGAGATCCGCTGGAAAAATTGAACCTGATGCTGACCGGTCAGAATTACCCGGATATCGTCCTGATGGATCGTGGAAATGATATTGTAAACCGTTACATTGAGGCAGGCGCACTGCTTCCGTTGAATGATCTGATCGATGAGTACGGCCCGGATGTAAAAGAGATGTACGGGGAAACCTTAAACAAGAGTCGTTATACCGATGGAAAAAATTACTATCTGAATAACTGGTACGGAGAAGATCCGGATCCGGTAGCCGGTGTTCTGATGCGCTATGATTATCTGTGCGAAATCGTTGGAAAAGACCGCGCAGACAGCGATGAGCCATTTACACAGGAAGAGTATATTGACATTTGTAAGAAATTCAAAGAACTTCATCCGACCATTGACGGAAAAGAGAGTATTGCCATTACCTTTGATGCAGAATCCAAAAACTACGATGGAACATTAAAAGGAATGTATGGTCTGAAAACATATTATCAGGATGGGGACAATCTGGAACATGTTGCCAAAGCACCAAACTTCAAAGAGATGATGTCCTTTGCCAATGAACTGTATACCGAAGGCCTTCTGGACAAAGAGTGGGTTGTCAACAAGAAAAATCAGTGGACGCAGAAACTGTCTGCAGGCAACGTATTCAGTACCTTTGCTTCCTACTGGGATACCGATGCAGCAAATACAGCACTTGCTTCTTCTGTAGGAGAAGATGCAAAATTCTATTCCTATAAAATCCTTGGAAACGAAATCAGTGCAGATGAAACTACTTACTCCGGAAGAAGTACACTTGGCTGGGATGCAATCGCGATCACCAAGAATTGTAAAAATCCGGAAGCAGCCATGAAGATGATCAACTACCTTGCAAGCGAAGAAGGACAGTATCTTCTGATGTGGGGTATTGAGGGAACCAACTGGAATATGGAAGATGGAAAACACGTTCCGAACGATGATCTGATTGAAGGATTCCAGACGGATTTTGACAAAACAAAACTGGATACCGGCGTCCGCAAATGGACTTGGTTTGTAAAGAACGGAAATGGTACAGACGGAACTCCATACGATGTATCACAGTATAAAGTAAAAGAGACCCGGCAGGTGGCTATGAATCACTTTGGTGAGAACGACAGATGGGATACCGCAGAATTTGCAGGCCTTACCCCGGCAGGAAGCACTCCGGATGGCTTGAAATGGCAGAAAATCCAGGATATCTACGATCAGGAATATCCGAAGATTGTGAATGCAGACAGCCACGATGCGGCAATGGAAGAGTACGACAAGATGATTTCCGAAATGAATGACGCAGGACTGGAAGATGTAGAAAAAGTTATCACACAGAATTATCAGGAGCGTATGAAACTCTGGAATGAGTAAGCTAAAGTAAAATAAAAAATCACACACGGAAAAGAACCGGCAGAAATTGAAATACAGATTTCTATGTCGGTTCTTTTTTATCAGAAGAAGCATTGCGATTTTCAAGGAATCTGGATATAATGAGGAAAACTGGAAAAACAGGGAAATCCAACCGCATGAGACAGGAGGCATCGTACATGGCAGCGAAAGAACAGTTAACCGCAATGGAAATGATCTGGGGATTTATGAGTGGGACGACAGGACATATGGGAAAGACGGACTTTGCGCCGCAGAAGGAAGCGTTCGGGGATTTCTCGTCGCCGGAGACGTATTTTCCGCGGGCGGTACCGGAGAGTGAGGGGATTTCCTCGGCAAAGCTGACGCAGATGCTCCGGGAACTTGCCGCGGCATGCCATACGGACATGCATCACCTGATGGTGCTGCGGCATGGAAACGTGATCTGCGAATGCAATTTTGCTCCATACCGGAGCGGCATCTGGCATGCGACGTATTCGATGTGCAAGAGCATCACCGGCATGGCGGTCGGTTTTCTGATCAGTGAAGGAAAACTTTCCCTGGACGAGAACGTCTATGATATTTTTGAAAAACGAAACGGTCTGCTGCAGAAGATCCTGCGCCCGAATCTGACCGTGGAGCATCTTCTGACGATGAAGAGCGGCGTACAGTTCAACGAGATGGGCGTTGTTTCCGGCAACGACTGGGTGGACAGCTTCTTAAATGCGCCGGTCAAGGGAACACCGGGCGAAGCGTTTGAGTACAACAGTATGAACACGTATCTGCTGTCTGCAATCATACAGGAGCGCACCGGCATGAAAATGGTAGATTACCTGCGGCCGCGTCTGTTTGAGCCTCTCGGCATCCGGAAAGTTTTCTGGGAGAGCTGCCCGGCAGGGATTACGAAAGGCGGCTGGGGCCTCTTCCTGTGCCCGGAGGACGCGGCCAAGCTCGGGGTGATGTACGTGAACGGCGGAAAATTCGAAGGAAAACAGATCGTCCCGGCGGAATGGGTCGCAGCGTCCACCTCCGTTCATGCGACACCGCCGGAAAAGATGGGAAAATATGGCTATGGTTACCAGGTCTGGATGGAGGAGCGGCCGGGCAGCTTTGCGTTCAATGGCATGCTGGGGCAGAACGTGCTCGGTTATCCGGATACCGGCGTGGTGATTGTGACGAATGCGGGCAGCAACGAGCTGTTCCAGACGTGTGAGATGCTCGACATTGTGCGGAAGTATTTCGGCGCGGAATTTGGTGCAGAGCTGAAATCCGGCGAGGCGGAAAGCCCGATGGCATATCAGAAGCTGGTGCAGACCTGCCGTGATCTGGAGGGCGCGAAAGAGACACCGGGAAGAATTCTGCGCGGCGGCTGGAAGCGGAGAACACCGGGGCCGCGGAACAGCGGAACACCGCGTCAGATCGACATGGCGCAGCTTCTGCACGGAAAAGAATATAAAATGGAGGACACGCATGTCGGCATGTTTCCGCTGACGCTGCAGGTCTTCCACAACAACTTTTCCGACGGCATCCGCCGCATCGGTTTCTTCTATGAAAAAGGCCGTTTCTTTGTCGAGCTGACCGAGGGAGAAAAAACACAGCGCATTGAGATCGGTCTTACGGGGTCCAAAGTTGTAGAATGGGTGGAAAACGAGGAATTGTATCTGCTCGGAACGACGGGACAGTTTGCGGAGAATGAAGACGGCGAACTGGTGCTGAAGCTTGAGTTTGCATTTCTGGAAGAGGCCGCAAGACGGAGGGTCAAAATCATTTTCCAGCGTGATTTCGAGCGGATCAGACTGGAGTGGAATGAGACGCCGGGCAAGGATCTGATTATCGAGGGCCTTGAATCCCTCGTGACGGATGTGGCGATTGCACCGCTTCTGCCGTCGCGGTTCCGCGAGCGGAGCCTTGACATGATCCATCTGCTGATGGCACAGACCATTGAGCCAATGGTAGAGGCACACCGCGTGCGGCCGGGGGAAGAAACGGAGACAGAAGAAGCGGCAGCGGAAGCTGAATCGGCCGCGGCAGTGGAAAATGCGGAAAACGCAGAAGAAACGGTGTAAAAACAGAAAAAATCAGAAGAGAAATGTGGATAAAAAAGGGAATGGAGCTGCCGGATGCGCAGTTCCATTCCCTTTTAAAAATACAGATTACAGATTCAAAGCCATATCGCCGGATTTGATCAGGTTTGCCTTGCGGAATACCTCTGAGAAGAACAAGGTGATCACAGCCGGAAGCACGAAGTGGAGCAGAATGATTTTGATGATGACGAGCTTCGGATCATCGTAAGCGATCATCGTCTGATACGTCGTGATCTGTCCGACAAGACCTGCGGAACCCATGCCGCTTCCCGTTGCATTATTCTGCATATTGGCGAGGATTGTGGAGACGGGTCCTAAAATCGCACTCGAGAAGATGACGGGCAGCCAGATCAGCGGATGACGCATGATGTTCGGCACCTGAAGCATCGAGGTTCCAAGACCCTGTGCGACAAGGCCGCCGAATTTGTTTTCCCGATAACTTGCAACCGCGAATCCGACCATGTTGCAGCAGCAGCCGATCGTTGCGGCACCGGCGGCAAGACCGGAAAGATTCAGAATGATGCCGAGTGCAGCGGAGCTGATCGGCAGTGTCAGAACCATACCCATGACGACCGAAACAACGATGCCCATGATGAACGGCCGCTGTTCCGTTGCCCAGTTGATGATGCTTCCAAGGCCTGTCATCATCTGGGAGATCGGCGGTCCGACGAGCAGTCCGACAACGGAACCGGCTCCGATGGTGATGACCGGTGTCACGATGATATCAACCTTGGTCTTGCCGGAAACCAGATGGCCGCAGGTGATGCCTGCGAAAGCTGCGATGAAAGCGCCGAGCGGTTCGCCAGGTCCTGCCAGAACGGCATTTCCGTCCACAAAGAATGTGCCGCCGGTGATCTTGCCGGCATAACCGCCGACCATGGCGGCGACGGCTGCAGAAACCGTGACAAGCGGGCTTTCCCCATATTTCACTGCCACGCCGACACCGATACCGGCACTTGTCAGGGCTGCGGCAGCTTTTCCAAGCAGATAGATCACATTTCCAGTCGAACCGCCGATCAGAAGACCGATCTGCTGAATCATTGTACCGATAATCAGGGTTGCAAAAAGACCCTGCGTCATGCCGCCGAAGCCATCAATGAAGATGTGCGAGGCGACTTTTTTGATTGTTCGCATATGGAATTCCTCCTCATGTATGTGGTGTGTTACTGTATTCACAAGTGACTTGTCAGTCGACTTTTAGTCTATCATAAGATGGGGGCGGGTGCAATCCTTTTCCGGGGGCATAAGTTGACAAAAGAAAGGGGCACGCTTATAATTGAGACAAATTCAGAGCGCTTCCAGAAAACAGCGCAGACAGTAAAAAAGTGATAAAGGAGACGCATGGGAAAACAGAAAAAGAAACAGAAAAAACGCGGCAATCCGCTTTGGACTCTGGTATTTTTAGCGGCACTTGCTGTTTTCTGCTTTTCCGGGTATAAGCTGATCGGCATTTACCTGGATTACAAGACCGGTACGGATGAATACCGGGATCTGCAGCAGTATACGACGGAAATTACAAAAACATCGGAGACACAGGCACCAAAGAAAACGGAGGAGCCGCAGGCGGAATCCGAACCGGCGGAGCCTTCCGAACCGGAGCCGGAACCACTGTCGTATCCGACAGAACCGCCGCTTGCCGTCGATTTTGAATCCCTAAAAGCGATTAACCCGGATGTGAAGGGATGGCTTTATATCGAAGCTCTTGACATCAGTTACCCGGTCGTACAGGGGCCGGACAACGATGCGTATCTTCATACGACGTATGAGGGAACGAGCAACTTTGCGGGTTCCATTTTCCTCGATTACCAGAATCAGGGTGATTTCAGTGATGGAAACACAATCGTTTACGGTCATAATATGAAGAATCTCTCCATGTTCGGAAAGTTGAAACAGATGAAGGAGCAGGAAAAATATAGGGACAGCGTCTATTTCTGGATGCTGACGCCGGAATCAAACGATGTGTACCAGATTTTTTCTGCCTTTTATACGGAGGCAGACAGTGATGTCTACACGCTGTATTCCGGCGGGGGTGAAGCGTTTGTACAGTATCTGAATACCATGGCGGCGCGGTCAGAGATCCCGGTGGAGCAGCCGGAGATGGATGAAAACAGCCATATTATTGTGCTGTCCACCTGTGCGGCGAGCGATACGACTGGACGGTTCGTCGTTCTGGGCGTGCGGCGGAACCGGTAATGATTGGTCAGAAGGAGGAATGACAGATGGAAGAGGAAAGAAAAATCGAAGAACTGCAGAGATTGATTGATACGCATGAAAATATCGTATTCTTCGGCGGCGCGGGTGTGTCCACGGAGAGCGGGATTCCGGATTTCCGGAGCGTGGATGGCCTTTATCATCAGAAGTATGACGTTCCGCCGGAGACAATTTTAAGCCACAGCTATTTCCTGCGGTACCCGGAAAAGTTTTATGCTTTTTACCGCGACAAAATGCTTCCGGTCGGCGCGAAACCGAACGCTGCGCATAAGAAACTTGCAGAGCTCGAAGCGGCGGGAAAATTAAAAGCGATTGTGACGCAGAACATTGACGGACTGCATCAGGCGGCGGGAAGTAAAGTAGTGTATGAACTGCATGGAAGCACACACCGCAATTACTGTATGAAATGCGGGGCATTCTGCGATACAGAGCTGGTGAGAAGGAGCAGCGGCGTTCCAAGATGTGAAAAATGCGGAGGCATGATCAAACCGGATGTCGTACTCTACGAGGAGAGTCTGAATGAGAAAGTGCTCGACGGTGCGATCCGCTCGATTGCGGCGGCAGATCTTCTGATTGTCGGCGGAACGTCACTTGCGGTTTATCCGGCGGCAGGCCTTCTCCAGTATTTTGAGGGCGATGCGCTGGTTCTCATCAACAAGGGCGCAACGCCGATGGATAAAAACGCGGATCTTCTGATCCAGCAGCCGATCGGGCAGGTGCTCGGCAGCATCAAAGTAAGATAGATTTTAATTAGAAAATATAAGGCGGAAGAAACATGGCAGAACATTACGAAGTAGGCGATATTGTAAAACTGAAAAAGCCGCATCCGTGCGGCAGCAGCGAGTGGGAAATCCTGCGTGTCGGCGCAGATTTCCGTCTCAAATGCACCGGTTGCGGCCACCAGATCATGGTAGCACGCAAGCTGGTCGAGAAAAACACCCGCGGATTACGAAAAAAAGATGCGTAATATCGTGAAAAAAACAAGAAAACACGCGAAAAAGGGCTTGCTATAAGCCCTTTTTTATGTTAAAATAACAAATTGTGACGTATAAAAATAATTCCTTGCTCCCCATAATGAAAATGGGGTGCCAAAAAGTCCAAAAGGAGGTAAAGCATGAACAAGTACGAATTAGCACTGGTTGTGAATGCAAAACTTGAAGAAGAGGAACGCGCAGCTGTAGTTGAGAAAGCCAAAGGTTATGTAACCCGTTACGGCGGAACAGTTGGCGAAGTAGAAGAGTGGGGCAAAAAACGCCTTGCATACGAAATTCAGCATATGCGTGAAGCATATTACTACTTTATTCAGTTTGAAGCAGACGCAACAGCTCCGGCAGAGATCGAGAGCCATATGCGTATTATGGATAACGTACTGAGATACTTAGTCGTTAAAAAGGAAGCTTAAGAGGTAAGCGAATGAATAAAGTTATATTGATGGGAAGATTGACCAGAGATCCCGACGTCAGATACTCTGCTGGAGAGAACTCCACAGCGGTAGCCCGTTATACACTGGCTGTTGACCGCAGATTCCGCAGAGACGGCGATTCCGCAACCGCAGACTTTATCGGATGCGTTGCTTTCGGCCGCCAGGCAGAATTTGCAGAGAAATACCTGCGTCAGGGAACGAAGATCGCCATCACCGGCCGCATTCAGACCGGAAGCTACACCAACCGTGAAGGCCAGAAGGTCTACACGACAGACGTAGTTGTAGAAGAGCAGGAGTTTGCAGAGAGCAAAAATGCAGGCGGAAACAACGGAGGATACTCCGCACCGCAGCATAACAATCCGGCTCCGTCCGCGAATACATCTGACTTGGGCAGTGCCGATGGTTTTATGAATATTCCCGATGGCATTGACGAAGAATTGCCATTTAATTGATAGAAAAGGAGAGATTGATCATGGCTTATAATAATAGTGAAAGACCAGCTTCCAGAAGACCGGCCCGCAGAAGAAGAAAAGTTTGTGTTTTCTGTGGTGGAGAAGAGATCAGCTACAAGGATGCAGCTAAACTGAAAAAATATGTATCCGAGCGTGGTAAAATCCTGCCGAGACGTGTAACTGGAACCTGCGCAAAACATCAGAGAGCAGTAACAGTAGCCGTTAAGAGAGCAAGACATATGGCTATTATGCCGTACGTAGATGATTGATTCTGACTTGCGCTAAGCACTGTCCGAACGTTCATTTTGAATCGGTAAATAAATGGAGGTATCTGCCCGAAAAGGGCGGGTACCTTTTTTGTATCCAGAAGTATCTTGTTGCCAAAGTACAGGTCAAAGTGGTATAATCGGAAGGACAGGAGCGAAATACAACACGCAACGTTGGAAAGGTGTTAGGAAATGAAAAGCAAAATGAAGTTGAGCGGCCAATTGCGGAGCTATCTTCGATGGCCGCTGATTTTGTCCATCCTGATGCTTGTGATGAATATCGGCATGTATTTTGTGGATGTGATGGCAGGAATGTGGTTCACGCTGTTTTTTGCAGTCTATGTGATCGCAGCCGCAGTTCTCTATTACAGACAGCGTCCGCAGGTGATCAACGAGCTGATTACCTTTGCGACCGAATACGGCCAGGTTCAGAAGCATCTGATCCAGGAACTGGCGCTGCCCTATGCCGTTATGGATTCGCAGGGAAAACTTCTCTGGGTCAACAAAGAGTTTACAAAAATCACAGGGAAGGATACACAGTATCATAAATGTATCGCCACCATTTTTCCGGAGCTGACGGTCGAGCGGCTGCCGAAAAATGAGGAGGAGACCGACATCAACGTGGCTTACGGCGAAAAGAATTTCCGTGCCCATGTAAAAAGCGTCTGCATCGACGAGCTGATCCAGAATTCGGAGATGATCAACACAGATATCAAAGGCTATTTTATTCAGGCACTGTATCTGTTCGATGAGACGGAGCTCCGCGAGTATATGCGGAAATTCGAGGACGAAACGATGGTCACCGGTCTTCTGTATCTGGACAACTACGACGAGGCGCTGGAGAGCGTCGAGGAGGTCCGCCGTTCCCTTCTGACCGCACTGGTCGAGCGAAAGATCAACAAATATTTCAACGATCTCGATGGACTGGTGAAGCGGTATGAGAACGACAAATACATCGTGGTCATGCGCCGGAGTTCGTTAAATGAACTGAAAGAGAAAAAGTTCGATATCCTCGAGGACGTCAAGACCATCAACATCGGAAACGAGATGGCGGTCACAATCAGTATGGGTATCGGAGCAGATGCTGGATCGTTTGCGAAAAACTCCGAGTATGCGAAAATCGCGATCGACCTGGCTCTTGGCCGGGGCGGCGATCAGGTCGTTTTAAAGGACGGTTCGAAGATTCAGTATTTCGGCGGAAAAACGCAGGCTGTGGAAAAGAATACGAGAGTCAAAGCCCGCGTCAAGGCGCACGCGCTGAAAGAGTTTATGAACACGAAAGAGAAGGTCGTTGTCATGGGACACCGCCTGCCGGATGCCGATTCGTTCGGTGCGGCCATCGGTATCTACCGTGCGGCGAAAACGCTGAATAAAAAAGCGTACATCGTCATCGACAACCCGACCAGCTCGATTATTCCGCTGATGAATACGTTCCGCGACAACCAGGATTATGAGGCGGACATGTTTGTCAATAATCATGAGGCGAAAGAGATCATGGACGACAACACGCTGCTCGTTGTGGTCGATACGAACAAGCCGAGCATCACACAGTGTGAGGATCTGCTGTACATGGCGAAAATGATCGTCGTGCTGGATCATCACCGGCAGGGAAGCGATACGATCCGCAACTCGGTGCTTTCCTATATTGAGCCGTATGCATCATCCGCGAGCGAGATGGTTGCCGAGATTCTCCAGTATTTTACCGAGGGAATCCGCATCCGGAACGTGGAGGCGGACAGCATCTATGCCGGCATCATGATCGATACCGACAACTTTATGCAGAAAACAGGTGTCCGCACGTTCGAGGCGGCAGCGTTCCTGCGCCGCTGCGGCGCGGATGTGACGCGTGTGCGCAAGCTGTTCCGTGAGGATATGAACGATTACAAGGCAAGAGGAGAGACGATCCGCAATGCGGAGCTGTTCCGCGGCCAGTTCGCGATTTCCGAATGCCCGAGCGACTATGTGGACAGCCCGACGGTGGTCGGGGCACAAGCGGCGAACGAGCTGCTGAACATTGTCGGTGTCAAGGCGTCCTTTGTACTGACCGAGTATAAAGGCGTGATCTATATCAGCGCCCGCGCGATCGATGAGGTCAATGTACAGATCATCATGGAGCGGATGGGCGGCGGCGGTCATCTGAATATGGCAGGATGCCAGCTTGAGACCGTCGATCTGGAGGGGGCGCGCAGCCTCCTAAAATCAACCTTAACAGAAATGCAGGATGGAGGAGAAATCTGATATGAAAGTTATCTTACTGGAAGACGTAAAAGCACTTGGTAAAAAAGGACAGACTGTAAACGTAAGTGATGGATATGCAAGAAACATGCTTCTGCCGAAAAAGCTTGGCATCGAGGCAACCGCAAAGAACCTGAATGAACTGAAACTGCAGAAAGCACACGAGGACAAAGTGGCAGCAGAGCAGCTTGCCGAGGCACAGGCTTTCGCAAAAGAGATTGAGGACAAACAGGTTACCGTAGCAATCAAAGTCGGCGAGGGCGGAAAAGTATTCGGAAGTGTATCGGCAAAAGAGATCGCTGAGGCAGCAAAAGAGCAGCTCGGATACGACATTGACAAAAAGAAAATGCAGCTTCCGAACCCGATCAAGGTTCTTGGAACGACAGAAGTGCCGATCCGCCTGCATACCAAAGTAACTGCAAAGCTGAAAGTTATCGTAAAAGAAGCATAATTCTATGGAAGAAGCACTGATTAAACGAATCCTTCCGCACAGCATCGAGGCGGAGCAGTCGGTCATCGGTTCCATGCTGATGGGGCGCGAAGCCATCATGGCGGCATCGGAAATCCTGACGAGCGACGATTTTTACCAGCACCAGTACGGCGTCATTTTTGATGCCATGGTGGAGCTGTTCAATGAGGGAAAACCGGTCGATCTGGTCACCCTGCAGAACCGCCTGCGTGAAAAGGATGTTCCGCCGGAGATCAGTTCGATGGAGTTTGTCCGCGATCTTTTAAATGCGGTGCCGACTTCGGCGAATGTGCGCCATTATGCGAACATCGTCAGCGAGAAAGCGGTGCTGCGCCGTCTCATTAAGCTGACAGAAGAGATTGAGAATGACTGCTATCTGAACAAAGAGCCGGTGGAAGTCATCATGGAGGAGACGGAAAAGAAGATGTTCCAGTTATTGGGCCAGCGGAATTCCGGAGACTTCATGCCGATCCGCCAGGTTGTCATCAATACGCTGGAGAACATCGAGCGTGCATCGAAGACGAAGGGAAATGTCACGGGTATTCCGACCGGATTCACGGATCTGGACTACAAGACATCGGGTCTGCAGAACTCTGACTTTATCCTGATTGCGGCACGTCCGTCTATGGGTAAAACGGCGTTTGTCCTCAATATTGCGCAGTATATGGCGTTTAAGAAAGACAAAGCCGTTGCGATTTTCAGTCTCGAGATGTCGCGGGAGCAGCTGATGAACCGTCTGCTCTCGATGGAGTCGAAAGTAGATTCCCAGCATCTGAGAACCGGAAACCTGAAAGACGACGAATGGAGCAAGCTGATCGAGAGCGCCGGCATGATCGGTGAATCCCGACTGATGATCGACGATACACCTGGTATCTCGATCGGAGAGATGCGGTCGAAATGCCGCAAATACAAGTTGGAGCACGGTCTTGATATCATCATCATTGACTACCTGCAGCTGATGTCGGGAAGCGGAAAGAGCTCCTCGGAATCGCGTCAGCAGGAGATTTCGGATATCAGTCGTTCCTTAAAAGCACTCGCGAGAGAGCTGAATGTGCCGGTTGTTGCACTGTCCCAGCTTTCCCGGGCTGTTGAGCAGCGTACCGACCACCGTCCGATGCTTTCCGACCTGCGTGAGTCGGGAGCGATCGAGCAGGATGCCGACGTTGTTATGTTTATCTATCGAGATGATTACTATAATAAGGATTCCGAGAATAAGGGAATCGCGGAAATCATCATCGCCAAACAGCGAAACGGCCCGATCGGAACCGTCAATCTGGTCTGGCTGCCGGATTATACGAAATTTGCGAATGCAGAGAGATAAAAGAAAATATTTTATGTGTCAGAACGTGTCGTGGGATAGTCCTGCGGCACGTTTTTTGTGTATAATTGTA
Source organism: Blautia sp. AM29-29 (assembly GCF_003480555.1). Lineage (NCBI taxonomy): Bacteria > Bacillati > Bacillota > Clostridia > Lachnospirales > Lachnospiraceae > Blautia > Blautia sp. AM29-29. The sequence goes on from NZ_QUJD01000005.1 coordinate 25,382, forward strand.
TGAATTTGTCGGAATATTACGATGAGATTTTCTTGCGGCAGGGGATAACAGATCCTATAATAAAGGGAAGAAGGGAGTGGCTGCCGTATGGAAAATAGAACGTATCTGGTCACGGAGGCGGAGAAGCTGACCGGGGAGAAAGCGCATGTGCTCCGGTACTGGGAGGACGAGCTCGGCATGGAAATCCACCGCAATTCGCTGGGACACCGCTGCTATACTGCGCAGGACATTCAGATTTTTCTGGGAATCCGGGAACTGAAGAAAAAGGGGCTTCACCTGAAAGCGATCCGCGAGCTGATGCCGAAGCTGGTGCAGGCAACGGCGGAGATCAAAGCGTTTCCGGCGGAAGCGGCAGAGACGGCAAAGGAGAAGCCGGATCCGGCAATACCGGGAAAAGCGGACGAAGTGCCGGAGGTGGTTGTCGATCTTCTGCCCGAGCGGGAAGCAGAACAGCTGGCGGACACTGTGATGCGGCAGGAAGAGGAGGAGCGTCAGACGGAGTTTTACCGCGTGCTCGGCCGTCTGCTCGATCAGATGATACAGAAGCGGCGCCAGGAAGAGCGGAGCCGCCGTGTGGATGAGGCGATCCGCCGCCACCAGCAGAGCCGGAGAGAAGCAGCGGCGACGCTGGAGCAGAAAGGAAAACGGACGAAAGCAAAACGGGGCCATCGGAACAATGGGTAAATCGGACAGAAAAAAAGAACGCCTGTGAGAGGCGTTCTTTTTGGATCCACGCGGAAATCCGGCTTATTTTGCAGCCAGATAATCGTTGATCTGGTCTTCCAGAACCTGAGCGTCCAGGCCGTGAACCATAGCTGCTTCTTCCAGGGACTCACCCTGTGCAGAAGGGCAGCCGATGCAGTGCATGCCGGCTCCCATCAGGATTCCGATGATATTTGTATCCATTGCGATTAACTCGCCGATTGTCATGTCTTTCGAGATCTTTGCCATCTTAAAGTTCCTCCTTTAAATGTGTATATACCCGTCGTTCTGATTTTGACGGCTATTTTGATTATAGCGTACCCCCGGGGGGAATGCAAGAACAAATTCATAAGATTATAGAATGTTTATAATTTTGTACTTGTATTTCAGGGGGCAATCGTTTACAATGTGGATAGTACCGAAAGGGCCAAAAAATCTACAAGGAGGATAAGATCATGGCATATGTAATCACAGACGAATGTGTAAGCTGCGGAACCTGCGCTGGAGAATGTCCAGTAGAGGCTATCGCTGAGGGAGATTCCCATTACGAAATCAACCCGGATGTATGCGTTGAGTGCGGAACATGCGCAAGCGTATGTCCAACCGAGGCTATCACAGAAGAGTAATTTGTACGGAACGTACAAAAAAGGAAGTCCTTCGCGGACTTCCTTTTTTTATACATACGTTTCAAAACTTACAGAGAAGCCAGCTCCTGCAGAGCATTCTCTTTTACCATTGCATTTCCATGTTCCAGCAGAAATGCTTCAGCGGCCAGGGAGAAGGATTCCTGTCTGCCGTACTCGGAAAGAATGTTGCAGACCTTGTTGAATTCCTCCGGTTTGCAGCCGGACTGGTGCAGAACGAGCTGATAGTTGGCATCTGCCCTGTTCTTATAGAGGGAATTGCTGCCGGTAAAATACTGGTTCAGCGCTTTTGCGGAGCTGATGACATCGTCGAGGGTTGAGAAGTGGAAGGTGCGTACCAGATCCACATTCTTTTCCTCGGATGCTGCAGGCTCTTTTTCGTTTTCCTTCTGTGCCGCTTTCTTTGCGATTTCCTGTGCCTTGTTCTTCACATCGCAGAGCTTGTGGAACAGGTCGATGATGTCGTCCGCGCCGGAATACTGTACCGGTTCCGGTCCGTCCGTATCGTCGCCGGATGGAGCAAATTTGGCGAAGCGGGTGTCGAGCTCCTGTGGATCCTCGACTCTGGTGATAATGAGGACAATGCTGTCCGGAGCCACCGGAACGGCCTCGACCATGAGCGGGGCATTATCCACATTGAAGCCGAACTGCTGGTTGGCTTCAAGCATCATATCCTGAAACAGGCTGCGGGCCTTTTCCGTGCCGTAAGCCAGTTCGCTGAGCTTTAAATTTCTTTCGGCAAGATCGGCGCTGGTCAGTGTGCAGCGGATCTTGTTATCATTGATTTTTTCTATTTTCATAACTCTCACGTCCTTAATTACTCTTTACTTATATAAATAGGGCTGCTTACAATATAGTATAACACATCACGGAAAGAAGTAAAGAACTTAAGATTTTTTTTACATTTCGCATAATTTTTTCAGAAATGAAGGGACAAACTTTATTTGTAATTCCCCCGGCTTGAAGTATAATAGGAGTTGGGGAAACCTTTGCTTCTGCCCGGAGGGTGCATACTCCGGCCAGAAGCAGGCACAGAAAAAACGGATCGGATAAGAAGGCGTCCCCGTGAAACATGATCATTGAAACTAAAAACAAAAGTATTTCATACGGATCTATGGGGCTTTCTTTTTTGTACGTCACAACTGCAAATAAGCCATGAAACAAACAATCGACAAAACTTTTTAAACAGATTTTTTGAAAAATACCCAATAGCAAAAAGCAACGATACTTTCGTTACTGTTCAATCAGCAGTGAAACACCTGCTGTTTCGCTGCGTAAGAACATGATTCAGGTGTGAGCAGCCCTCCTTTTGCGAAGCAAAACTTTAAATGAGGGCTGCGAATGTTACAGTTCGCTGGGAACCAGTGAACTGTAACGATACTTTCTGACTCGCATGCGGTTCCCTTGCGCATAACGGTTGCTATTGGGTATTTTTTTTGTTATAATGGGCGCAAGTGGGGAGATCTTCAGAGCGAAGAAAAGGGGAAAAGAACACATGAAGGAGCAACAGAAGAAAAAAGCAGCGCCGGTACTGGTCGTACTGATTCTGATCGTGCTAGTCGGTGCAGCAGGCATTGTTTCATTTTTGATAAACCGATATAAACCCGGAACCGAATACATGGCCGGGAACGAATATTTTAACCTGACAGACGAAAACAGCGTTGCGCTGATCCAGAACGGAGAACTTCTGGAAGAGCAGGCCGTTCTTATCGGAGGAGAGCCGTATGCGGCGTACACATATGTAGAATCCCAGCTGAACAGCTGCTTCTACTGGGATGAAGAAACAAAAGGAATCCTGCTTACAACGAGCGGCGGCGTGCAGACACTGCTTCCGGGCGATGCGGCCGTTGCCAAAACACCGGGCGGACAGCCTGCCGTACAGCAGGAGAGCGACGGAACGGTTTACATTTCGCTGGATGTCGTAAAAGAATACACAGATCTCGACTATGCATATTACAGCGATCCCAACCGTGTTGTAATCCGGAATGAATGGGACGGCGTGGAGCAGGCGACGGTACAGTCAGACACCGCGCAGGTGCGCCAGAAAGGCGGCATCAAGAGTCTGATTCTTGCGGATGTACAGAAGGGAGACACCCTGCTGTATCTGGAAAATCTGGACAACTGGTGCAAAGTCATGACGGCGGACGGCTATACCGGCTACATCCAGACAGAGGATATCTCCGAGCCGGAGGCCATCGAAGCGCGGACGGCAAAGAAAGATTCCTATGAAAGAATTACACGGGATCACAAAATCAATCTGGTCTGGCATCAGAGCACATCGACCGAGTCGAACGACGCGATGGCAGAGATGACAGCAGAAATGACCGGCGTGAACGTGATTTCACCGACCTGGTTTTCCGTGACAGACGAAACCGGTACGATTTCCAGCCTTGCGAGCGCCGATTACGTGAAACTGGCGCATGACGCGGGACGGGAAGTCTGGGGATTGATTGATAACTTTAATGAAGCATTTGACGAAACAACCGATCTTGCCTACGCATCCGTGCGCAGCAGAATCATTGAGCAGCTGCTCGCCGAGGCAGCATCGTGCGGCATGGACGGCATCAACGTGGATTTCGAGAATCTGAAAGAGGCCGGAATCCCGCATTACCTGCAGTTTCTGCGGGAACTGACGAGCGCGGCGCATGCACAGAATCTTGTGGTGTCGGTCGATACGCCGGTACCGCAGGCTTACACGATGTATTATCAGCGCGGCGAGCAGGCAAGATTTGTGGACTATATGATTGTCATGGCCTATGACGAGCATTTCGCGGGAAGCGAGGAGGCAGGCTCTGTTTCATCCCTCCCGTTCGTACAGCAGGCCGTGGAGGAGATGACGCGGGTGATGCCTGCCGATCAGGTGATCTGCGGAATCCCGTTTTATACCCGTGTCTGGACGGAAAAGTTCGGACAGAGCGCCATTACCAGCGAGGTGCTGGGCATGGATGGCGCCAAAAACTATGCCAAAGAGAATCAGATGACAGAAACCTGGGATGCATCCCTTGGCCAGAATGTGGCAACGGTAGAAACTTCCGATGCCAGATACACGATCTGGATGGAGGATGAGCAGTCCATGGAGGAAAAACTGAAAGTGATCCAAAGTGCCGATCTCGCCGGAGTGGCAGAGTGGAAGCTCGGATTCGAGTGCGCAGACGTCTGGAGTCTGATTTCAAAATATATTGAAACAAACAGTTGACGAGGAGTCCGGGAAGGATAAGGGGAATGATAAAAGCCCGGGCACGAAGGAGGAGTATACATGTCAGAAAACAATCACGAAGAATTATTTAAAACAACGCTGATGGGCGGTTTCGATAAGGACGATGTTATGACGAAAGTGCAGAACCTGAAAGATCAGGCGTATGCCGCTCAGAAGAAACTGGAAGCGAAGATCGAGGAAAAAGAGCAGGAAATCGAGAAGCTGAACCGCAAGATCCGCGAGCGTGAGGATAAAATCGAGGAGCTCGAAAAAAACATTCATGAGAAATACCAGAGCTATATCGACAATTATGACAGCATCAGCGGCCTTGTGTTTGAGGCACAGGTGAAAGCGAAAAAACTGACACAGGAAACAGAGGAGAGCTGCAGAAAGCTAAAAGAAGAGACCGAGGAAGCCTGCCGCCGGAAAACCGAAGAAACGGACGAGTCCTGCCGCGAGAAAACGGAGGAAACGGATGAGGCGTGCTGCAAAAAGAAAGAGGAGACAAACGAGTCCTGCCGGAAACAGAGGGAGGAGACAAAGGAATCCTGTGCAAAGCAGCGCCGCGAGACGAAGGAACAGTGCGAATACATGGTAGAGAGCGCACGTCAGAAGGGCGAGGAACTGGCTGCTGTTTATGAAGAAAAACTGCAGGCCGAAGCAGAAGAAATCCAGAGCCATATGGACGCGGAACTGCAGAAAGCCAACACCAGATACCAGAAGATTTACGCCGAGATGGAAACCATGACAAGTGTACTCGAGAAGAACCGCAGAATTTTTGAGGAGACTTTTGCCGGCATCGAAAAAATGCGTGAGGAGATGAAACGTTCTGCGTCGGAAGTGGAAACCTTCATGAAAGATCCGGTAAAAAGTATCTTTCCCGGAGAGGCAAAAGAAACAGCCGCAGAGCCAGGCAGTGAAGATACCGCAGAAGAAGCAGACGAAATCGTCGAAAATTCCGCAGTCATCGATTTCGAAAATGAGCCGGATTATCTCGATGATGACAACGACGAAGAAGAGGATGAAATCCCGAATCGCGCGCATGATGAAGAAGATGAGGAAGAGTAACCGGAAGCAATAAGAGTTGTAACCTGCCCCGCTGCTGCATAAAATGACCAAGAAAGGAAATTTGCAGCAGGGGGCTTTTCATTTGGAAAAAGGGAAAAAACTGGAATGGCTGATGGCGGTGATTCTGCTTTCGGCGGCGTATGTTCTGTCCCGCGAGGGCGCACGGCTGGTGGCAGCACAGAAGGCAGCCACAAAAGTAGTGGTGTTGGACAGCGGCCACGGCGGCGACGATCCCGGCAAAATCGGGGCAAACGGTGTCAAAGAAAAGGACATCAACCTTGCGATTGCCCGTCTGCTGAAAAAGAAGCTGGAAAAGCAGGGAATCCTTGTGGTGATGACGCGGGAAGGGGAGGATGATCTCTCCGATCCGGGAGCCGTGAATGCGAAAGTGCAGGATCTGCAGCGGCGCGTGCAGCTGATTCATAAAAAAAAGCCGGACTGTGTGATCAGCATTCACCAGAACAGCTACCCGGATGCGGCGGTCAAAGGGGCGCAGGTGTTTTATTATACGGATTCAAAAGAAGGCGAAAAACTGGCGCTCTGCATGCAGGCTGCACTGGTCGCGGGGCTCGATCCGGCGAATCACAGGAAAGCCAAGGGAAACAAAACGTATTACATGCTGAAGAAGACAGACGCAGTGCTGGTGATCTGCGAGTGCGGATTCCTCTCAAATCCGGAGGAGGAAGCGCTCCTGAACACAAAGGAGTACCAGAAAAAGGTGGCGGATGCACTGTGTGACGGCGTTTTAACGTATCTGGGAGAAAAGAAGAATGGCAAAGAGAAGACACAGACGAAGACGGAAGAGACCGCTGCGGGCGCTGCTTTCGCTTATGCTTGCCCTGCTGGCGGCTTATCTGGTATTCGGAGAATTTGATGAGAGCGATCCCGCGCAGAACGGAAGCGGAGCGGACAGCAGCACTGCTTCACAGACGGCAGACGAAAACAATGGTCTGTCAGAAAATGGCGCAACACAGTTTCAGGCGGAAAATACAGATGAGGAGGAGCTGGCGAAGCGGTATTATTACAGCCAGCTCGATGAAAACAGACAGATGATTTACCGCGAACTGGTGCAGGGAATCGCGGAACACCAGGAAACCATCATCACAAAAGGCGGCGATCCCGATGTGACGGCGGAGGTTTACGGATGGGTCTATATGGATTACCCGGAGTACTGCTGGATCAACGGAGCATCACATGTCACGGGATACGGTGAGCCGAAAAACTACTGTGAGGTAGTTCCAGAATACACGATTTTTGCGGAGGAGATCACAGGCCGCCAGACCCAGGTCAAAGGGGCGGGAAATGATTTCTTAAGTGATATCGACCGTTCGATGGATGACTATGGGAAGATTAAGGCTGTCTTTGAAAAATGTATCCGGCAGATTGATTATGTGAAAGATGCGCCGGAGAATCAGACACTCTACAGCGGACTTGTGAACGGACAGACGGTCTGCGCAGGCTATGCCAGAACGTTCCAGTATCTGATGAACCGCCTGGACATCCCGGTCATTTATGTGACGGGAACGACAGACACCGGCGAGGCGCACGGCTGGAATATCGTAAAGTGCGGAGACAATTATTACAACGTCGATGTAACCTGGGGCGATCCGGTATTCGCAGAGGGCGAGAGCGGCGAGTACAATCTGCCGGACGACCTGATCTACTACGATTTTCTCTGCGTTTCCGATGCGGAATTTTCGGACACGCATCAGGCGGATGCGAATCTGCCGCTCCCGGCGTGCAATGCAGATGACCTCGAGTATTACCGCCAGATCGGCCGGTACATGGATACATTTGATGCGACGCAGATTCTGTGGGAAATGGAGACGGATATTGAAGAGACAAAAGAGTATTCCGAATTTAAATTTGCCACCGATGATTTGATGGCACAGGTCATGGAAGCCCGACCGGAGCTTCTCGATAAGGCTTCCGGCTATCTTTGCAGCTATTACGGGCTCGGGTCCGTAAAATATACATACAGCGAGGATACGGCGACAAGAAAGCTGATGGTATTCTGGCAATATAAAGGAGAACCGAGTGAATGACGGTTCTCCTTTAAAAATATCCGGAAACAAAATGTCGATCAGCTCGCGCTCGCGAAACTCGATGGTAATCAGGCACGAATAAGGGAGTTCGGAAACCTGGGAAACACTCACAAGATCCTGACGGACGGTGATGGAATGATCCGTGACATCGGTAACCTCTGCGACCCAGGCGGCATGCGGGATCATCAGATGTTCCGCAATCGAAGGGCCGACCTGCGCGGTATCGCCGTCGGTTGTCTGACGTCCGCAGATAATCAGATCCGCGCTGCCGATCACCTGAATACCCTGCGCCGGCGTTAAGAATATCCCCCGTGGGGGCTTGTGAAAAAGGCCGATTTTTGGTAGAGTAAAGGGATATTTGAGCGGTTGGAAAACGGCCGCGCCGGGAAAGTTAAGAAAAAGAAGAAAGAAGCGGAAGATATGGAACAGGAATTATTACAGGAAATTGCCTCCTACTGGGGAACCCGTGCGGAGGGGTATTCTGAGGTCAATGAAAAAGAACTGGCGGGAAGCCAGAGAGAAGCGTGGCTGCATGTATTAGAGGAGCAGTTTCCAGAGAAAAAGAAAGAAGAGATGAAGATTCTCGATATCGGAACCGGCCCGGGATTCTTCCCGATGATTTTGTCGGAGGCAGGTTATACGGTGACGGCTGTTGACTACACGGAGGAGATGCTGGAAAAGGCGAAAGAGAATCTGGGAAAATATACGAAATACGGTCTGGAGCGCGTGACGCTGCAGCGGATGGATGCACAGAATCTGGAGTTTGCGGATGAGACCTTTGATGTTGTCATTTCCAGAAATCTGACCTGGAATCTGGAAAAGCCGGAGCAGGCATACCAAGAGTGGATGCGTGTCCTGAAACCGGGCGGCGTGTTGCTCAATTTTGATGCGAACTGGTACGGTTATCTCTATGACGAGGAGAAAAAAGAAGCGTACGAGGCAGACCGGAAGAAAGTGGAAGAGCAGCAGCTCGACGACCATTATCTGTGCACGGACATTGACCGCATGGAAAACATTGCGCGCCAGGTGCCGCTCTCTGCGATGGAACGGCCGGCGTGGGATACGAAGGTGCTCGAATCCCTCGGCGTCTGTTCCATCCAGACCGATTCCGAAATCTGGAAGCGCGTCTGGAGCGAGGAAGAGAGACTGAACTATGCATCGACACCGATGTTTCTGGTGCGTGCGGAAAAAAGCGCAGAGCAGCCCTTCCAGCTTGGTGATGTGACTGTCCGCCGCGGCGAAAAATATCAGGGGGATATCTCCTTTGCGAATGGGGATATCGTGCTTCCGGGAACGATTATCTGTGGAAAACTTCCGGGAAAAACAATGCTGATCACCGGCGGCGTTCATTCCGGGGAATACGTCGGCATTCAGGCGTGTGTGGAACTGGGAGCGGAGCTTCAGCCGGAAAAAACGGTTGGAACGATCGTGATTTTAAAGGTCTTAAACCGTCCTGCTTTTGAAAACCGTGCGGGCAGTCTCGGACTTTCCGATGGCAAAAACCTGAACCGTGTATTTCCGGGCAATCCAAACGGAACCGAGATGGAGCGGCTGGCGTGGGCGATGACAAAGGAAGTTTTCCCGAAAGTAGATTACTATATCGACCTCCACAGCGGCGACGATTTTGAGGATCTGACGCCGTACGTCTATTACGCCGGAAAAGCGGCGCAGGAAGTGATGGAGACTTCGCGGAAAATGGCGGAGCAGGTGGATGTACCGTACATGGTGCGCTCCATGGTATCATCGGGCGGAGCTTACAACTATGCGGCATCCAGAGGAATTGCAAGTATTCTCCTGGAGCGCGGCGGCATGGGCGCATGGACATCCGAGGAAGTCAATTCGGACAAGCGCGATGTGCGCAATATCCTAAGCAGCCTCGGGATGTATCAGATCCGCCGCGATGTGCGGAACTACGTGCCGATGGAAGTGACGGATGTCCGCTATCAGGCGGCTTCGGAAAGCGGCCTGTGGTATCCGGCGGCGAAACCGGGAGACATGGTTGCGAAGGGTGCACTGCTTGGAACCATCCGTGATTATAATGGAAAACTCCGGGAGACATGCCGCGCCGAATACACCGGTGTTGTGCTGTACCAGACGGGCAGCCTGCAGGTAATCGAGGGAGGATCTGTTGTTGCCTACGGACGGATCGTGCGCGAGCCGGAATATGACGACCGCAAAGAACAGATTGTCCATTACTGGGAAAAGCGGAGTGAGAGCTTTTTGGAGCAGAGACGCGCGGAGCTTGCCAACCCGATTGCGAAGCGCTGGATGAAAGAGATCGAAAAACAGATTCCGGAAAAGAGACGGTTAAAAATCCTTGATGTCGGCTGCGGAGCCGGATTTTTCTCGATCCTGCTGGCAAAAGAGGGCCACGAGGTCTTCGGCATCGACCTGACACCGGAGATGATTGAGAATGCCATCCAGCTTGCCGAGGAGGAAAACGCCGACTGCCGGTTCCAGGTTATGGACGCGGAAAAACCGATATTTGCGGATGAAACGTTTGATGTTGTCATTTCCCGAAATCTGACATGGACCCTGCCGAATGCGGAGCATGCCTACAGCGAATGGATGCGTGTGCTGAAAACGGGCGGTATCCTGCTGAACTTCGACGCCAATTACGGAAAAGACGATGCTTCTGACACGAAAGATCTGCCGGAACAGCACGCCCATTTTAAAGTTGGAAATGAAATGCTTGAAGAGTGCGAACGGATCAAAGCACAGCTTCCAATCAGCCGGAAAAACCGGCCGGCATATGATGTGGCCGTTCTGTGTGAGAATACCAGAGGGGAAATTCACATTGATCCGGATCTTGGAAAACGGATTTATCTGGAAAAAGATGAATTTTACAATCCTGCACCGATGTTTTCGATCTGTGCAGTAAAAAAATGAAGGTTTTCATACCGGAAAGAAATGATTTGCGGAGGAAAAGGATATGAAACAGTTTCAAAACTTTGAGGAAGAAAATATTCATTACTGGACCGGAAGAACCGATGTGGCAGCAATGGAGGCAATTGCACGGCAGACACTGCTGTCAGAAAAACAGAGACCGGAATGGGATCTTACCGTATTGCGGGTGGCGGGCATGGAAGCCAAAGCCGATCCCGAAATCTGGAAAGCGGTCTGGACAAAAGAAGAACGGATCAATAATGCTTCCACCCCGATGTTCCTGGTTGAAGGAGTAAAAAAAGATGCGTAACTATGTGATGAAAAGGCTTCTTCAGCTGATACCGATTCTCTTTGTGATTACCTTTTTGTCTTTTGGAATGATGCGGCTGGCAGGAAGCGATGCGGTACTTCAGAAGATGGAAAATACCGGCATGGTTATGTCACAGGATGTGATCGAACAGGCACAAAAGGAGCTTGGACTGGACAAGCCGTTTCTGGTGCAGTACGTTGTATGGCTGAAAAATCTGCTGCATGGGGACATGGGCGTAAGCTATATCTCAGGAGAAGATATTTTTGATACCTTTCTGGCAAAACTTCCGGCGACCCTGCTTCTGACCGTCGTTTCGATTGGACTGACGATTGTCATTTCCATCCCGCTTGGCGTGCTTGCGGCGGTAAAACAGAATCGGATGATTGACTACCTGATTCGGTTCTGCAGCTTTCTGGGAAACAGCATGCCCAATTTTTTCGTGGCACTGCTTTTGATGCTGTTCTTTGCGATTCGCCTGAAGTGGTTTCCGGTTATTTCGGACGGAGTCAGTCTGCAAAGCGTGGCACTGCCTGCACTGACCCTTGCGATCGCCATGTCTGCCAAGTATCTGCGGCAGGTAAGGGCAACTGTTCTGGATGAGCTGGGGCAAAGTTATGTAACCGGCGCAAAAGCAAGAGGTATTCCATTTTCGACCACGCTGGTAAAGAGCGTGCTCCGCGCTTCGCTTGTGACGATTCTTACTCTGCTTACGCTGTCCATCGGAAGCCTTCTTGGAGGAACAGCGATTGTAGAATCTATTTTTCTGTGGGACGGAGTTGGAAAACTTGCGGTGGATGCTATCAGTATGCGTGATTATCCGATGATCCAGGCATATGTGATGTGGATGGCGATCATTTATGTCGGGGTTAACCTGCTTACGGATTTGGCGTATCGTTTTCTGGATCCGAGAATTCGCCTGGGAGGAATGGAAGGATGAAAAAAGAAAAGACCATTACCGTGCGCAGACAGAAAATTCAGCCGGACCGGACCAAAAAACGTTTGTGTTTTTTTGTGTTTCTGACGGCACTGCTTTTGCTGACAGTTGTTTTTGCGGAGCAGATCTGTCCCTATGATCCCAATGCGCAGGATACAGGGGCTGCGTTACTGCCGCCGGGAGCGGGACATCTTGCCGGAACAGATCGGTTCGGGCGGGATATGCTGTCCAGAATTCTGGTGGGTTTAAAAACCAGTGTTACTTCTACACTGATTCTGGTGGTTGTCGTTACCGTGACGGGAAGTATTCTGGGGCTGATCTGCGGATATTTCGGCGGAATTGCAGACACCGTTATTATGCGGATTTCCGATATTTGTCTTGCGTTTCCCGGACTGGTTTTTGCAATGGCAATCGCAGCTCTTTTAAATGGAGGAATCAGTAATGCAGTTCTGGCGCTGGCGTTAATCAGCTGGCCGAAGTATGCCCGAATTGCAAGAAGCCAGACGCTGACGGTAAAAAATACAAACTATATGGCGGCCAGCCAGCTTGCCGGATGTACTGCGGCGCAGATGATCTGGCGCCATATCCTGCCGAATATTGCCGGACCGATTCTGGTAACATCGATGCTCGATATCGGAACGATGATGATGGAGCTTGCCGGACTGTCATTCCTGGGACTTGGCGCGCAGCCACCTACAGCGGAGCTTGGAAATATGATGAGCGGCGGAAGAAGTATGCTGCAGACGTATCCATGGGTTGTAATTGGCCCGGGACTTGCTATTTTTACAGCGGTTGTTATTTTTAATCTGCTTGGTGATGCCATGCGCGATTATCTGGATCCACACAATGGGCGGAAACAATAAAGAAAGGGAGAGAGGAACATGAAAACAAAATACTGGAAAAAAACGATATCATTTTTAGCGGCAGTCTGTTTAAGCGGCAGTCTGCTTGCCGGATGTGGAAGTCAGAAAAGTGCGGACAGTACGCAGACAGAGAACAGCGAAAAAACATTTGTATTTGGTGATACCACTTTTAACCCGGAAAATGAGGAAGCCGATGTCAATCCGCATAATACCTATGCCGGCTGGGCCTGTATCCGATATGGAATTGGGGAAACGCTGTTTCATTATTCCGATGCCATGGAAATTGAGCCATGGCTGGCAACCGAATATGAAAATCCGGATGATCTGACCTGGATCATCACACTGCGGGACGATGTTTCGTTTTCCAGCGGACGAAAAATGGATGGAGAAGCAGTAAAAGAATGTCTGGAACATCTGATCGAGGTTCATGAGCGTGCCAGAGGAGATCTGATGATTGACTCCATTACGGCAGAAGGTCAGACAGTCACAATCAAAACGCAGGTTCCAAAACCGACGCTTTTGAACTATCTTTCCGACCCGTATGGATGTATCATTGATATGCAGGCGGGCATTACAGAGGATGGCATCGTAACAGGAACCGGACCGTATCAAGTCGTATCTCTTACATCCGGGGAAAAACTGGAGCTTAAAAAAAATGAAACCTACTGGGATGGGGAACCGGGATTTGATCAGATTACGGTTCGCACCATCTCGGACGGCGACACACTTACCATGGCACTTCAGTCCGGAGAGATTGATGGCGCCTATGGAATGCCGTATGCAAGCTACCCGCTGTTTGAGAATGATGATTACACATTTTCGAGCTGTGCCACAAGCCGTGCGTTCTTTGCCCATATGAACTTTGAAAGCCCGATCATCCAGGATGAGGCAGTGCGGAAAGCAATTGCAATGGGAATCGACAAAGAAGGGTTTGTTGAGACGCTTCTGGATGGAAACGGTTATGCGGCAGTCGGTGCGTATCCGGATAATTTCTCTTTTGGAGGAGATGCCGTACAGGCAGAATCCTATGATCCGGCGGGAGCCGAAAAAGTGCTGGAGGATGCCGGATGGGTGGACCGTGATGGAGATGGAATCCGGGAAAAAGACGGAGAAAAACTGTCGATCCGCTGGCTGACGTATCCAAGCCGTCAGGAACTGCCGCTTCTTGCAGAATCGGCTCAGGCAACCTTAAAAGAAATCGGAATCGATGTGTCCATCAACAGCACGGCAAATCATAACAGTCTGCGAAAAGATCCGACGGCATGGGATGTTTATGCAAGTGCAATGGTAACGGCGCCGACGGGAGATCCGGAGTATTTCTTTACGACACACTGTCTGGACAGTTCGGCGGTCAACAACGGACATTACCATTCTGACAGGCTGGAAGAGCTGGAAAAAGAAATGGCAGTTACCTTTGATACAGAAAAACGAGGAGAACTGGCGGTCCAGATGCAGCAGACGATCCTGGACAATCATGCTTTTGTGTTCTGTTCACATCTGAAAATGAGCATGATTTCACGGTCAGATATAACCGGACTGACGGCGCATCCCTGCGATTTCTATGAGATTACCGCAGACCTGAAACCGGCAGAATAATATGTGGGAAGAGCAAAAAGGAGAAAGAATGGAAGAACTGCTGTCTTATTCGCATGTCGATATCGCTTTTCGGGGAAACACCGTGGTACATGACGTCAGTTTCGAACTTCATCCGGGAGAAATTCTTGGCATTGTGGGCGAATCCGGAAGCGGAAAAAGTACCTTGCTGAAGGCTGCAATGGGTTTACTTGGAAGGGACGGAATGGTAACCCGGGGAGATATTTTTTTCCGCGGGCAGGACATACCGGATCTGCCGGAAAAACAGCTGCGGACCATCTGCGGAGCAGGAATCGGCATGATATTCCAGGATGCGGGCGCTTCGTTAAGTCCCATACGTACCATTGGTGCGCAGATCCGGGAGAGCATGGCCGTCCATAAAAAAATAACGAAAGCAGAGGCGAAAAGGCAGGCACTGCAGCTGTTTGAAAAGATTGGCCTGGAAGACGGGGAAAGAATCTGGAGAAGCTATCCGTTTGAACTTTCGGGAGGCATGAAGCAGAGAGTGGGAATTGCCCTTGCCATGCTGATGGAGCCGCCGGTTCTGCTGGCCGATGAACCGACAAGCGCATTGGATGTGGCCGTACAGAAACAGGTGGCAGAGGAGATGCTCCATCTGCGGGAAGTATTTGGAACCGCAATCGTTCTGGTGACACATGATATCGGGGTTGTATCAGCCATGGCAGATACCGTGCTTGTGTTAAAAGACGGCTGCGTGGCAGAGTATGGTACTGCAGAACAGGTGCTAAAGGAACCGCGCCGGGAGTACACCAAAAATCTGCTGGCGGCAGTTCCCAGACTTTGGAGGAAATAAATGGAACCAATTTTGAAAGTTTCCGATTTGACCAAAACGTTTGAAGACAGAAAAAAGGAAAAATTTTATGCGGTAGATCATGTTTCCTTTCAGATGATGCCGGGGCAGACGCTTGGAATTGTGGGTGAATCCGGAAGCGGGAAAAGTACGCTGGCCAGACTTTTGTGCTGTCTTGAAAAGCCGGACGGCGGCGTACTTTCCCTGTGCGGCCAAGAGATCGGAGATACGAAACGAAAAAAAAATCGAGAGGTCTGCCGGAAAATTCAAATGGTTTTTCAGGATCCGGTCAGCTCTTTCGACCCGCGCCGGACGCTGGGGGAAGGGATCGGGGAAAGTCTCAGAAATGCCGGAGTTCCCCGGAAAGAAGCAGAGAAGAGGGTAAGGCAGCTGCTGGAGCAGTGCGGTCTTCCGGAAGAGTTTGCAAAACGATATCCGCATGAGGTAAGCGGCGGTCAGTGCCAGCGTGCAGCGATTGCAAGAGCACTGGCGATCGAGCCGCAGATTCTGATCTGTGATGAGGCGACGTCTGCACTGGATGTCGCCGTGCAGAAACAGATCATGGAGCTTCTGGATCTGCTGCGGAAGGAAAAACATCTGACAATTTTATTTATCTGTCACAATCTGGCACTGGTACAGTCCTTCTGCGATCGGATTCTCGTCATGAAGCAGGGAAAAATGGTAGAAGAAGGAACACCGGAGGAAGTGATCTGGCATCCGAAACATCCGTATACCAAATTACTGGTAGATTCCGTGTTATAAGTTTGGAAAGGAAGAGCAGAAAATGTGGATTTTCTGCTCTTTCTGCGTTATGATAGAGAAAAGCGGCAAGAGCGCCGGAAAAGAAAAGGAGAAAACTTGCGATGCGAAAAGAAGAGTTAAAAACATATATCGAAAACCATGAATCGGAGATGATCGAAGACCTGAAAAGCCTGATCCGGATTCCAAGCGAAAAACAGGCGGCAGAGCCAGGCAAACCATTCGGCGCACCGGCGGCAGAAGCACTGGCGCAGGGAATCGAAATTCTGGAAAAATACGGCTTTGCCGTAACCAACTACGACAACTACGCGATTGCAGCTGACTTTAATCAGGAAGAAAAGGGCCTTGATATTCTCGCCCATCTCGATGTCGTACCGGCAGGCGAAGGCTGGCAGGAGACCGATCCATTCACCCCGCTCATCAAAGAAGGAAAAATGTTCGGCCGCGGAACCGCAGACGACAAAGGACCGGCGATCGCAGCTATCTACGCAATGCGCGCTGTCAAAGAACTCGGTTACCCATTAAAGAAAAATGTCCGTCTTGTCCTCGGTTCCGACGAGGAGTGTGGAAGCTCTGACCTCGAATATTATTATAAGAAAGAAGTGGAAGCACCATGCACCTTCTCACCGGATGCCGAATTCCCGGTCATCAACATTGAAAAAGGCGGCATGCGCGGCCACTTCGAAAAAACATCCGATGCCGGAACGACAGGCGTGCGCCTCGTATCCTTACAGGCCGGCACCAAACTGAACGTTGTACCAGGCAAAGCATATGCAGAGCTTGCCGGCATGGCAAAAGAAGACCTGAAAGCCTGCGCTGACGAGACTGAGCAGAAGACCGGCGTTTCCTTCGTTCTGGAAGACACCGAAAACGGCAATATAAAAATCACCGCCTGCGGTGCCTTCGCCCACGCATCCACCCCGGAAATGGGTAACAACGCACTGACCGCACTGCTGCAGCTTCTCGCATCTGTTGGAATGGAAGAGAGTGAACTGAAAAACGACATCAGTTTCCTTGCAAAAGTTTACCCGCACGGCGACGGCAAAGGCGCAGGCCTCGGTGTCGCCATGTCAGATGAAGAGTCCGGCGAGCTCACCTTAAGCCTCGACCTTATGAACTACGACGGTAAAACCTTGACCGGTTCCTACGACTGCCGCGCCCCGATCTGCGCGACAAAAGAAAGCCTGTACGATACCGCCGGGCAGAACATGAAAAAAGGCAGCTTCTCCATGGAAGGCAGCGGAATGTTCCCACCACACCACGTCCCGGCCGACAGCCCGTTTGTCCAGACCCTGCTGCAGTGCTACACGGATGTCACTGGAAAACCAGGCAAACCATTTGCGATCGGCGGCGGAACGTATGTGCATCATCTGAAAAACGGCGTTGCGTTTGGATGCGCAGACCTTGAAGTCGACAACCGTATGCACGGAGCAGACGAGTTCGTGGAAATCGAATGCCTGAAAGAATGCGTTGTGATCTTCGCGGAGGCGATTCTGCGGATCTGCGGGGAATAAATAATTGAAAAATAAAAGATAAAAAAGATCTTCAGCCAAACCGATAGATTCTGAAAAGAACAAGGTTTGCCTGAAGATTTTTTATGGC
The DNA here is from genome assembly GCF_003480555.1 of Blautia sp. AM29-29. Classification (NCBI taxonomy): domain Bacteria; kingdom Bacillati; phylum Bacillota; class Clostridia; order Lachnospirales; family Lachnospiraceae; genus Blautia; species Blautia sp. AM29-29. Next base: position 42,795 of record NZ_QUJD01000005.1, read on the forward strand.
TCTGAATTGCTAAAAATTTTCTCAGAACCGCAGTTCCCTGCACCGGTTCAGACATGCAAAGATTTCCTGCCGTCTCGGCCGTGCCAGGTCGCTGGGTCTTCCAGGAGCGAGAAGAGAAGCAAGGCCTTTTTCATCCATCTGTTTTTCCAGCAGATCCACCACCTGCACCAGTGTTTTCTTACCGTCCATCTTGTGCTCCGCTGCTTCTAAAAGAAGCGCAGCCAGCCCGTTCAGCTGTTCACTGTCCGTGAGCTGTTCCACGGCGCGCAGATCCGTCAGAGATTTGTTGATGAGGATGGATTCTCGTCCCATCACTTTGACTTTCGTGCGGTCACTTCCCGTCAGGCCTTTACCCGGCTGCGGGCAGCGGTGAAAGGCTGGAACGGAAAAGGGGCGCACGGAGGCAGTAAACGGCGGAAATTCTGCGGCTGTGGTTTTTGCGCGATCCGTAATGTCATAAGGAACGTATTCTTTCATCTGAATGACAGTGTCTGCCACGTGGAAGTAAGAACCGGAGCTTCCGGCAACAAGAATGGACGAGATCCCGAGCTTCTCATACAGATCCCTTACGCGGCTGATAAACGGTGTGATCGGTTCCTCGCTGTCGGCAACGACGCGCTGCATCAGCTCATCGCGCACCATAAAGTTGGTGGCGGACGTATCCTCATCGATCAGAAAGAGGCTCGTGCCGGATTCGATGCCCTCGATCACGTTGGCAGCCTGCGAGGTGCTTCCGCTGGCATCGGCGGTCGAGAATGAAGTCGTATCACTCTTTCCGGGAAGATTGTGGATGAAGAGGGAGATATCGACGTTGCTGATGCTTCTGGAGTCCTCGGAGCGGAGCTTTCCGGCGCTTGCATCGGTGATGACATATTCACGGCCGTCCCCGGCGATGTGGTTGTATACGCCGCGCTCAAGCGCCTGCAGCAGGGTGGATTTTCCGTGGAAGCCTCCGCCTACGATCAGTGTGACACCGAGTGGAATTCCCATGCCGGAAACAGGTCCGCGGTTCGGAAGATCAAGGGTAATGCGCAGGGATTCCGGTGAGATAAACGGAACGGCGTGCTTCATCGGCAGATCGGAAACACCGGTCTCGCGCGGGAGAATGGAGCCGTCGGCGATGAAGGCAGTGAGTCCTTTTTCTTTTAATGCGGCGCGGATCGCCTGCTGGTCCTCACAGAGATAGGCGACATTGGCACATGCTTTTGGATCCAGAGCACGGTAGAACAGCGATTTTTCTACGCAGCCGGGCAGAAAGTCGAAAAGAATGCGGATCAGCTCCTGCGAGGCGATGGTGCGGCCGTTGGCTGGAAAGCCGATTTCCATGTTGACGATAAGACTGCCGTCGGAAGGATTCAGAACACAGGCAGTACGCTCAAGAATTTCCTGCCCGCAGCGGCTTATCCCAAGCAGACCACTTTTGCCGGAGCCCTTTGCGCGGAACGAATACGGTGCGATGGTGCGCGCAAACTGGCGCAGCAGGTAATCCTGGAGGGCGACGCGCTTTTCATACGTATCATAGAGTGATGCCGGGAAAGCGGCAGATCTTCCATTCACATGAACGCTGACGCGCGATGGAGCGGCGAACGGATCGCCCTGCACGTGGTCGATGGAGAGTGTGTAGCGCGGAAATTGATAGGCACCGCGGGTAGATTTATAGGCGGGATAGCTTTTGTGATTGATACTGAATAAAAGCTGTTTCAGGTCATTTGCAGATTGCATGAAAAAAACTCCTTTCAAAATAAAAAAGGTGAGGCTGCCGTACAGAGCATGTCTGAAAATGGCTTTTCGCAAGCTGCGAGTTCCAGGTGGTGGGAGATTTTGTCCGAATGAGGGCGGCTTAAACCCGCTACGGCAACCGAATGAGGGCAAAATCTCCCACAAAGTGGGGCTTGCAGCTTGCGGAAATGATTTTTCAGACACGCGCTGGACGACAGCCTCATCCAAAAAGCTTTAACGTCTGGAAACACTCTGGCGTTTCACCAGCTTGGTTGCCATGCACATTTTCAGACATTCGCGTTTCGGATCGGCTACGCGGTCAAGCAGGCGCTGGACAGCGGTGGCTCCAAGCTCGCGTTTTCTGACCTTCATAGTGGAAAGTGGCGGAACCATCATATCGCACATCGGAACGTCATCAAAGCCGATGATAGAGACATCCTCCGGGATGCGGTAGCCGTTTTCACGCAGTGCACGCATGGCGGCCGCCGCGATGATGTCATTATCGGCAAAGTAAGCATCCGCGATCGGCGCTTTCGACTCGAGAAGGCGCAGCATGTCGCGGTAGCCTTCGTCTGAGGTCGGGGAAACCGGGTGGACATATGGATGTGAGGTGCTGATACCGTTTGCACGGAGCGCTTTGTAGTAGCCGTCGGCGCGTTCGGAGAAGTTGCTGATGTCGAGGCTCGAGTGAAAGTAGCCCACGTTTTTGTGTCCGCACTGAATCAGATAATTCGTGGCGTTGAACGCCCCCTGGATGTTGTTGATCAGAACGCAGTCGTAATCGAGCTCATCGTAATAGCAGTCCACGACAACGATCGGAACAGAAAAATCGCGGAACTTGCGGAAATCGGACGGAGCCATTTCGGTTGCAAGAAGAAGAATGCCCTCACAGTCCACAGCGCGGAGTGCATCGAGCTGGCTGTCAATATCCATGGTCTCATAAAAATAGGAGATATGAAGCGCACAGCCCTGGCGGGTGCATTCGGTGGAGATTCCTTCGGTCAGCTGGGAGAAAAACGGCGTGTCGGCAGCGACCTTTCCGTGCTTTTTATAATTGACCAGCTGAATAATGCGGGAGGAAGCGCCGGAGGCTTCAGTTTTTTTCGGCGCATAGCCATACTCGGCTGCGGTTTTTAAAACCAGCTCTCTTGTGGCATCGCTGATGCCGGGTTTGTTATTGAAAACCATAGAAACCGTGGCAGGCGATACGTTGATCAGCTTTGCCAGTTCTTTCGCAGAAATATTCATAAGATTTCAGCTCCTGTTCGATAAAATCAGCCCGCATGGTGCTTTCGTTTGTTTTGTGCATGCGGGATGTTGAAATTTATTTCAGTATTTATCTGAAAAATATTAAACTTATGCATTGATTTTAATATGAATTAAAAAAGAAGTCAACTTCTGAACTGTAAAAAAATGAAATATGAAGAAATGCATAAAAACAGCCATTCTTTTTTGTATAAATTACTAAAAAAGATTTAATAAAGCTGAATAGATGTTGACAAGTTCAAAAGAATTTAGTAATATAAGAGCCATAAAGAACAGAGAAATTCAAGACATAATTTAGCAGAGTTTAAAGAAAATTAAGTGGAGGAAATGAATATGAAATCAATTAAGATCGGATTTGCACCTACGAGAAGAAGCATTTTCAGTGCCCCGGATGCCGTAAAATACGCCAACCTGACGAGAGAGCGTTTAAAAGAGCTCGGCGTTGAATTTGTCGATATCACAGACATCAATGAGGAGGGTCTGTTTTACGATGAGGCGGACCGTGAGAAAATCCAGGAGAAATTCCGCCGTGAAAACGTAAAGGGAATTTTCTTCCCGCACGGAAACTTCGGAACGGAATATGTCTGTGCAAGACTGGCAAAGGAAATGGGGCTTCCGGTACTCCTCTGGGGACCGCGCGATGAGAGACCGGATGAAAACGGTGTGCGTCTCCGCGACAGCCAGTGCGGCCTGTTTGCAACCGGAAAAGTGCTGCGCCGTTTTGGTGTTCCGTTCACCTATATGACGAACTGCCGTCTGACCGATCCGGAATTTGAGCGCGGCATCAAGGATTTCCTTGCTGTATGTAATGTGGTAGATACCTTCCGCCACACCAGAATCCTTCAGATCGGACCGCGTCCGTTCGATTTCTGGTCCACCATGTGCAATGAGGGCGAGCTGCTGGAAAAATTCAACATTCAGCTTTCCCCGATTCCGCTTCCGGAACTGACTGCGGAGATGAAAAAAGTAAAAGCAGAGGGCAGCGAGGTGGAAAAAGTCGTTGCTTACTGCGACACTAATATGTGTGTAAAGATCAAACTGGAAGAGCTGGAAAATGTAGCGGCTCTGAAGGTTGCGATGAAGAATCTGGCTGCAAAATATTCCTGCAATGCTATCGCGATCCAGTGCTGGAACGCACTGCAGGGTGAGATCGGCATCATGCCGTGTGCGGCAAACTCCCTGCTGAACGAAGAGGGAATTCCGGTTGTCTGTGAGACCGATATCCATGGCGCCATTACCGCTCTGATGGTGGAGGCTGCCGGCAGAAACGATAAGAGAAGCTTCTTTGCCGACTGGACGGTGCGCCACCCGGACAACGAGAACGGCGAGCTGCTTCAGCACTGCGGACCGTGGCCGATTTCTGTTGCACAGGAAAAACCGACGATCGGTTATCCTCTGGCATTCAGCCATCCGGGCGCTGTAGAGGCGCAGGCAAAATTAGGCGAAATGACACTGGCGCGTTTCGACGGAGACAACGGAGAGTACTCCCTGCTGCTTGGAAATGCAAAAGGTGTCGAGGGACCTTATACGAAGGGAACCTACGTATGGGTTGAGGTACAGAACCTGAAACGCCTGGAGGCAAAAATCGTGGAAGGACCGTACATCCACCACTGTGTCGGTATCCACGAGAACGTTGTGCCGGTTCTGTATGAAGCATGCAAATACATCGGCATTGCCCCGGATTTATATGATCCGATTGAGGAAGATGTCAAAGCATATTTAAGAGGAGAATGAAAATCATGAGTGAATACAAGGAATTGAGTTGTCTGGCGTATGATCTGCGGAAGAAAGTAGTGGAAATGGTAGTTTCCGGCAAGGGCGGCCACATTGGCGGTGACATGAGTGTCATTGATGTGCTTGTAGCGCTGTATTTTAAAGAGATGAACATCAGCCCTAAGAACATGGACGACCCGGACCGCGACCGTTTTGTAATGAGTAAAGGTCATTCCGTTGAGGCATATTATGCAGTACTTGCGGCAAAGGGATTCTTCCCGATAGAAGAGGTCATCGAAAAATTCTCCAAATTCGGCAGTCCGTACATCGGCCATCCGAACAATAAACTGCCGGGCATCGAGATGAATTCCGGTTCTCTCGGCCACGGACTTCCGGTCTGCGTGGGAATGGCGCTGGCAGGAAAAATGGATAAAAAAGATTACCGTGTCTACACCGTTATGGGTGACGGCGAGCTGGCAGAAGGCTCTGTCTGGGAGGGCGCAATGTCCGCAGGAAACTACAAGCTGGACAACCTGTGTGCCGTTGTAGACCGCAACCGTCTGCAGATCTCCGGAAATACCGAGGATGTCATGAAACAGGACAGCCAGGAGGAGAGATGGGCAGCGTTCGGATGGAATGTTCTTTCCGTACCGGGCAACGATATGGACGCGCTCGTTCATGCGTTTGAGCTGGCGAAACACTGCAAGGGAAAACCGACGGTTATTATTGCAAACACAACGAAGGGCTGTGGTTCTTCCGTGATGGAAAATAAGGCGGAGTGGCATCATAAAGTGCCGACACCGGAGGAAGTAGAACAGATCATGAAGGATCTGGATGAGAGAAAGGAGGCACTGTCATGAATAAGATTCCAAACAGACAGGCCATTTGCGAGGTTTTAATGAAACATGCCGAGACGGATAAAGATATCGTGGTGCTCTGCAGCGATTCCAGGGGAAGTGCTTCCCTGACACCGTTTGCAAATGCGTATCCGGAGCAGTTTGTGGAGATGGGTATTGCAGAGCAGGATCTGGTCAGCGTTTCTGCCGGTCTTGCAAAATGCGGCAAGAAAGCATTTGCGGCATCTCCGGCGTGCTTCCTTTCTACAAGAAGCTATGAGCAGGCGAAAATTGACTGTGCATACTCCAACACCAATGTAAAGCTGATCGGCATCAGCGGCGGTGTGAGCTACGGCGCACTCGGTATGAGCCATCATTCTGCACAGGACATCGCAGCAATGGCAGCTATTCCGAACATGCGCGTTTATCTGCCAAGCGACCGCTTCCAGACAGCAAAACTGGTTGAGGCGCTTCTTACCGATGAAAAACCGGCTTATATCCGGGTGGGAAGAAATGCCGTTGCGGATATTTACAGCGAAGAAAATACCCCGTTTGAGATGGATAAGGCGACGGTTCTCTCGGAAGGCACCGATGTTTTACTGATAGCCTGCGGTGAGATGGTCCGCCCGGCGCTCGATGCAGCTGCTATGCTGAAAGAAGAGGGAATCAGCGCAGGACTGCTCGATATGTACTGTGTGAAACCGCTGGACAAAGAGGGTCTGGTAGAGGCTGCAAAGAAGGCAAAAGTTGTCATTTCGATCGAAGAGCACGCTCCATTCGGCGGTCTTGGATCGATGGTGAGCCAGGTGGTCGGTGCGGAGTGCCCGCGCAAAGTCGTTCCTATGTCTCTGCCGGATGCGCCGGTGATCACGGGAACTTCCAAAGAAGTATTTGACTATTATGGACTGAATGCCGAGGGCATTGCAAAAAAAGCGAAAGAATTACTGGCTTAACCAGAAATGGAATCAGCGGTGAATGTGATAGCCCGCAGGGAACTGTAAACTGCCGCAGGTCTGCGTATGCCATGTTCCTGCGTGCCCGGGCGGAAGAAAATCCGGGAACGCAGGAACTTTTTCTATATAATCAGGAATAAATCGTTCTGCGGAAGATGTTGGAATGTGTGGTAATCGCCAAAGATCTTGCCTATAGGGGCAGGGTGAATGCTGCGACAATAGAAAATGACGCATGGTGTGTTGAAAAACAGGGTGTATTCAGCGTTATTCGAGATGGGAATCTGGATATTTATAAAATTTTAGGAATGGAGCTGAAAAAATGGAGAAAAGGTATATCATCGGAATTGACCAGAGCACGCAGGGAACGAAAGCGCTGCTCTTTGACGGGGTGGGACATTTACTCCGCCGTACCGACCTGCCGCACCGGCAGATTGTCAATGAAAAGGGATGGGTGTCCCATGATCTGAATGAGATTTACCGGAATACCGTACAGACGGTAAAAATGCTGGTGGCAGAGTCCGGTGTTGCACCGGAAACAATCGCCGGAATCGGCATCAGCAATCAGCGTGAGACGACGGCGATCTGGGACAAGGCGACCGGGAAACCGCTGGAAGAGGCCATTGTATGGCAATGCGGACGCGCAAGCGGGATTGCGCAGGAGATTGCGGAGCAGGGGCACGCAGAGGAGATCCGCGAGGCGACGGGTCTGCAGCTTTCGGCTTATTTTCCTGCTGCAAAGATGGCGTGGCTGCTTCGAAACGGCGGAGAAGAAAGACAGAAACGTGCTGCAGACGGGGAGCTCTGCCTTGGCACCATCGACAGCTGGCTGGTTTACAAGCTGACGGGGGATCATGCATTTAAGACGGATTTTTCAAATGCGTCGAGAACGCAGTTGTTTAATCTGAAAACACTGGCGTGGGATGAGAAGATCTGCGAGATGTTCGGGATTCCGGCTTGTGCGCTGGCCAGGGTGTGTGATTCCGATGCGGTGTATGGAACCACGACGATGGAAGGATTGTTTTCCGAGCCGGTTCCGATCTGTGGTGTATTAGGCGACTCTCATGCGGCTCTGTTCGGACAGGGCTGTTTAAAACCGGGCATGATCAAGGCGACGTACGGAACGGGTTCTTCGCTGATGATGAACATTGGAGACAAGCCGATTCAGAGCAGCCACGGCGTTGTGACTTCGCTTGCGTGGGGAAGAGGCGGCAAGGTGGACTATGTGCTGGAAGGCAACCTGAACTACACCGGAGCTGTGATTACCTGGCTGAAGGATGACCTGAAGCTGATTTCTTCGGCAAAAGAGACGGAAGGACTGGCAGGGGAGGCAAATCCGGCAGACCGCACGTATCTGGTTCCGGCATTTACCGGGCTTGGCGCGCCGTACTGGGATGAGAAAGCAACGGCATCGATCAGCGGAATTACCCGCACCACAGGAAAAGCTGAGGTGGTAAAAGCGGCACTCGATTGCATTGCCTACCAGATCACCGACCTTGTCCGTGCGATGGAGCAGGATACCGGCATGCGGATCGAGGAACTCCGTGTAGACGGCGGCCCGACACGAAACGGATATCTGATGCAGTTCCAGAGTGATATTACGAATAAACGCGTAAATATTCCGGACGCGGAGGAGCTTTCCGGGATTGGAGCGGCTTATATGGCGGGTATTTCGGCAGGTGTGTATGATCTGGAGAAGCTCGCGGGAAATATGAAACGAAGTGTGTATGAACCGAAGATGGACGATGAAATCCGGGAGAAAAAATATGCCGGATGGAAAGCGGCGGTCGACGGGGTATTAAGTAAATAGGGGACGGACGGTGTAAAAGGCCTCCCGCCCCACAGAGCACAAGTCCCCGGACAGGCACTGTTTCGGAGGGCAAGAGGCTCTGTGCGGCGGGAGATTTTTTGCGCCTGACGGTGGGATGACGAAGGGGGGACGCGGGCATTACTGTGCACTCGGCAAATACGCGTTTGCGATAAGAAAACGAAGACGCATACGTGCGTGATTGAGAAATTTGAAAAATAAAATAATCTACAAACAAAAAGGAACGATTTGGATAGAACGTTCCTTTTTTGCATATAGAGAATAAATTGTACAGAAATAAAAGGCGCTGTATAAACAGCGCGTAATGCTGATAGAATGCGAGAAAACAGCAAGAAAAAGAGGATTAAACTTGTAGTTCAATGAAGAAAAAAATAGATGTGGTATAGTATCAAGAAAAAGGGATTTCGCATGAAGGAAAGTTCAATAGAAGATGTATTAGAGCGTGTCTGAAAAATCATTTCCACAAACTGGGACTCGCAGCTTACGAAAAGCCTTTTTCAGACACGCTCTAGAGAGTACATTATGAAAAAAGAGGAGGGACAAGAGTTTGTCCGGTAAAAAACAGGAAGTATGGTAAGATAAGCTGGTAATGGAGAACGTATGCAGATTCGTATGGATGAAAAAGGGAGGATTCTGTTTATGGCTACTTACGTTATTTCGGATATTCATGGTGAGTATGAGAGATTTATGGAGCTGCTGGAAGAAATCGAGTTGAAAGATACAGATACGCTCTATGTTCTGGGTGATGTTTTAGACCGGGGTGAGCATCCGATTAAGGTGATATTGAAACTGATGGAAATGCCGAATGCGTTCTGTATCGTGGGGAACCATGAGGTGATGGCGCTGGAATGTCTGCGGTTTCTCTGTCAGGAAATCACAGATCTTGCCATTGAGGAAGTGGATGCTGAACTGCTGGACAATCTGGTTCTCTGGAAGTATAACGGCGGTGATGCTACGATCCGGGAATTTCGGGCGCTGGATCCCGAGATGCGGGAGGAAGTACTGAATTTTCTGGAGGATTTCAGTCTGTATGAGGAGCTTACAGTGGGAGAAAAACAGTATCTGCTGGTGCATGGAGGGCTGGGTGGATTCACACCGGAAAAGAGGATCGAGGAATATTCCCTGCACGATCTTGTATGGGCCAGACCAGATTATCAGAAGGAATACTTTGCGGATACAAATCTGGTAACAGGACATACACCGACGCAGACGATTCCGGAAAATGATAATCCCGGGTATATTTATAAAAAATATCACCACATCGCCATCGACTGCGGCGCATGCTTCCCGGGAGGGAGGCTGGCGGCAATCTGTCTGGAAACGGGGGAAGAGTTTTACAGTTCGGACAACAATGGGTGAAAGATTTTAGACGTTCCATGATGCCAGTATCAGAAGACCGAAATCCGGAACCAGCAGAACAAGCGGGAAGATTTTTGAAACAGGACATGCCAAAACACAAGCAGGAAAGCCGTTTTGGAAAAATGGGCGGATTACGGAAGCTTTGAAGATTGCAGGAGCAGACACGAAAGCTGCGAAAGAAAAGGAGATTTTGGATGCACTATATTATTACTGATATACATAACGACAGCTGGCGGTTCATGAAATTGCTGGAAAAAATTGATCTCAAAGAGGACGATCACCTGTATCTGCTTGGTGATTTGTTTGACCGCTGCATGGATCATCCAGACCCGGCGGGCGTGTATTTTCAGGTATTGAAGCTGGGGAAAAAATGTACTGTGATCCGCGGCAACCACGATCATTGGCTTGCCAATTACATTTTCCGCTATTACGGGATGGATGAGAGAGACCGCGTCCTCCTGCAGTCGTATCCGTACAATTCCTTCCATCTTTTACAGGAACGCCTGACGGAAGTTGATTTAAAGCAGCTCGCAGAGCGCATCCTTTCCTGGCCGGTACAGGTGGAAATCGAGGTGGACGGTCAGCCGTATCTGCTTGCTCATGCCTGTACGGCAGAACCGGGAAAATGGAAACTGGACAACTATTATCTGATGGGGGATTTGTGGTACAAGGTTTTTCTTCATGAGGGAGTGCATGGATATATTTCCGTCTGCGGCCATCAGAACATGGGAAATGGATCCATCTGGAAAAATAAAAAAGGAAACGTCTATCTGTGTGATTGTGGCTGCGGCTTTGAGAATGGAAGACTGGGATGCCTTTGCCTGGAAACGAAAGAAACTTTCTATGTATAAACAAACAGAGGAAAAGCAATGAAGCGATATATGATGTCAGATATTCACGGATTTCTGGAGGCGTTCGAGGAAGCTCTGAAAAAAACAGACCTTTCAGGGAAAAACCAGCTGATTCTGTTGGGCGATTACATAGATTATGGGCCAGATGGCCGGGCGGTGCTGGAAAAAGTCAGGGCATTGCAGGAAAAATATGGTTCGGAAAAAGTCATTGCCCTGATGGGAAATCATGAAAAAGCACTGCTGGACTGGCTGGAAGAATATGCGGATGTCAACCGGCATATCGGCAGTGTGGAGCGATATCGCAGCCGGGAATGGCTGGCATCGGATGCAGATGGAGACTATGAAACGCTGCACAGCTTTCTGAAAGAAGAACATTTTCAAGAGTTTCTGGAAAAAGAAGCACACCTCTCAGAGGATTCCAGAAATGCAGAAGCAGTACGGCTGATGCTCGAAGATGCGGGGGAACTGATTACCTGGATGTGCCATCTTCCTTATTTTTATGAAACAGAGCGCCAGATTCTGGTGCACGCCGGAATTGCCGAATGGGGCGGTAAAGACTGGCTGTGCGTGACCAGCGAGGAGCTGATGGTGGGGAAAAGAACGGTAAGCCGCGGAGCATTCTATAAGGATGTGATTGCGGGCCACATTTCCACGGCAAAAATCAGTGGAAACAGAATATATGACGGTATCTGGCATGACGGTCAGAGTCATTATTATCTCGACGGAACCACCTGGCGGAGTGGAAAAATTCCGGTGCTGGAATATGACAGTGAAACTGAAAAATACAGAGAAATATGGTGAGACACGTTGTAATGCAGTACAGTAAGATCACGGCAGGGCAGAAAAAGTGATTTAGTCAAATTAAGCAAGTGGTAAAGTGGATTGCGGATATCCGCTTTGAAAAGATACAGGATCGAAACAGAAGGGAGTACATCAGATGCATTTACCAATCAGTGTGACACAGGATGAATTATTAGAAGTTTTGCTTCAGGTTGCGCCGGTACGGCCGGTCTTTATCTGGGGTGCACCCGGCATCGGAAAATCCGCGTTAGTGGAAAAATTCGCAGACGAAGTCGGCCTGCCGTGCGTGTCGCTCCTCGGAAGCCAGCTCGCGCCGGAGGACATTATCGGCATTCCGCAGATCCGGGGCGAGACATCGGAATTCCTTCCGCCGAAAATGATCGCCAGAAAAGAGCCATATGTCCTGTTCCTGGACGAACTCAACGCCTGTACGCAGGAAGTGCAGAAAGCCTTCTATTCTCTGATCCATGAGCGGCGGATCGGAGAATACCATCTTCCGGAGGGAAGCATTGTGATCGGAGCAGGAAACCGTGCCGAGGACAGCGCGATCGTAAAAACGATGTCGTCCGCCCTTTTAAACCGTATGTTCCATGTGCAGCTGAAAGCGGATGTGGGACAGTGGATCAAGTGGGCGCAGGCAGAAGGACTCCATCCGTGGGTCATTGACTATATCATCCAGCGGCCGGATCACCTCTTTTCCGAACCGCCGAAAACCGAAGAACCGTTTTCCACCCCGCGTTCCTGGCACATGCTGAGCGATGCGTTGAAGGAATACCGGGCCGGGGAGCAGAATATTTCGCAGGAAACATTAAAAATGATGGCGTACGCCTGCCTCTTGGAACAGCATGCGGGGATGTTTCTTGCTTACACAAAAACACTGCGCAACACACATCTCCTGGATGACATTATCGCGCAGAAAGCAAAATGGCCGGACAAGCCGGAAAACCGGGATGTGCTGTATTTTCTCGCACAGTCCTTCCGCGCCAGACTGCTTGCAGAACTGCCGAAAAGCAAACAGGGAATTTCCGGCGGCATGCTTTCCTTTGCGTACCGCGCCAAGGGCATGATCAAAGAACTCGCAGTCATCAATTTCGAAATCGCCCAGATGACCGTCGCAGCTGATGGAGCGGAGGCACTGCCGGACTGGTTTATGATGGAAATCATCCGCGATCTGCCGCGGCTCGTCGGATGAAAAAAGGAAGGAGAAAAGGATGCCATACGTTCGAAGCCGGTATTACCGCGAAGAAGAAAAGCCGGCCGGGTACCGCAGAGTGGAGGCCGGCTTTGGTTTGCTGGAAAAAAATACACTGTTTCATCAACTGGATGGGTACATCACTGCAAAGCCCTCCCATCTGAATGCAAAAGGAAGTCTGGCCTGTGTTATGAAAGATGGAAATATCTACGTCAACATGCGGGCGAACCTGTCGCCGGAACAATGGTGCTATGTGATGGCACACAACCTTCTGCACCTGGCGTTCGGCCACTTTGACAAAGCGAGCATCCCTTCCGACTGCGAATTTGTTCCGGCACTCTGGAACAAAGCCTGTGATATCTACATTACCAGATTCCTTTATGACATCCGCCTCGGCGAGCCGATCTGCGCAGATCCGGCGGAAGCATATCCGATCAAACTGAACAGCGAGCAGAAAATTTATGAATATCTGTTGAAGCACCAGGATAATGGTGCGCAGATCTGCGGGACAAACTCTGAAAAATTAAAGGATATGATCGGGGTAGAACGGCCGATCGTTTATAAAAAGGGAGAAAGAAATGCATATGCTGAAAAATTTTCCTATGCAGTTACTCATTCCATCAAATCTGCACTCTGCGATGCGGGAGGATACGATCTTAAAACGAAAAAGAATACCGTCATTTCCAGAGCAGCAGAATGGTTCCTGTCCCATTATCCGCTGCTCGGAGGTCTTGCAGCTACATTTAAAATTGTGGAGGACATTGAACTGTGCCATCGGTATGAAATCCACATTGCCGCGGTTGACGCAGAGCAGGGAATCATTTATGCCAATCCGTCGTGCGGATTTTCGGAGGAAGAGTGGATTTTTGTTCTCGCGCATGAATATCTCCATGCCGGACTGCAGCACCAGAAACGGTGCAATGGGCGTGACTTCTTTTTGTGGAACATCGCCTGCGACTACGTCATCAACGACTGGCTGCACGAAATGGAGATCGGCAGAATGCCGCCGGATGGGCTGTTGTATGATGAAACACTTCACAACAAATCGGCAGAAAGTATCTATGATCTGATCGTGAAAGAGATCCGAAAGTACAAAAAACTAAACACCTTCCGGGGCTTTGGCAGAGGTGATATGTTTAACGGAAACAGACCGCATTTTACTGGAAGAGAAAACGGGGTCAGCCTGGATGAACTGCTGAAAAACGCACTGCGGGAGGGACTGGATTACCATCAGGAGCACAATCGTGGTTTCCTGCCGGCCGGGCTGGTACAGGAAATCAGGGCGCTTGCGATGCCGGCCATTCCCTGGGATGCCGCGCTGGCGAAGTGGTTTGACGTACAGTTTCCACCGCTGGAAAAACACCGCACCTATGCGCGGCCGAGCAGACGGCAGGGTGCCACGCCGGATATTCCAAGGCCAGGATATGCGTATTACGAGCAGGATCTGGAGAGCCGGACCTTCGGTGTGGTCGTGGACACATCCGGTTCCATGAGTGCAAAACAGATCGGTATGGCACTCGGCTCCATCGCCAGCTATGCCGCGGCGAAAGATGTTCCGTTCGTGAGAATCATTTTCTGCGATGCCAAAGCGACGGATGCGGGATATCTGGCACCGGAAGATATTGCCGGCCGGGTAAAAGTCACGGGACGAGGAGGAACCATACTGCAGCCGGGCGTGGATTGTCTGGAACAGGCGAACGATTTTCCAAAGGACGGGCCGATTCTGATTATTACGGACGGGGAGATTGAGAATGACCTGAAGGTAAGACGAGAGCATGCATTTCTGCTTCCGAGAGGAAACCGGCTGCCGTTCCGGGCACGGGGAGAAGTGTTTTATTTTCGGGAATAGTGCGGCGTAGTCTGTGTCTCTGCAAGAAACGATAGCAGCGGCAGAGAAAGCGGACAGAATTTGCGGATGATGTTTTGCGATACTTTAGAGAACAGAAACAGAGAACACGAGAGGAGACGCTGAGAATGAGCATTGTCATTACAGGCGATACCCATGGCACCTTTGATATTGGAAAAGTTGTACGCTATTTTAACGAGCACGAAGACGAGTACACCCGGGATGACTATCTGATCATCTGCGGAGATGTCGGAATCTGCGGCTTTTCTGCAGCATACGAGGCGAATACGAGAGCCGTTTTCCGAAGTCTGCCGGTGACGACACTGTTTATCGACGGAAATCATGAGAACTTCGAACAGCTGAACTCCTACGCCGTGGAGCAGTGGAACGGCGGAAAGGTGCATATCATTGAGGACAACATGATCCATCTGATGCGCGGCCAGATCTTTACGATTGACGGGCTGAAATTCTTTACCTTCGGAGGTGCTTACAGCATCGACAAAATGTCCCGCGCGGAGGGAATTTCGTGGTTCCCGGAAGAAATTCCGTCACGGGAAGAGTACGAAGAAGGATGGAAAAATCTGGAAAAAGAAGATTTCCAGGTGGACTACATACTGACCCACACAGCCCCAAGAGATGTGGCCGCGGCAATGGGGTATGGAGAGCTGTCTGACGATGAGGTGGAACTCCGCCAGTACCTGCAGCGCGTGGCGGATGAGACAGAGTTTCAGAAATGGTATTTCGGACACTTTCATGAAGATGCGGAAGTGGAAGAGGTGTTTGTGTGTCTGTATGATGAGATTGTGGAGTTGAGTTAGGACAGGATCTTGTCCTGAAAAAAATAAGAAGCATGGTAAGATAAAATAGAAGCAGAGAACAGCCAGAAAATGCACGTCGAACCATAAAAATCTGCTTTGAAAAAATAAAAGTTAATTGTGTTCTTCTGACGGGGCGTCCATGTGATCCAGCGCATACTCACACGCCTGAATCACAAAACTGGAAAAGGTAATGTCCTGGTCAGAATCGGAAATTGCCTGTTCGATCTGATCAATCAGGTGAATGGGGAAACGGATGGTTTTGTTTTCCGTTTCCTTGCGGTTGCCTTTTAACTGAAATGCCATATCAAACTCCATTCTGCTGCCGGAGAATATAAGAACGGAGCATGCTTCCGGATCTTATGTGGAAACTACGGGCAGCATAAAACATAACAAAGGTGTTTCAAAAAAAGTTCGACAAAAAATAAATTTTTCGAATCTGCGAAATCGAAAAATGAAGAAAAAGCTGTTTTGGGGACAGCTTATTTCAGTGCGCTTTTTTCTGGCTGTATTCTGATTTTAAAGAGTACTGGAAGCCCAGTCTGTTTTATTGTATTGCATAATAATAATGAAATATGCATTGCAAAATGCATGACAAAATATATTGCAAATAAAGGGAGGATGTATTACACTAAAAGAAATACAATAGAAGAAGGAGGAAAATGAAATGTTCGTTGCTCTGCTCGGCTAATGATTGAGATGCAGAGCAAGAAAAGCCGCCTTTCCATTGACGGAAGGCACCAGGGATCCTGAAGACAGCATAAGCGGCAGATATTCAGAGAAAAAGGATCGAAATTTTACATTTACGAGGGAGAAGACGTATGAAAGTGTGGAAGAAATTACAAGTTGTCTTTCTGGCACTGCTTTTATGCACCGGAATGATGACACAGCCTGCTCTTGCAGCATCGCTGCTTCAGGATGGAATCGAAGCAGCCTTGACAACAGACAAAGAAACTTACCAGCAGGGTGAAGAAATCAAAGTTACTTTAACTGTAACCAATACAAATGATACAGCAGTAACGAATCTGTCACTGGAAAATATTTTGCCGGAAAATTTTGTGCTGGCCGAAAATACGGAGACAACAAAAAAGATGGAATCTCTGCAGGCTGGAGAAACCGTTACGTTGACAACGGTTTGTACGGTAAAAGCATCAGATGACAAGAAGGATGATGAAAATAAGGAAAATCCTTCTGGAGATGACAAAAAGAATCCGACAGATAATGAAAAGCCAGGAAATGGAAACGTAGCAAATGACACGAAAAATCCTGGTACGACAACGGGCAGCAAGGATTCCGGAACGACATTAACAAAAGATCAGGGAACTGGAAACGCAAAGCAAAATGGCCAGTCCTTAAAGGCTGAGAAATTGAAATCTGCACCGAAAATGGGTGACAACACCAAAATTATTGTTTGGGTTGTACTGCTGGTGCTGGCAGGAGCAGCCATTGTTGTTGCACTGAAGAAAAAAAACAGAAGAAATAAAATGTTGGCGTGGTTTCTGTGCCTGATTATGACGGGAAGCACCGTTGCAGGCGTATTTCCGGAACGGGCAAGAGCAGAAGCACAAAGTGTAAACATAGGAAAGGTCATGGAGCTTTCCAAGAATATTCTTGTGGATCAGACTACCGTGGAGCTGAAAGCAAAAGTTGAATATACCTACGTGAAGTCAGATGATCCATCGGACGACACCAAAACATATACACGCGGTGAGTGGGTGCAGATGCTCGCTGAAAAGGTTGAAATGAACCTGGATACAGATCCGGATTCCTTAAACCATTATTATGCGGATACGGCAGGAAATGCGTATGAAGCAGCAATCGAAATCGCAGAGAAATATGGAATCCTGCCGCCACCGGATATCGAAGATCTGGAGCAGGATATCCCGTTTTTCTATCCAGATGAACCGGCAACACGTGAATTTGCGGCTTATACGGCAGTACATGCAATGGGATTCAATGGAATACATTCGTATGATACGAACAGTTGGACGGATTGGGATAGTATTACATATCAAAATGAAGCAGCAATTGCAGTAGGGAAAGGATTTCTGGAATTAAATACAGAAAACCAGTTCCAGCCGCATGCGTTGCTTTCCAAGAAAGATGTTAAATCGATTTTCTGTGAAATTGATGAAATCAGACAGGAAGACACAACAATTGGTGAAGAGCCGCATGATAATACACAGTACGTAGATGGTGTATTGAAAAAAGAACTGGAAAATATCACAGATTATACAGTTGTAGAGAATGCGGATGGAACCTATACAGTTACACTTCCGAAAACAACCGAGACAGAAAAAATCGGAGAAGGAAGTGTTATGATCCTTCCTGCGAATGAAGTTTATATTTCAGGTATCGCGCTCAAAGCAACTACGGTAACAGAGGATGGCGAGAAACTGATTCTGACATGCATAAAGCCAGAATTATGGGAAGTGGTCAGCAAAATTGATTTTGTCGGAGGCGGTACAGCACTTATCGGAGGAGCTGCCGACACGGATGAATACGGAATTGCAACACAGGCTAATATAGGAGCAGGTGGTGTTATTGATGTTGGCTACGAAAAGAATTTTGAATTTAATATTGGTTCGAATGATGAAGGAAAAGGAAAAATTGATTTTGAAATTCCTGAAATTCTGTGCGTTGTAAATGTTGACGTTGGAGTAAATGGTGTTTCGGTAAATGAACTTAAACTTGCTGTCACGGAAAATGCAAATGAAGATATTACGGCGGAAAAAGAATTTGCTGACAGTGGTCAGGTAGAATTAATGCGTTTTCCAATTGCAATAGGGGCTACCGGTTTTACCTTTGATATTGTACTTTTCTGTTCATACAAAGCAGATGGATCCTTACATATTTCATATAGCGTTGAATCAACACAGGGATTTGAATATAAAGATGGAACATGGAGAGGCATTTTCGATTTTCATCATGGTGTTGATACCCTTGAGGCAAAGGGAAATATGGAAGGCGGTATTGGTATAAAAGGTCTGTTGACTTTGTACAGTGTTTTTGATTTAGCAGGCTATTATGCAGATTTAGGCTTAGGCGTTGAGGCAGAATTTGCATACCATGATTTAGAAAATGGAAGTCTTGCATGCGAGGATATCAAGGTATATCCATACTCAACAAATGGACTGGATACAGATTCCCTGCTTGGAGATGTATTGAAGAAATATTTCGATTTTGATCTGGAATTCAAACCGCTTCAAAATGATGAAAACAACAACTTGAGAATAAAAATGCATAAGGAAAATGGAGTCCGCGTTGAAAAATGTACGTACGCCAGCGGCGGTATCACAGGATATGTTTACTCGAGCAAAACACGTTTGCCGATAGAAAACGCGAGAGTCAGAATTTCCAGAAAAGTCAGAGCAGGCAGCGGCAATGGTGGAAACAGCGTAGCCGGAGGCGGCAGTGGAGGCGGAAGCCATGGAGCCTGGAACCTTGAAACAGAAGAAAATGAAATTGCTGTTTTTTCAGGAGGAGCCGGAGCCTGGAGAGAGGAAGGAACAGAAACAGAAAGAATTCTCTATACCGATGTGTTTGGCAAGTACAGCACCAAAAATCTGCAGGATGGAACTTATGAAATTACAGTATCCGCAACGTCTTATCAGACGTACAAGGTTGCGGAAGTTCTGGTTCAGAACAGTGAAATCAGATATGTAGAAGATATCTATATGGTGGAGCGCCATGATGATTTTAATACAGGTTCTGTAGAGGGAACGATAACCGATGCAGTCACGGGAGATGGTATTACAGAAACAGCCTACATTGTACGCAAAGGCTGGAACAATCAAACGGGTGATGCTGTGACAGAAGGAGTATTTGAAAATGCAGACTATACTCTTTCAATGGAAAATGGAAATTATACGCTTGAAATCAGCAAAGAAGGCTATGTGACGAATTACAAAAATATCACAGTAGCGGGAGACCAGATTGAAACAGCAAATATTGTTCTTGTACCGGGAGATGGGAACGGTGAAACCGCAGGAGAACTCCGCATCGTATTAACCTGGGGCGAAGAGCCGTGGGATCTGGATTCTCATCTTGCATGCTACTCGTCGGACAAACCGTATCATATCTGGTTCGGACAGACAGATTTCGAAGGAAATTCTGTTGGAAACTTAGACGTAGATGATACAAGTAGTTATGGTCCGGAAACCATTACAGTACGTAACGTAAAAGCAGACGAAAAGTTCAGCTATTTCGTACACGATTATACCAACAGTTACAGTGAAGTGGCCAATGAAATGTCTCTTTCCGGAGCAAAAGTTCAGGTTTATCTCGAAGGCAAAAACATTGCAACATACACGATTCCGACAAATCAGCCAGGAACCTTATGGCATGTTTTTGATTTCGATGGAGCGACCAAAACCATTAAATCTGTAAACACGCTTGAATATCAGAATGACCCATACACCATCGGTGGAATTGATCAGGAAATGGATGATGTGGATGACACAGAAGAGATTGAAATGTACGCTGGAAAGGTACGAAACAAAAAACAGCCAGAGCAGAAAGTGGTTGTTGAGGAAACTCCATTACCGGAAACAACTGCAGAGAGCGTGATTTCAGAGTCGGAAGCAGAAAAACCTGGTGAAGCAGTATCCAAATCAGAATCAGAGCCAGATGATGAAAACGTGGCAGAAGATGAAACGGTAACTCCGTAATACAAAGAAGTTTAAAATGTGGTGAATCAATAAATCTGATGCACCACATTTTAAACGAATCAAGTAAGTAGCGAAGCGGATTGCGAATATCCGCTTTGACAGGCAGAATAAGGAGCAGGTACAGATGAAAAAATGGATCCGCGCAGTATTGGCAGGCATAATCATTCTGGCATTGATTCTGTTTGGAATTTTTGCTGCTCAAAATACACAGAAGAGTATAAAGCCGGAACAGAATCCGGAAGAACAGAATATAAGTGTATCGGAAAACAGCACATCGGATGAGAACACAGCAGAAAACAGTACGGATGATCCTGACATCATTGTAAAAGACAATGTAAAGGTGATTACCAATGAGATGAAATCAGAAGATCAGCCAACGGAAGTTTCTGACAACAGTCTTACCTTTGAAAAAGATCCTGGTTACCAGACCGGAGATGTTCTTGTTGCGGGAGAAATCAGTGCAGCGCCTTCTGGATTTATTCGAAAAGTAGTGCAGAAAGAAAAAACGAATCAGGGTTACCGGGTAGAAACAGAGCCGGCGACCCTGCTGGATGTATTCGAAAAGGCACATATTATCAAACAGTTCCGGCTGACGGAGGATGGTGCAAGTGAAACAGAAAATAACAGCGCTTATACCATTAAAAGACTGTCCGAAGATGAATCGGAAGAAGAGACAGAGGAAGAAAACAGTGATTACGATTACAGTGTCTCAATCAATGTTGAAGAAGAACCCGTTCAGTTTTCCGGAGAGGCAGGATGGGGATGCTGGCTGGAACTTCAGATTGATATCGAAGACGGTGAAGTCCAGTGTGGAATTGCAGTAAGGAGCAAAGCCGGTATTGCCCTGGAATGCGGCGCAAACAGCGAGAAAGAATTTGAAAAGGAAAAAACCGTTTACGAACGAAAACTGCCGAATATCGAGTTCAACGCCGGTATTGTACCGATTGTTATTACAAATCATCTGGAAGCCGTTGTCGGGGCAGCGGGAAGTCTGGAGGGCGGTATTCACAGCTCTTACGGCGCAACAGCCGACAGCACCCTGGGATTCCAGTATGACAGCAGAACAGGCAAAGTAGAAGAAGTCAAAGAAGGAAATCTGAATTCAGACGGACTTGAGTGGAGTACGGTTGAGGTGAACGGAAGGCTGGAAGCATACATTGACATCCGGCTGAGCGCAAAATTATATGACAGCGCTGGCCTGAATCTTTCCGGCGGAGCAGTTGGAAAAGCAGAAGGCCAGGCAAAGGTATCCATGAAGGACGACCTGGGTGGATATGCGGGCTCACTGGAGCTTTCCATCAGCCCGAGAATCAAAGGAAAAGCAGTGGTTGATATCCCGGTCATTGATAAAAAAATGCAGGAAACAGATCTTTTTGACCGGACCTTTGATCCAATCTGGTCAAAACACTGGGAGTCAAGTGCAGACTGGCAGAAGGATATGGAATGGACGGAAACTGGGGAGCAGGGAGATATCTATGTTACACGGTATGGAGAAGTAAATCAGTGTGACAGCACGGCATTCCAGTTTGAAATCCCAAAAGGCTGGGAAATTCAGACGGAGGAAGTTGGCGGTCCCATGGATGCGGTCAGAGAAAACGTTGTTCTGACAAACGATAGAGGTGTTACCGTTTCATTTTGGTACTGCCAAGGCGCGCTTGGCGGCTATTCGCGTGATATGCTGAAGGCACAGGTTTCACAGGCAGACACTTCTAATTTTGTGCCTGGATATCCATGGGGAACCGATCGTGACTGTTCAGATCTTGGCGAATTTATGGTAGCACGAGTACATATCACAGGCGAGATGATGGCTGGCATTGATGATGATTATGTTCCTGTAGACAGCACGTTGTTCGCAGTGATACCGACATCCCGTCTTGGCGAGATTGAATTTGCAGGTCAGGCTGGGGACGTAGACGAATTTTCTTTTGACTATCCGACACCAGTTGCATTTATCGCAGAAGCACCAGACGGTACATTTACAGAAAAAGAAGAAGAACAGGTGATTCGCATTTTGAAGAGCTTTAAAGTGGCTGAATTAGATTAAGAGGTACCCCGGAGGGCAGGAAGAGATGAACTGTGTTCCGGGGTATTTCAACATCACGTAAGATAAGATGGAAGGAAAGTACTATTTTAAAATCTTGTGAGATCAAAGAGTGAGGATTTTTTTGAAATTACATAAAAAGAAATAGTAAAGAGAAACGAGCTGCGATATAATGAATGTGATGAAAAATGAGTAACGAAGAATCAATAAAAATATGGAAAAGAACATAGAAAACATGGATTTTTCGGGAAACAGAAAGAAAAAGGGAGGAGTGTTTCGAGATGGAAACAAAGAACAAAAACAAAAAGAAAGCCATCATACTTGCTGCGACTGGTATTGCAATTATCTGCGTCTGTGTCATCGGAGTTTTTGCAAAGAAAGCGTATGAACGTCATCAGGAGGAGCTTCGCTTACAGGCGATTGAGACAAAAAACAGTGAGATTGATGGGGAATATCAGAGATTTGAAAAAGAAGAAGACAGAAATAAAAAACTGGAAGCATTGAAACAAGAGATGGAGAGTGCGGAAAAGTATAAAAAGACAGAAGGTGCTTATAAGGAATGCTCTGTACACTATGAAAAAATCATTGCGCAGATGAAGAATTCCTTTGTATCCGAATATGACGACACGATCAAAATAATTGCGGATAAAATTGGTGATGATGTTGAAAAAGTGGACGATAAGGAAGCACTCAAAAACGCTACCAGCGAATTTACGACATTCAAAGATACTTTGAAAAATGACTTCGAAAATTATAATACCGTTGAGCAGGACAGCTTTGACAAATATAACAGTACGATTGATGATTATGTAACAAAATACAATGACAGAGTAAATGCTATTGAAAAAGCCGAGGAAGAAGCTCGTAAGAAAGCTGAAGAAGAGGCTAAAAAGAAAGCTGAAGAGGAAGCAAAGAAGAAAGCAGAAGAAGAGGCTGCTGCCAAAGTTGCTCAGGAAGAAGCAGAAAGAAAAGCTGCTGAAGAAGCTGCTGAACAAAGTTCCGGATCATCTTCAAGTGGTTCTAGTTACTATGACGACAGTAATGATTATAGTTACAGTGGTGGAAGCTCAAGCTCTGATTATTCTGGTGGTTCTAGCTATGATTCTAGTTCTGGAAATGATTACAATGGTGGATCGAGTTCATCTGGTGGAAGTTATTATGGAAGTTCTGATAATATTAATTTTTGGCAAGAAGATAGTAACGGAAATAGAACTGAAGGTTCTTATAATCCTTCGACTGGTGATTCTTGGGATTCAAATGGAAATTATGAAGGAAATGTAAATGATTGGCTTTGGGATTAATATTTATAATTAAGTAATATAAATTTTTAATTAAATTATTTAAATAGGAAAAGTTTAATGCTTTTATTTTGCTTTCCTATTCAGCTCTTTTTAGTGACAGGAGCCAATATAAGATCATAAAAAATTGGACAGATTAGAAACCGATAAGAACCATTGCCAAAGCAAATAAAACCAGCTAAAATAGAGATCAGAACATAAGCGCAGTCGCAGGTGTTAAAAGCCGCAAAAGTTGGAAAGGAAGGTTTCAAGATGAGAAAACCAAAACTCCCGACCGGGATTGACAACTTTAAAAAGATTCGCAATGGAAATTACTATTATGTAGATAAAACTTCCCTTGTAGAACAGATTTTAAATAACGGAAGTGAGGTCACGCTTTTTACGCGCCCACGCCGTTTTGGAAAATCCCTGAATATGAGTATGATTCAGCATTTCTTTGAAATTGGAACGGATCCAGCACTTTTTGACGGCTTGAAGATTTATAAGAATACAGAGGTTTGTGAACAATATATGGGAAAATATCCCGTTATTTCCATCAGCTTAAAAGGAATTGATGCCGATTCCTATGAAAAAGCCCGTGCGCAGCTCATAAAAACAATCAATCGTGAGGCAAGAAGATTTCAATTTCTTCTGGAAAGTGACAAATTGAGCCGGGTTGATAAAGCACTTTTTTCAGAACTTCTGACAAGAAATATGGAAGAAGACACCATTACCAGCAGTCTTCAGGAACTGACAGAACTGTTGGAAGTTCACTATGAACAGCAAGTGGTTGTCCTGATTGACGAATACGATGTTCCGATGGCAAAAGCCCATGAAAATGGATATTATGATGAAATGGTATTGCTGCTTCGAAATATGTTCGGAAATGTTCTAAAGACAAACAGCAGTCTTGCCTTTGCTGTTTTGACGGGCTGCCTGCGAATTGCAAAAGAAAGCATCTTTACCGGACTGAACAATTTCAAAGTATATTCGATTACAAATACAGAATTTGATGAAACCTTCGGTTTTACAGATGAAGAAGTAAAGACCATGCTACATGACTATGAAATGGATGACCGATATGACGAGGTAAAAGAATGGTATGACGGATACCGATTCGGAAAAGCAGATGTGTACTGTCCATGGGATGTTGTGAATTACTGCAATGATCATATCCATAATCCAGAGGTCGAGCCGGAAAATTACTGGATGAATACAAGCGGGAACAGTGTGATTCATCATTTTATCGACAGTATCAATGAACCGGATATGCTCACAAAAACAGAACTGGAATGGCTGGTAAATGGAAAAACAGTGATCAAACAAATCGACGAAATGGTTACCTACAATGACCTGTATTCGACCATGGATCACCTGTGGAGTACACTTTTCATGACAGGATACCTGACGCAGCGCGGAAGAGAAAGTAATGGCCGCTATTGCCTAGCAATTCCAAACCGGGAAATTCGAAATATCATAACAGAACGGATTCTTACACTGTTTCAGCAGGAAGTAAAAAAAGACGGAAAAATGGCAGAACAGTTCTGCCAGGCACTTTTTGACGGAGAAGCAGCAGAGGTGGAAAGCCTTTTGAATTTGTATTTGCAGATGACGGTCAGCGTACGCGATACCTTTGTGCGGAAATCACTGAAAGAAAATTTCTATCATGGAATTCTGCTTGGAATCTTAAGCTATAAAAATGACTGGCGTGTATCTTCCAATCGAGAATCGGGAGAAGGATTCAGCGATATTGTGATTGAAACGGGAAATGCAGAAACAGGAATTGTGATAGAAGTGAAGTATACAGATGAGAAAAAAAATCTGGAAAGAGATTGCCGGAAGGCATTGGAGCAGATTCGAGATAAAGATTATACACAGACACTGTGGCAGGATGGCTATAAGAAAATGGTGCAGTATGGGATTTCATTTCATTTGAAACAGTGTTGTGTGATGGAGGAAGGGATGCAGCGTAAGCGGAATCGAGATGGAGCTCTGAATAGTTACAATTTGTTATAAAATTCAGGGCAGAGATATTGCCCTGAATTTTATATACGGACAAGTTTCTGTCAACATTTTCTGTTCAATATGAGATAAAAGGGCAATATTCAAAAGAAAAAGCCTATCATGAGGAGAAAAAAGATGGAAGAAAAGACAGCAAACATGGCAGAGAATATTCGCGTTACATTCACCGGATTCCACTACATAAAGGATGGTGATTATCCAAATGACTTCGAGGTATGCTTACTGATCCTGAAAGACAACAGCTTAGCAGCAGGCTGCTGGGATACAGGATTATATGCCACGGAAGGCGGCAAGCAGCCAGGTGCATTCCGACAGGCAAGGGGCTACTTTATCGATGCGGACTATGTAAAAGCCTGAACGAAGTTGGAGGATAAGGTGTATAATTTTCAGCAGAACAGCATTGTGTGACTGGGATACGAGAGGAGAATTGCAATGGATAGAAGAAGTAATAATATCGCGATCTTTCAGGACTCCATGGATTTGATAAAAGCAAACCAGAAGCTCCAGCAGGCAGTTCAGTTTTCGATTCAGAACCAAAAGCTGTATGTTCCATCGCAGGCAATTGCACTTCCAGAACCTGGAGAATCATCTTGCAAAACGATTGTTTCATCTAAAAGAAGCTTCGAAGCCGCCTCTGCATACGCAAAAGCCGGAAAGCGAGTCTGCGTCCTGAATTTTGCATCTGCAACTAATCCCGGCGGCGGTGTAACACGGGGAAGTACGGCGCAGGAAGAATGCCTTTGCCGATGCAGCACACTGTATCCATGCCTAGACACAGAAACGATGTGGCATCAGTTCTATCAACCGCATCGGAAAGCAGGTGATCCACTCTATAATGATGATCTGCTGTATACACCAGGAATTGTCGTATTTAAGACCGATACCTCTGCGTCGGAACGAATGGAAGAAAAAGACTGGTATCAGGTAGACATCATTACCTGCGCAGCCCCGAACCTCCGAAAGAAACCAAGCAATGCCATGAACCCGTCCGCAGGAAATGCGCCGGTTAAGATTAATGAGAAAGCACTGTACGAACTTCAGATGCAAAGACTGGAACGTGTTTTTCAGGCGGCAGCATCGAACGGAGCGGAAGTTCTGATTTTAGGCGCGTTTGGCTGTGGCGCTTTCTGTAACCCGCCAAGAATTGTAGCACGGGCATTTCAGAGTGTACAGGAAAAATATGCATCCTATTTTGAAACGATAGAATATGCGGTGTTCTGCGGCAGAAATGATACGTTGAATTATGATACATTCAATCAGGTGCTTGGAGGTAGAAAATAGAATTTATAGCAACCCCGAAAAGAATGCAAAAAATTCAGTACCACAGAGTGTGAATTATTGTGTCACAGATTTTCGTCGTACCCTGGTGCGCTTTAAAATTTGTTCCTTGCGATTCGCATTTTGCAGCATTGTCTTTTTTGCATTATTTTCGGGTTTTTCTATAAACTGGGCTCTGAAAGAACGTAAAAGCGAACAAAAAATATGATTTCATGAAAGGCAGACAAGATTAATTTTTTAAGAATAAAAAGCGTTATACAAATGTCGCCTGTAATAAGTAGAATAAGCTATGACAAACAGGAGAGGGGAAGAGGATAAATGAAGGTTCTGAACTTTGAAGACAGCATTTACAAAGCAAATGCAATCCGCAAGGTATTGAACCAATGCGGCGTGACTAAAATTGAACTGGTGTCAAATGTCGAGGATGGTCTGTAGATGCTGAAGAATGCAGAAGACACTGGGGAACCGTTCGATTTGATTATCACAGATATGCATTATCCCATGAAGCAGGGAGCTGTCAGTGATACGGAGGCGGGAGAAAAGCTGGTTCAGCTCCTGCAGGAGCAGGGCAAACAGACAAAGGTTATCGTATGCTCATCCAGAAATATGAAGCTTCCCGGAGTGTATGGGTGCATCTGGTATTCAGAAATCAGTGACTGGGAAGAAGAGCTGTGCGATCTGGTAAGAGAAATGGAGAAGAATCGATGATTTACGCGATGAGCGATATTCATGGACAGTATGAGCAGTTTCTGACGCTGTTGGAGCAGATTGGTATTCGGAAAGAAGATACTCTTTATATCTTAGGCGATGTAGTCGATCGTGGACCAGAGCCAATGAAAATCCTGAAATACATGATGGCACATTCCAATATCATTCCGATCATAGGAAATCATGAAGTCATGGCGCTGCCGAATTTGAAACTTCTGGTGCCGGAAATTTCGGGGGATTTTCTGGATAAACTGCCGTCGAAGGTGTATCAGGATTTTGCCGACTGGACGCAGAACGGCAGTACCAGTACAATCCAGGATTTTCGTAAACTGCCGCAGGAAGAACGGCACCAGGTAGTACAATATATGAAATCGTTCCGCCCATACGGAAAAGAAATTGTTAATGGGCAGGAATACTGGCTGGTGCATGCCGGACTGGATCATTTTTCGGAAACAAAACGTCTGGAAGAATATTCTGTAGATGATCTGGTATGGACGCGGATTGATTACGAAATTCCATATTTCGATGATATCATTGTAGTCAGCGGGCATACACCGACACAGAACATCCTTGGAAACAGCCGTCCGGGGTATATTTTTAAAGAAAACCATCACATTGCGATCGACTGCGGAGCAGGGAAAAGCAATGGAAGACTGGCGGCAATCTGCCTGGATACAGGGAAAGAATATTATGCGAGGTAAATGCTGCAAAGAGCAAAAGAATGCGAACTGGAACAGCTGATCCATGATGTTTTTTGTTATGATGTGACGGGAAAAATTCTTGGGGTAGAAGATGGAAAGCAAGAATATAAATCATACTTTTCAAGTGCATGGTCGCGGATAGAGTGAATTATCAGATAAAAGATGAATAAACGAGAAAAAAACAAATTTATATTAAAATAATGAAAAAAAGAATGGCAAAAGAAAGCGAGCTGCGTTATAATAAAAAATAATTAAAGTGTGTAATGAAAAATTAATGAAATGAGTCTAGGAGAAAACAGAAAAGTAATGGAAAATGACATTTATATCGCCAAAAAGAGAATCAGTACAGAAAATTTTTTGTTGAAACTGAATCGACAGGCACATCAGCTTGAAGTTTATAAAAAAGCAGATGGGCAGGCTCTGCGGAAGAACTACAGCATCCGAAAGGATTTTGTCCCGTGTGAATATACGATTTATGAAAAAATCAAGGAAATGCCATGCCTGTTCGGCCGCGAAGATTCCCCAACTCCTTATGGTGTGTTTGATATTGTAAAAAAATCAAAGGTAAAAGAAGAATATATCAGCGGCTATCATAAAAAGTATGAACGGATAAAATTTTTTGGCTATCTGGTGATTTTCGAAGACTACTTTATTCACAGTGATCTTTATATGGACAGAGTGACATCTGAAACATTTGAGCAGGCAGAGCCAATCAGCAACGGAGATACCGGCACGGCAGGCTGCATTCGGGTCAGCCAGAAAGATGTAGAGTGGCTGCTGGAAAATATAGAAGTAGGGACTACGGTAATCCTTTGAGGGGATGGAAAAAAAGATGGTATTTGCAATTATATTATTTGTTTTACTCCTTGGGTATTATGGAATTGTAAAAGGTGAGGAGGATTCCTTAAAAGCTTTTTTCATCATTATCGGCATTGTGGTTGTACTATGGGGAATTGGGACGTTGTTTAAAGATAATAATGGCTTAGATGATGAAGATTATGAGAAAATCAGAATATATGAAGAAAATCATAAAGATGATGGAAAGGATACAAGGGAACAAGGCGAAATTCTATGGCAGAAGATGAAAAATTGAGGTCAGATGGAATAGACCCTGATGAATATAGAGAACGACATAATTATTAAAATGTGCGAAAAATTAGGAGAATTTCTTTGAGTGGATAGGTGAGAAATGGAAAAATATTGGGAAGGTGTTAAAAATACAGAAGAAATAGACAGAGGGCTCTATATTATACTTCCTCTGCGGTACCAGGGAGATTTTCAGAAAATACCGTTTAGTGCGAAAAAAACAAATACAGACCAGAATAATAAATCAGATGAAGAAAGGGATCGCTCCGGATTTGATTCCGATGATTTTCTGGAAATTCTATCTATAAAATGCCGTTCTGGTGAATTTGTCAAAAGGTGTATGCTGGAGGAGACGGTTGCAACGGTAAAGAGAAAATGGAAAGAAGCAGTAAAGATCCCCTTTCCTTATGATCTGACGCAATTGCAAGTATTTTCTTTCAACAATGGAATTGCCTTTTTAACTGTGTATCTGGCATATAAAAATAAAGACGTCCAGGAAATTTATCAGTTAATCAATCCGGGATACATAGATGATAAAAAACAGGAAATTCAGGACAGTCTGTTAGCAATTTTAGAACAGGAAGTATTTGAATCATGGCATAAGGAATATGGCGTTCAGTTAAAATGGTTCGGCCAAAGCGAAAAAACAAAAATCTACATGATGAAAGAAGCTTACCGACTGAATGTGGCGGCACTTCCGAAACGTTTTGAAGAACGGAAGATTGCGGAGAAAATTGCCTATAATGAACATCAGCTGATTGATGTAACGAAGGAGTTTTCCGATTTATCGGAGAAAGATGTTGAGTATGCATCTGGGGCAAGGGATGTAAATGACAGCCATTATGGATGGGCATGTGCAATTACATCACAGGAGATTGCCTATGCGTATGGTCCAAAACCGGGGAAAACAGTTCCAATTACAGCAGAAGCATTGCCAGAACGAGCAGAAGACGATCTGGAACTAACGATGATTGTAATGTATCAAAAATATACTTGTATGCTGTTGAATGAAAAAATCCATGAGAGATTTCAGGGGATTTCAGCTCAGAGTATTCGAGGACTGAAAAAAGAAGCATTGGAATTCATCGCATACGGAACACTGACACCATCCCAGGTGTCAAAATGGAATAATGTCTGTGAGACATATCGAGCGCTGCAGAAAGAAAATGGCGTGAATGAAGCACTGGATGAGATCAAAGAAAAAATCGAACTGTTAAACGAAGAACAGGATCACATCGACAGCAGGCGGGAATCACGCGTGAGTATGATTATTGCGGTATTTGGATTCGTTTCCATTGTCGCGGCGGCGTTGCAGATATTAGATTATTTGAGTTCAGGGAAAGGGGTGATGATTGGGGGATTTGTTGGTGCTGTGAGTGGTATTTTGACAATCACCTTATACTATTTCAAAAAAATAGAAAACAAGAGTAAAAATAACGAGATTATTTGAAATTTGATACTTGGTTTGGAGGAAAAACTATGATTTACTATAAAAATGCTGAGGAAAAAATAAAAGAAATTACAAGATCGTATGACTTTGGAAATATATGTGACTTAGAAAATCGTGAAATTGAGGCAGAGGAATCTAGTTTTGATACAAGTTCCTATAATTTTCATATTATATCTAAGAATGAAAATGAAATAGCAACATTAATAAAAGAAAGTCGAAAAATTTTGGTGGACGAAATAAAAAAACAGGGAAATACAATTCAATGTAAGCGATCAATTGGTGATATTAAGGAAAGCAATAAACCAGCTTATATTTGTAGTTTAGGAAATAGATCGAGTTTAAAAATTGATCCGTTACAAATGGAATGTTATGTTGCAATATGCTATAAGAAATGTCTGGGGATGATATGTTTTGAACAGATGTTTGTTGAAAAGGACAAAGTGTGGTGTGCTCCGGGTAGAATTCAATATTATAAATGCCCGATAGAAGATGGTGTAATAAGAAATATAAATCAAAATAAAAAAGGAGAATTCGATTGCTGTTATCCAATGAAAAATATGGATAAAAATGAACAGCCTGATGGAAGAGGAGTATATAATTCAAAATATACAGTATGTGATATTAAAGGCAATGGACAGGAAATAGTTGACAGGATTATAAATGAACTTTTAGAAATTCTAAAAGAATAACATTTGGTTAGGGAGAAAAAAATATGGAGTGAAGATATTAAAGAAAATATAAGTGAGAAATTAATAATGAAAGCGTATGAATTTGCAAATATGTTGTTAAATAATAATAAAGACACACCATTAACAGACAAGTTTGAAAATGAAAAAGATGAAAATGGAATTAGAAAATATGCACAGAAAGGTGAAAGATGGTGGGATGAGTCAACCGGAAGCCAAAAAGAACATTTAGTGTGCTGGTTTATGCGGAAAACTTATGAAAATGGAAGTACGCAAAAATGTATTGATGACAATTTTACATATAAATGTCCAGAATGTTATTTTGTGAGTTCTGGAAAACGAGTGGATTGTAATCAGGAAATAAACGCTAAAAAAATTTTTAATCATATGCAAAGGCCAGAAATGTATTTTTATATTGCAGAAGCTTTTGAGATATTAGATGAAAAAAAATTGTCTTGTTGTATTAATGAAGTAAAAGAAGCAAAAAGAACAGGAAAAAGCTGGAAAGAAATTATACGTAAATATTTACCATGGGAAAAAGTAGAAACAAAATTAATAAATAGGGATATAAACTAACAAAGAATTTTATGAAGAAATTGTTAAGTATCTATCTGCTTAAATCATAAAAAGGATTTAAAATGAATGCAGATGAGTTAGTCAAACAAGATAAAGTCCTTATCATGTTCGAACATAAATACAACCAGGAAAAATATGATCAATCCGGAGCAGATTTTTCATCCTGTTCCTACGAGTTTTTCTATTCCAATCATCCGTTTTTGCGGACAGGTTTATGGAGCGGAACCATGCGTCTACGCTATGCGTATGTTGTCGATTTGAAAAACAAAAGTTTCAAACTGGCATCCCAATGGAAACCCAAGGTACCGTCTTACGACACGAAAGAGAAGTACGAACGCACAGAGCTGAATGAAATTTATAACACGCTACAAAAAGAACTGGATGGAATTGCGGATCAGGTACAGGCAGAATATCTTGAGATGCAGCGAAAAGCAGCCAGGGCAGCGTATGTGAGGGCATGTTTTGATCCGGTTAACGGACGTGAGGATAAAGAAGCATTAGGAGAATATGACCGCGCCGAACAGGAATTTGTGAAATCTTTGTATACTTTGGCAGAAGCTGTCATGAAAAGAAAGGAATGCACCGTGATTTACGATTTTCTGTCGGAATCAGGCACGCTGACCAATAGCAGAATTTCTATGCTCGCATTTCTTGCTGCGATTGAAAAAACAAGAATCTGGTAATGGACAGAAACTCCCGAAAGAAGGACAATAGAAAAAAGAAAAGCAATTTGATGATGTTATGCATGCTGCCCGGAGAATGGGCAGCATGATTTTTTAAAATTCATAAGGCGTTACACAAACAACGCTTGCGAATGCTAGAATGGCCTCAACAAAGAAAAAAAGACCGAAAATGAAATAGGATCAAGGAAAAATCCAGCAACTGGATACTCAGATTAAGTGGAGGAATACAAACAATGGGCTTAAAGAACGATATAAAATTTAAAATTTTACAGGAGCTAATGCAAGAGACAAATATAGAAAGACCAATATCCATTT
Source organism: Blautia sp. AM29-29 (assembly GCF_003480555.1). Lineage (NCBI taxonomy): Bacteria > Bacillati > Bacillota > Clostridia > Lachnospirales > Lachnospiraceae > Blautia > Blautia sp. AM29-29. The sequence goes on from NZ_QUJD01000005.1 coordinate 75,464, forward strand.
GGAAACTGCGCGATGCTGTTTATGGGGAAATTTCCGTAGAGGGAGACAAAGAGAAGAAAAAGAACAAACGCGATAACCAGATCAGAACTGTAAAAAAGGATGTCTTTGAACTGGAAGCGGAAGGCATTGTTACGATCACCGAGATGGATGAGGATGGAAAGATAGATAATAAAAAGAATATTATCTATTACAATCATCCACTGAGTCAGAAAAAACTGCCATTTCTGATTGAACATACTTTTACCATGACAGCAACGATGGAGGAAAAACAGGAAATTATTCGAGATCTGATCACCTGTGCCGGAGTAGGAAATATTAAGAAATATCATTGCTATCTGGAAAGGTTTTCCCCGGAATATTTATTAGATGATGTGGGAAAAGCGAAGGTTTCAAAAGAACGGAAATATCCGAAAATACCGCAGATGGAAGGCGAAGAGGTCGTCCGCCGGGCAGAACCGTGCCACTATACAAATCTGCATGAGAATATGAGCAGAATCTTTGAAGCACTGAGCAATCAGACAGGACAGTTTTTTCGGAAAATCTCATTTAAACTCATACAGTATACGAAATCAGGGGAGCGTGCTTATGTCGATGGTGGAAAGGTCTATGTCATTTCACCTTATTTCATCAGCAGTTCAAATGGGAAACTGTGGCTGGTTGGAAACCATGAGCCGTATCAGGGTTTGTCCAATTATCCGATTGAACGCATGGACGAAATTCAGGTGCTTGAGCCGGGTGAGGGAAGATACCGTCCGATGTCTGAACTGGAAGACGAGAACAGGAAGCTGGATAAGTATCGTTATGTAGCGGAACACCAGGGCGGCAGCTATGGCAGTGTGGAACCCATTATTTTACGGGTGCGGAAAACGCCAAATGCTTATACCGTCATGTACCACACGTTTGATGACGAATTCTATTTTCTGAAAGGCGGAACTGAGGAATATGATCGGGTGCTGGTATATCGAACCGCGTATTTCATTGCAAACTGGGCGATGATGAATTCACGGGATGTCATCGTGGAGACACCGGCGGTACAGGAGCTGATTCGGAATAAAATGAAAGAACTGGAAGGGCTTTATCAGACCAATGAATAAACCAGAAGTTCAATGAAAAATTCTGGAAAGTGTGTAAAAATAGGGAAATATAAAAATTTTTGCAGGGTGCGTAAGGAGGCGTTTGTTACGATGACAGAACAAGGTAAGGTTCATTATCTACTGGTGCGTGGCTATGAGGAATTTCATGATGAGGATGAGTGGCTTGGAATTTATTCCACTTGGGAAAATGCAATTGCTGCATATGAGAGAGAACATGCTGCGCTGGAAAGAGAAAAGGCGAGAGATCTGGAAACCTTTGGCGAACGGGCTATGCAGCTTGCCATGCGTGAAGAAATCCAGATTCACAGCTTTGAGGAAACGACGGGAAGATGGCGATACCATCTCCAGTCAAAAGAAAATCTGCAGAAATGAAAAATGGAATTGTAGTATGAATTATTTTTTTGTTCCGCAAGAAGCGTTACACAAACAACGCCTATTGCGGATAGAATAGGCACATAACAAAAAGCTGTTTCAGATCCAAGGTCAGGGAGGAAAGATACATGTGTAAAAGACATAAACGTTTTGTGATATTTCTGGATGTTGACGGAGTGCTGAATACCACAACCACAGTCCAGAAAACCCCGGATGGATATACGGGGATTGATGATGCACGAGTGGAAGTCCTGGCAAAGACAATTGAAAAAATTGGTGGAGCAGATCTTGTTTTGTCTTCCGACTGGAAAGAAATGAAACCGACAGATGATGATTATGTGTATCTCATTTCTAAACTTGCTTTGTGCGGGCTGTCGATCGATGGGCAGACACAGGATCAGATGTACAAAAGGGGAGAAGGGATTTTGAAATACCTGAAAGCACATCCGGAGATTGAAGAGTATGTAGTTCTGGATGACTGCAGATTTGACTTTCAAAAGGACCGAAAACTCTGGGAACATCTGCTGCTCACCAATGGAATCGAAAACGCACAATTTGCATCGGAAACCCCGGCGGTGGAGGCAATCGTGTTTAGGGATTATCTGAAGCTGTTTTGAAACAGGAGTACTCAAATGAGAAAGAGAATCAGCAGAATGATAGGAAATATATTGTAAAGTGACAAAAAAGTTTTTCTGCGCCAGATACTGAAGGAGGAGCAAAATGAAAAATCAAATTACAAAAGAAACCGTCTATCGTATCCCAGCTGATGTGAAGAGAGAAAGTGCTGTGACCCTGCAGGAAAAGCATCTGCTTCAGAAATTCACCAATATTCTCCGCGAGGATGGGAAAAATTACTGGTTCAATGCGGAGAGATTTCTGCGGACAGCGGAAGAATACAACTTTACAGTTTCAAGCATGATGAGAGACATCGAATTATCAGAGTATGTGGAGGAAGAAGAGATTCCAAGTCTTAAGACGCTTCGCAGATTACTCAATTATTGTGAATATCCAGATGAGAAGCTTGTGGTCGGAATTCAGGCGATTAAACGGATTGGAAAAGCGCTGTACGGGAATCAAAATGCGTTCCTTGAAAATATCGATGAAGAGAGTCTTAGCTGCATGGCAGAGCAGTATCTGAAGATTCGGGAACAGTGAAAGTAAAATCCTGTGAAACAGAAAAGTGGCCAAAAGAGTGTCCACATGCAGGAACGGTTCCATGATAAGATAAGGCATACCCGGAAAGTAAACCACAAGTTCAATGCAAATGCCGGAGAGAAGTGGAATAATAGGAGTACATCAGAACACCGGCGGATGCATCAGAATACCGAACAGATCAGGAGGAACAACTCGATATGACGTTGAACGAACTTTTCGCAATTCAGGAAGCAGACGTAACAAAAGAATTCCTGTTGAAAGCCGGCTGGAGTGAGATCGCAGAAGAACCGGCGGAGATATTCCGGCGGAGCAGGCTGGTTCCTGACAGAGTGGAATCACATAAGGAATACAAAAGTTAAAAGAGAAATATGAGTGAGGTAGCTCAGCCATGGTAGAGCAGAGAAACCAAGCCGATCATGGGTGTGGTCGGTACAGCAAAAGATCTATTGTCGCTGGTTCGATTCCAGCCCTCACTCCTGAAACATGAAAACTCACAGTCAACGTACAAAAGAATGGAGACGAGATCACAAATGAACACAGGATCTGCAATCGAAACTGAAAGATTATTCCTTCTCCCAAGCCGGACGGACAGAGACTCCGAGGCATTTTTACAAATGCTGCGGGATGATGGCGACTTCTACATATTCTGCGGAGTCAGCCCATCCGAAAAACATGTGATGGGGTTTGCCAACTACTTTGAGAGAACCGATCATGAGCTTTGCACCTATTCCATTTTTCCCAAACAGCAGAAAGACAAGTTTATTGGTTACGTAGGCGTACATAGAGAAATGGAAGACGAATACGAAATTGAATTTTATATCGCCAGAGAATACCGAAGAAACGGCTACTGTGAAGAAGCCAGCCGAGAGCTGATTAATCAGCTCTTTGGTGATGGGGTTTCTGCAAACGGAAAGAATCTTTTCATCGATAAGCTGTATGTGACAACCCAGACAGAAAATGAACCAACGATCAGCCTGCTGCGGAAGCTGGGGTTCAGAGAAGTAGAGGACGGCCCGGTCATGGTTGTGCTGGGTAACATTTTCGAAAAAGAAGATAATTTTTTCGCACACGAAGTAGTAAAACTGGTACTGACAAAGGAAGAGTTTTCTGATGGCAATTAAATTTGAAGAACTGAGAAAATATGTTGCACGCAATGTCCGCTTATCCATCTGTTTTGAGGATGGTTATTACCACGATTATCTGATGATGTCAGACATTCCGGAACAGAAATATGCTGGCTTTTACATCTATGGAGTCGGAATGGTGGATGTGGAATTTTCCAGAGATGTCTATATGGCTTTGCCGGAACCGGAAGGAGAATGCTGGTGTAGCAAAGATGATACAATGAAACCTGCGATGGAACTTATGATTTCGGAAGAACCGCGGGATATCAAACGGAGTGTGGAACAGAAGCTTTTGTTCCGTGACCTAAAACCGTATCTGCAGATCGGCAGACATTTTTCTATCGTAAATCGAAATGACTGGTCATCTGAATACTATGAATATCGGAGTGAGATACCGGAGAAATACGATGATATGTATGTGTACGGCATCGGAATGGAAGAGTGTCTACATGTTGAGAAAACGTGGATGGATGTTCAGTATGAAACGGTTCGCAGGAAGCAGATGGTAATTGTGCTTTCTAATCAGCTGAGAGAAGATCTGAGGTCAATGTTCATGCAGCAGTGAAATACTTACTGTTTCGATGCGTAAGAATGTGATTCAGATGTGAGCAACCCTCCCTTTGCGAAGCAAAATTTTAAATGAGAGCTGTGAATGTTCCAGTTCGCTGGGGCCGAGTGAACTGGGACGAGCTGGGAACAGAGTAGTCAAACATTTTTCATTCAACAAAAAGGAAAGAAGGCTAGACATATGGATAGAGATCATACTTTTGATTTACCGGATTTAACAGAAGATTTCTGGAAAACAGTTGTGTTTGCACAGAAGGAACATCCTTCTGGAATGGGAGGCCCGGGCTGTGTATGGCTGGTCAGCGAAGACGGCAAAGTATACTTTTTCGGTTTTGAAGAGACACCATTTTACAAATGCGACGAGCTTTTTCCGATCTTTGAGACGACCGATGAAAGAATTGGCCGGCATTACAAATACAAAGCAGAAGATCACGGATGGAAATATCTGGAGAAAGAAAATGCACTGATCCGGGAAGATATTCTGGATGCTTACAGCAAAGCGGCTGCAGAGGAGAAACAGACAAATGAAAAGTTCTGGTATTTGTATGGACCCAAGCTGGCAGGACTGGCAATTGGTGTGGATCATCTGGAACGGTATGATTATATTGGAAGCGTTCTTTACATGGAAAAAATAGAACAGGAAATGGCGGAGCATCAGAAAACATGGGAAAAAGACAAGCTGACGGAGAACGAATTTGACTGGAAACCGATGCATATGAACAATATTCCGGACAATCCCGAGATGGGTGTTTACGCACTGCTGATGAGAAGGGATGACGGAAAAATCAAGGGTGTAAAATACTCAATTCTGTATCAGTACGAGGAAATCAGTCCTATGCTGTTTGACAGTGATGCAGAGATAGAAGCGTATATTCTTTTCTGTGAGGATTACGATGATATCATTGGTCCGTGGGACTATCATTCCGTCAGCAGACAGGAATGTGCAGAGCTTTACGGAAAAGAAAATCATTTCCCACCAGAGCTGGCATATTATGACTGGATCACGTTTTCGGATGGTGATATTCACAATTTCGGCAGATTTCTCCGCACATTCCAGAGTCTGGAAGAAGCCAAAGAATACGCGATGTATTATGCCAACGTGAACAGCGGCGGAATCAACAGGAAAACAATTCTGAAACAGGAAGAGGAATCCAGAATGGAAGACCATGCAAACCGCATTGCGCATTACGAGGCATATCAGATGTATCGAAAGCATTATAAAGAAATTCTGGATGCTATCAGCGAAGAAAACTGTTTCCCGGATTCCTGCAGCGGAGGCGGTGTGTATCTGCGTGATGCAATTTTAAAGAAAGTACCAGAAATCACAGAAGAACAGCTCAGGATAATCTGGAGAGAACTTCCATTTGTGCTCGAGAAGAGAACGCAGGAATGGATTGAACGGGAAAAGCAGTTCAGTGAGAACTATATCCGGAAGCATAGATAAGAGAAAAAGGATGGGGGAAAAGAAGGATGATTTTCCTGGCGGGATCTGAGGCGAGCGGAAAAACGAAAAAAGCGTTTGCATATGGCTGGAAAGAGCGAAAAACCAGCGAGGATGGAGTTCTCCTTTTTTCACTGCAGCATGAAAAGAAGGAGATGTGGAAGATTCTGCAGAGCATGTACGGGCAGGAGGAGCTTTCCAAGATAGAAATTGATGATACACCAGCGATAATGGTGGAGAGAATGGCAGAAATCATAGCGCAGAAAGCAGAGAATGGAGCAATTTCTGTTTTTGTGATTGATGAAGTGCCGATGATGACGAGCAGGAAAAACTTTACCGACAGAAAAGAAGAGCTGCGGTATATGATTGGTCTGCTGAAAAAATGTGAGAAAAAAGAACGTGTTGTGATTGTAGCTGTTATTCCGGTATCGAAATACTGTACAGAAATGCAGAAGAAAAAAGAAGTGAGTACCTGTTATGGAGAAATAGAAAAACCAGAAAATTGTCTGGTTTTCGTATAGACAAGAACCTGTCCACATACGGAATACGGCTGGTGGTAAGATGACAGATAGAAAAAGATAATAAAATGTTCCGGTTTCAAAAAACAGTGAATCGGAACAATAGGAGTTCGTAGGGATGGAGGAAAGCAAATGCTGATTTACAAAGAACAATTACCAGAAGATACCATGGATGTCCGGCTGCTGGAACTGCCGTTTTCAACGGTGGAAGCAGCAAGAAAAGCAGTTTTAAAAATAGACATGCAGTATGGCACTCCGTGTATGTGGTATCAGGCAGATGCGGAGGAACAATGCTTGATCAGCGGGAAAAAGAACTCATTTTTGGTAATGGCGATCGGGACAGGGCATGACTGGGGGCATGTTCTATCACGTGATGGTTATATTGGAACGGCATTATTGTATGACGGTGCACTGGTATTGCATTATTTTCTGCTGGAAAAGCCGAACACGGAAAAGACAGAGACTGAAAAACAGGAAACGAAACAGTAAGAAAATACTTGCAGATAAGATACTCAAGGAATACAAAAAAACCGGACAGGACCAGGGAGGTATCATCGAATGATTCTTTACAAATACACGGCAGACTGTTCAAAACTGAATCTGGAACAGGAAGATGCAACGAAGGAAAGATATGAGGGCCTCTATCCCCGGCGAAGTGACATTGCGGAATGGAACAGTAAATTTTACACAGCCTACCGTACAGAAAAGAAGTTTTTCATTATGATCAGTGATATTCGGAAGGATAAGATGACGATTGTAGCTGAACTTGAAATGGAAGTGGATCCTCGGGAATGTGTGGATTATATTCGGAAGATACTGCCGGAAATGGAGCTGCTTGCATGTGAGGAGATCACAAGTGATGAGTTTTACAAAGAAATGGTCCGGACAGAACGGAATAACTGGACGGAGTGCTACATCCGGTCAATGAAGGAGGACTTAAAGCTTGCTACGGAACCGGAGCACAGCTATTATGAACCTGTTGCGTATCAGGTAAGTGAACGGATTTATACCGCTCAAAACATAACCAGACAAAAGCAGGCGGAGCAGATGCAGGAAATTATGGCATCGGAGAGCTTCTATGAAGAGATGGAGCGGATTTATGCTCCGGAAAATGAAAAACGTTTTGTTGTGCATCCCGTGCATTATCTGATCACAGCCGGGGACAAAGCGGCTGCGGATGATATGATGGATATTCTGATTCCAGCCCTTCTGGAGAATCAGAGACTGCTGAGCGGCAGGGCTTATGATGTACAGAAGATGACACATAAAGCAGAACGGGAAGGAAATTTTGAAAATATTTTCTCCGGTGCCAAAGGTGGTATGGTGATCTTAAGTCTGGAAGGCGAAAAGAGTACCGGAATGTATGCCACCGGCAACTATGATCTGGCGAAAGCACTTGGGAATAAGCTGAATGAGTATGGAAATTCTACCTTATTTATCTTTGTAGATATTTCCGGAAATCGCAGTGTATCGGATGATACGATAGCGGAAATCCTTTCCAATGCGGATCTGATTCAGATTCAGGAAGGCCAGGGAGATCTGAAGCGGGCGTCTGCTTATCTGAAACGTCTGGCGGAGAAAACGGAGTATCACGATTACACGATAGACGAGCTGACGCAGTATCTCCCGAAAGAGAAGAAGCTGTATTCGGTTTCGGATATTTATAACGCTTACAACCGCTGGTATGGCCGCGGATTGAAAACCCATATCTACAAGGCCTATAAGGAAAAAGACCTGATCAAAATTGAGCTGAAAAAGAAGACAGATAAGCCTTACCTGGAGCTGCAGAAAATGGTAGGCCTGTCGGAGGTAAAGAAAGTGACAGATGAGATTCTGGCGGCGGCCAAAATGCAGAAAATGCGGAAACAGATGGGTCTTCCGGGGGTTCAGTCATCCATGCATATGCTGTTTTCCGGAAATCCAGGGACAGCAAAGACAACCGTGGCGCGTCTGCTATCCCAGGTCTTGAAGGAAGAGGAAGTGCTGAAATATGGCCACATTGTCGAGTGCGGCAGGCAGGATCTGGTCGGAAAGTACGTCGGCTGGACAGCACAGATTGTTGAGAATAAATTTCAGGCGGCGCGTGGCGGCATTCTGTTTATCGATGAGGCGTATTCTCTTGTAGAAGACAACCGCACGTATGGCGCCGAGGCAATCAATACCATTGTGCAGGAGATGGAGAATTACCGGGATGAGGTCATTGTCATTTTTGCAGGATATCCGGAGAAGATGAAGGGATTTCTGGAGCAGAATGAAGGTCTTGCAAGCCGCATTGCCTTTCACCTGAATTTCCCGGATTACTCGCCGGAAGAGCTGACGCAGATTCTGGATCTGATGCTGGAAAAATCGGAATACCGGATGGACGAAAGAACAAGGGAAAAATGCTTTTCCATCTGCGTCAATGCATGTCGGGAAGAAAATTACGGCAATGGACGGTTTGTCAGAAACCTGCTGGATCACGCTATCATGCGCCAGGCAGACCGCCTGATTCGGGAACATCAGAATGGTATGCTGGGAAAAGAGGAGGCCTGTCTTCTGACGGCGGACGATTTCGAGATGATCGGCCTGAAAAAGAAACCGCAGATCCGGCAGATCGGGTTCTGCGCCGGGCGAACAGCATAAAAATTAAACCAGCGGTTAAGTGCAGAAAACGAAAACATGTGATACAGTATATACATGAAGATTGCGGGAGTGCAAAGCACGTAGCAATCTGGTATCAAAGGGGTCAAAAAATCTTTTGACCCCAACATCTATACATAACAAAACACGGATATTCACAAAAAGACCAGAAAGGGGGAATGAACACATGAAGTTAAGCGAGCTGTTGAATGTGTTGAAAACAGCAGAAACTGCGGAAGAGATGGATGTGAGACGAGAAGAAATCGCAGCACTGATTCCGGCCGTACGAACCATGTTCGGCTATGATCAGAAGAACAGTGCACATCAGTATGACTTATGGATGCATTCCCTCCATGTGGTCTGCAATCTTCCGCGGAGGATGGAAAATGATATGGTCTATCTGGCTGCGCTGCTGCACGATATCGGAAAGCCGGAAGCTCAAGGCAGGGGAAAACGCGAGTGTGATCCGGACATGCATTACTACGGTCATCCCGAAAAAAGTATGGAAATCGTGCGCGACATCGTAATCCCGGAGCTGGACCGGCAGGGGTATGTGATTCCGTGTTTCGATGTACAGGAACTCCTTTATTACGTGAAATATCACGATGATCATGTCAGTGTGAAATTAAAGCACGTCAGACGCCACAAAAAAATGGCCAGCTTTGCGATGTTTCAAAACCTGATGCTGCTGCAGACGGCAGATGCCAAAGCACATATCCAGATCCCTGTTATCGCCGAACGTGCAGAAATCTGCGGACGGCTTGCCGGTGAGGAAGGCAGACTTCTCTATCGGAAAATTCTGGATGGGGAGTAGGCTGATGAGCCGAAGCTGTAAAAAAACGCCCGTCAGCAAAGGCCGATGCAAAAATTCCCGTTGGGCAAAGCGCGCGGCAAATAAGAGGGTTCGACGGGCGAAAACACTGTGGGGAAAATCAAAAGCATTTCGAAAAATTTCTGAGACATGGGATATCTGCGACTGAAAATTTTACGGTGAGAGACCCTGAAATCCGAATCGGGAAGAAAAAAATCACTGGGAAAAATGCTATTACAGAAAATGATCTGGAAAAGATGCATGAAACCATGGATGAATTATGAATCAAGATCCCGAAAGGAAATCCTGAGCTGGGGACAGAAGACAGAAACACTAAAATAACAGAATAAGGCGGTAGTTTAACGGGCAAAACCTGTGCAGAAAAAAAGGTTTCATGTTTGTGGAACACACAGCAACTTTTTGAGGAGAATAGGGAGGCACAGAATGCAGGTTCAAGTCCTGCCCGCCTTACGCGAGTGAGGTAGCTTAAAAGAAAGAGCGCGAAAAAACGGTCATGTGCGTGACCGTAACGGCAAACTTTTTTCCAGTGGTAATGGCGAAGATGCCGGTTCAAATCCGGCCCTCACTCAGAAAAAAACAGAAGAGCAAACGAGAAAGAATGGAGTCCATAGATCCAGAAAAGGATGTCTGGAGAAAACAGTGGAACGAAGGAAAGGAGCGGCAGCGATGGATTTTGCAGAATGGATACGGGAGCAGGCGACAAAAACTTATACAGAAAATGGAGCAACAGCACGGAACACAACCGGCGATGCGCGGCTGGATCTGTTTGCGACAATTGGATCCCTGCGCAGAGCGGATCCGGAAAGAATTGAGCTTCTGTTTGCGGAAGCATATCAGGCAGACCCGCTGTTCGCATTGAAAATCCTGTTTTATGCGCGTGATATCCGGGAAGGTCTCGGCGAGAGACGTGTCTTTCGGATTCTACTACAGTATCTTGCCGAGTACCATCCGCAGGCAGTTATTGCCAACCTTGATCTGATTGGTGTTTTCGGCCGTTTTGACGACTGGTACTGCCTGATCGGAACTGGCGTTGAGGACGAGATGTGGAGTGCCATGAAGCAGCAGCTGGAAGCAGATCTGAAAAACTTTCAGGAGGGAAAAAGCGTTTCCCTGCTTGCTAAATGGATCAAAACGGCAGACTCTAAAAATACGGAGACGAGAAAACTCGGCATTCTGACGGCGCAGAAACTCGGCTATCCTGTTTACAACTTCAAAAGAATCGTCCGTTCTCTGCGGAAATATATCGGTGTGCTGGAAGTGAAAATGTCAGAAAGAAAGTGGGAGGAGATCGTTTACCCGGAGGTCTCCGGAAGAGCCATGATGATTTACAGGAACGCATTTCGAAAACATGATGAAAAGCGTTTTAACCAGTATCTGGCGAAGGCACTGGATGGAAAAGAAAAGATTCATGCGGAGACGCTGTACCCGTATGATCTCGTGGAAAAAGTTCTGTATGGACGTCAATGGAATCAGGTATTGGAGGCGCAGTGGAGGCAGCTGCCGGATTATGTGGCGCAGGAAACGAATGCAATTGTCATTGCAGATGTTTCCGGTTCCATGAGTGGAAGACCCTTGGCGACATCCATTGGTCTTGCTATTTACTTTGCAGAGCGGAACCGGGGCGCTTACCACAATCTTTTCATGACGTTCAGCCAGAAGCCGGAATTTGTTTCTCTGAGAGGGGAAACCCTGTTGCAGAAAATCAAATACGTCGAGCGTACGGAATGGGGGATGAATACTAATCTTCAGGCTGCATTTGAGCGGGTTCTGGAAACAGCGATGGATCACGATGTACCGCCGGAAGAAATGCCGAAAGCGCTGATCGTTGTATCTGACATGGAGATCGACAGATGCGGAGACCGCAATTGGATGTTTTATGATCATATGAAAGAAAAGTACGAGTATTGCGGCTACCAATTGCCGAATATTATTTTCTGGAATGTAGACAGCCGAAACGATATTTTCCATGCCGACAGTCGGAGAAAAGGTGTCCAGCTATACAGCGGCCAGTCGGTTACGACATTCCAGAATCTCCTGAACAATATTGACAGCACACCGGTCAAATCGATGGAAAAAGTGATTGAGAGTGAGCGGTACGCATGCGTCAGAACTGGAAATGCGGCATAAAAAGGACGGAGGAGGATCCGAAGAACCGAAAGATCCTCCTCCGCCCTTTTTGCACATGAAACATTGAAAATAGAAAATCTTTCGTACTTGTTATCCTTGTTTTTTTGATATACACTCCGAGATCGTATCATTTGCAAGAAAAATTGGGATATGATGGATACGGCTGAGGGACTGGAAGGGAAAAAGGAGTTGAAAAAAATATTAACGATAGCTGCTATTTCATTCAAGATATCTTGAATTATATCAAGATATCTTGATATAATCATAGAATAGAAGGAACAGTGTTATAAAGTCAACTTTAATAAAAAGAAAAATTCACAAAGCAAGCAGAAAAGATATGAAATACATAGAGGAAATGTTAAAGTTAGCAGTATGGATAGAAAGCTTTCAAAAGATGTAAAGCTGATATTGGAAAATAGAATGTAGAAGAATAAAGGAAAAGAGGACACTATGGCATCAAGCATGATTCACTTGGCAATTGTACAGGGGATGAGAAAGGAAGTATCATTTCGAGATATTAACTGCCTGTTTCTTGGGGTGATTCTGCCGGATGGGGCGGTGGCGGGAAATAGCCATTTAAAGAAGAAAATCTGCGAAAATACCAGATACACGTACGATCTCGAATGTTTCCGCGACAGATACGGGAAATACATGGAGAAGGATGATTTATATCTCGGCTATTATTTTCATCTGATCCAGGATATGCTATATCGGAGATTTATGTACGGGGAGCATGGCTGGAATTCGAGCGTTCCTGGAAATGTAGAAAAACTGCATCGGGACTACGAGATATTAAATGAATATGTTTCGAAAAAATATGGCCTTTCCCAGGAAATGATCCAGGAGCTGGATCTTACAGAAGAGCCATTGGCACAGCTTGCTGAATTCGATGTGAAAGGTCTTATAAAAGAAGTCCGCGGGGAATTCGTCCAGAGAAAAGAAGAGAAATTGTCCATCCTTACCAGACAAATGGCCGACGAGTACATCGTACGCGCGACGGAATTCTGCGTGGAAGAGCTAAAAGCACTGTCCAAAGGAAAATCAGGTCTGGACAGTACTGTGTGGAGCTGGGAAAAACCAGAAAATATATCACATGAAAAATTAAACCAGAAGTTAAAGGCAAAAATCGAAAATATGTAATATAGTATATACAGAACAAAGCACGGACATTCACAAAAAGAACAGAGACGTGCAGAAAGCAGCAGACACATTTATGAGTGCAGACCGCAGGCATACAATGTGGGATGTATGAAGCCATGGATGAATTATGAACCAAGGTCTCTGAAGGAAATCCTGAGCTTTAGAGAGAAGGCTGAGGCAGGAAAATAGCATCTCCACCGATGATATAAAGCAAGTCAGAGTGGAACAGCATTTGATACACATCAGTATCCACAAAAAATGTGGCTGAAAATAAGGCGGTAGTTTAACCGAATCAAGTAAGTCCCCTGTTTCCAGTGCGAAAAGCAATAAGCAGTGGGTGGGGACTTGCTTGTATCAGGAGGAGTGTAAGCTCCTTCTGATAAACTGCGGAGCAGTTATTCGGTTATGAGCAAGTAGCGAAGCGGATTGCGAATATCCGCTTGACCGGGCAAAACCTGTGCAGAAAAATGTTTCATGTTTGTGGAACGTACAGCAAATTTTTCGTAGAGGATAAGGCACAGAATGCAGGTTCAAGTCCTGCCCGCCTTATGCGATTGAGATAGCTCAGAAGAAAGGAGCGGCAGCGATGGAACAGATCATCGAAAGCGAGCGGTATGCGTGTGTCAGAACAGGGATGTGGAAGAAAAGATGTAAAGTTGTGATTGGAAAACAGGATGTAGGAGAATAAAAGAAAAACGGACGCTGCGTTTCAAAGATGAAGCAGTGTCCGTTTTTTACTATATGTAAGATACCGGGGTCAAAAGGTCAAAAAGCCCTTTGCCCCCAACATCTATTTAAGAAAAGTTGACAGTTGAAAAATTATGCAAAATACTCTCCAGCCAGCCTCTTAAACGCCGGCAGTGCCCGCTCGATCTGCGCAGTAGTAACGCAGTACGCGATCCGTACGAATCCCGGTGCACCGAAGTCATCGCCGGGTACAAGAAGAAGTTCGTGTTTTTTCGCTTTCTCGCAGAATGCATACGCGTCCGGTTCCGGAGTTTTCATGAAGAGATAGAAAGCGCCGTCCGGGTGAACGCAGGTGAAGCCGTAGGCGGTTAATGAATCATACAGCAGATCGCGGTTTTTCTTGTAGACCGAAAGATCCGAAACCTGTCCTGCGCATTTGGCGATGACGTGTTGGATCAGGCTTGGTGCGCAGACGAAGCCGAGGGCGCGTCCGGCACCGCAGACGGCTGCGTAGATGGTTCTTGCATCATCGACCTCATCCGGAACGAGAACGTAGCCGATACGCTCGCCCGGCAGGGAGAGGGATTTGCTGTAGGAGTAGCAGACCAGCGTGTTTTTGTAATATTTTGTCAGATACGGAACTTCCACGTCTCCGTAGACAAGCTCGCGGTACGGTTCATCAACGATCAGATAAATCGGATGGCCGTATTCGGCAGATTTTGCTTCCAGAAAAGCAGCGAGCTTCTGAATGCTTTCTTCTGTGTAGACAACGCCGGACGGATTGTTCGGAGAATTGACGAAAACGCCTTTGGTGTGCGCTGTGACAGCGGCCGAGAGGCGGTCAAAGTCGATCTGGAACGTGGAAGAATCAGCCGGCGTTTCGATCATGGCTGCGCCTGCAGATTCGATGAAAACACGGTATTCCGGAAAGTACGGGGTAAATACGATATACTCGTCGCCCGGAACGGTTAAAGCGCCAAGGACGATGCGGAGCGAAGCGGCTGCACCGCAGGTCATATAGAAGTTGTCGGCATGGAACGCGGTACCAAAGCGTTTGTTCAGGTCGGCTGCAACGGCGGCGCGGGTATCGGCATCGCCCTGCGCGGAGGTGTAGCCGAAGAGATAGTAATCGTCTTTGGAATCAAGCAGCTCCTTGATGGTCTCATGAACGGAGACCGGAGCCGGGACGTTTGGATTTCCGATACTGAAATCAAAGACATTTTCTGATCCGATCTCGGCAGCGCGTTTTTTACTGTATTCGAAAATCTCGCGGATTACCGATTTTTTTGTGCCGAGAGTTACCATTTTTTCTGAAATCATGTGTCAATCCTCCTGAAGTAAATTGTTTGCCGCTGTTTTAAATGAACTGTAAATATTATTCTTTTTTCTGCTTTTTCCTTATTTTAGCAGACAAAGACTGAATTGTAAATGCAGCATTTTCGGTCTCATGCTCCCGCAGGCTGAAAAGATGGCGGAAGCACACCACGAGTGATATCAGCAGACTGCCGAGCCGCACGGACGGAAGAAAGCGGGAAATTTGTGCGGCAACGGCAAACCCGGAGAACGAAACGATCGAGCGCAGACTGTGTGGCTGGATAATGAGAATCAACGAAAACGTCAGATAAAACGCCGCCAGAAGAAGCGCCGGCCGCAGATCCGGCAGGAGGCCGAGCAGCACGCCGAACGAGACAGAGATCGCCTTTCCGCCTTTCGCAGGCTGCAGAAACGGCCATGCGTGTCCGGCCACCGGGGCGAGCAGAATCAGGGCGAAAATCCAGGAACCCATCGAAACAGCGGAACTGTGCGCCGCCAGAAACACCGGCAGAAATCCCTTCCCGATATCGCACAGGACGCAGAGCAGTCCAATCCGCGGTCCGGCCACTGAAAAGGCGTTGAAGGCACCGGGATTCTGATCTTCATTCACAGTTCGGACATCCACGTGGCAGAAGTATTTTGGAATCAGGTACGAATACAGTACGCTGCCCGAGAGGTACCCGAAGAAACTATAAAACAGATAAGCAGTAAGCATCATAAGCAGTTACTCCGAAATTAATTTTTCCAAAAGGTGTGTAATTGACGTTCCCGCCTGCGGATGGCTGTTTTGATGCTGGGCATCGCGCATCGCAATCTGACGTGCATCATCGCAGGCAAGCGAAATACCGGCCTCTGCCAGCTCTTTCTGATGTGCGCCGGTCACGGACATTCCGCGTGAGACAAAAAAAGCACGGTTTTTTGTTTCGCAACCCGGAATCGGATCAGTGTGTACGAGCGGAACGCGCCGCACAGCGGCCTCGGTACTGCTTAAGCCCCCGGGCTTTGTAAACAGCACATCGGCAGCGGCCATATATTCCGCAACGTGGCGTGTAAAACCGATGATATGTACATTTGGGTTCTTATGGAACTGCAGCCGGAGCGAACGCATCCGTTTTTTATTATTTCCGCAGATGATCACAGCCTGTTCGCCGTTTTCCAGCCGGGAAACGAGTTCATGTGCGAGCAGATGCACTTTGCCGAATCCCATACTGCCGCTCATGACGAGAAACAGCGGAGCATTCTCGGGAAGACCGAGATGGCGGCGCACATCCTCTTTGGATGCAGGGCGCGCAAATGCGGGCCGCACCGGAATACCGAGAGGAAGCAGTTTTTCTTCCGGGATACCGCAGGATGCAAACTCCGGGATCAGATCCTTGTGCGGAACCACATAGTAATCGCAGTTCGTCTCTTCCCAGAACGGAATGCACGCGTAATCGGTGGCAACGGCAACGCAGGGAATCGTCAGCCGTCCTTTCTGTTTCATCCAGGTCAGTGTTTCCGCCGGATAAAGATGTGTGGTGACAACGGCATTAAAATGGTTTTGATCAATATAATCTGCAAGCGCATTTCCAAGCCGCGCATTTGCATAGTAAACGGGGGATTTCCAGGGAAATTTCCGTACCAGCTCACCAAGCTGATAGAGTGCGCCGAAGCCGGCCGGAAAAACGGAGACAAGCTTCACATAAGCTCCGCCGACCAGTGCGGAGGTATGCTTTCGCCCGAGGCTCATCAGATCCAGAACCTCGGCTTCGTGGTGATAAAAATTCAGACTTTCTTTTAATGCAGAGGCCGCAGCATTGTGGCCACCGCCAGTATTGCAGGATAAAATCAGTACCTTCATAAGAAAACTCCATTCTTTTGTTGTATCCCGAAGAGAACCTGAAAAAGGGGATGCCGATGTTTTGTTTTCAGACACGCTTTAGTATAGAACGCTGTTATTTTTCG
Organism: Blautia sp. AM29-29; assembly: GCF_003480555.1. NCBI lineage: Bacteria > Bacillati > Bacillota > Clostridia > Lachnospirales > Lachnospiraceae > Blautia > Blautia sp. AM29-29. The sequence goes on from NZ_QUJD01000005.1 coordinate 92,398, forward strand.
GACAATCCACAAAATGAGAAAAGTGTCTGATATAACAGAAAAGCGGCAGGCAGCAGAAACACCGGGGAGACGCAGACGGAGCATCCACCTACGGATCAAGATATTGAGAGAAAGGAAAGAAACGACGGATGCCTGAAAAATTGGCAAAATAGAATAAAATCGAAAGAAAAAGAAACGAAAAACAGGATAAAATGCTGAAAAATCAATTGACATCCACTCCAAAACTTCGTATCATAAAGACAGAATGGGGCGCGTTCGGAAAGCAATCTGCGCACCGGAAAATACAGGAGGTAAGCTTAAAATGGGTAAATGGCAGAGAAGTCTTTACCAGCCGGTTCTGCCGCTGGGAAAAGACGGAAAAAGAGTAACAGGAAGCGCGGAACATATCGCACTTTCCAGAAAAGCAGCAGGAGAAGGTATGGTTCTGGTGAAAAACGAGAACGACACACTGCCGCTCGCAAAAGGCACAAAAGTAGCTTTATTTGGAAAAGGAACGATTGATTACGTAAAAGGCGGCGGCGGAAGCGGTGACGTTACGGTCGAGTATATCCGCAACTTCTACGAAGGCATGAAGATCAAAGAAGCCGAGGGGGAGGTTTCTCTGTTCCATGAGCTGCCGGAATTCTATGAGAAAAATGTAAAAGAGCAGTATGCTGCAGGCGCTGTACCGGGCATGACAAGAGAGCCGGAAGTACCGGACGAGCTGGTACAGAAAGCAAAAGCATATACCGATACCGCAATCATCACCATCTGCCGTTTCTCCGGCGAGGGCTGGGACCGCAAATGCCAGATCACCGAGGAAGGCTATGAGCTGTTTGAGGATGAGAAAAAACAGATCGAGCTGAGCGCCAGCATCTTCGAAAACGGCGACTTCTGCCTGACAAACGGCGAAGCAGCCATGGTAGAAAAAGTAAAAGCAAACTTTAAAAATGTCATCGTTGTCATGAACGTCGGCGGTATGGTTGATACCAGCTGGTTCAAAGACTGCAAAGAGATTCCGGCGGTGCTGATGGCATGGCAGGGCGGCATGGAAGGCGGCCTCGCGGCAGCGGACGTTGTAACAGGCGACGTCAACCCATCCGGTAAACTGGTTGATACCTACGCAGCAACCCTCGAGGATTATCCATCCACCGAGAACTTCCATAAATCCGTTTATTACGTGGATTACAACGAGGATATCTACGTTGGCTACCGTTATTTCGAGACGATTCCTGGCGCAGCGGAGAAGGTCAATTATCCGTTCGGCTTCGGCCTTTCCTACACCAGCTTTGAGACAGAAGTTCTGGGGGCAGAAGAGAAGGATGGAAAGATTGTTGTAAAAGCAGCTGTTACCAACACCGGAAAACGTGCCGGAAAAGAAGTTGTACAGCTCTACTATGGCGCACCGCAGGGCAAGCTTGGCAAGCCGGCCAAAGAGCTTGGCGCTTACCGGAAAACAAGACTGCTGCAGCCAGGCGAGACACAGAGAGTCGTTCTTTCCTTTACAGTGGAAGATATGGCATCTTTTGATGACCTTGGAAAGGTTGCAAAATCTGCCTATGTTCTTGAGGCAGGAAGCTACGTCTTCTACGTTGGAAACAATGTAAGAGATGCGAAGAAACTGGACTTCACCTACGATCTGGCAGAGGCAGAAGTGACTGCACAGTACACCAGCCTTGCCGCTCCGCATAAGCTGGAAAAACGTCTCCTTGCGGATGGAACCTACGAAGCGCTTCCGACCGATAACGGCCCTGTCGAGGAAGAAGGACTGGAGCGTCAGGATAAGCTGACTCTGGAAGGCTTCCTCCCGGCAGTCAAAGCACAGGAGAGAAAGAGCTTTGGCGAGCTTATGGAAGCAGCAAAGACGAATCCGAACCTGATGAATGTGGTCGAAGGAAAAGAAACGCTCGACGAGTTTGTAGATAAGCTTCCGACAGAAGCACTTATTCATCTGCTCGGCGGTCAGCCGAACACAGGAGTTGCCAATACGTTTGGCATGGGAAATCTGCCTGAGTACGGCATCCCGAATATCATGACCGCAGACGGACCGGCAGGCCTTCGCATTCAGCCGCAGTGTGGCGTCAACACGACCGCATGGCCGTGCGCAACATTGCTTGCCTGCACCTGGGATCCGGAGCTGATCGAAGAAATCGGTAAAGCCGGCGGAGAGGAAGTCAAAGAAAACAACATCGGCATCTGGCTGACCCCGGCTGTCAACATTCACAGAAGCCCGCTCTGCGGAAGAAACTTTGAGTATTATTCCGAGGATCCGCTTGTAGCCGGAAAATCCGGTGCGGCAATGGTACGCGGTATGCAGTCCGAGCATATCGGGGCAAGTGTGAAACACTTCTGCTGCAACAACAAAGAAACAAACCGAAAAGACAGCGATTCCCGCGTTTCCGAGCGTGCGCTGCGTGAGATTTACCTGAAAGCCTTCGAAATCATCGTAAAAGAGGCAGATCCATACACAATCATGTCGTCCTACAACCTGATCAACGGCGTTCAGGCATCTGAGAACAAGGATCTTTTGACCGGTATTCTGCGCGGTGAGTGGGACTTTAAGGGAATGGTAACGACCGATTGGTGGACCCACGGCGAGCATTACCGTGAGACAAAAGCCGGAAATGATATCAAGATGGCAAACGGATACGAGGAGCGCGTACAGGAGGCATTTGAGAAGGGATACATCACCCGCGACGAAATCGCTCTTTGTGCAAAACGAATCCTGACCATGATTCTTCGCATGGACTGATGTGGATGCATGTGAATAAATAAAGAAAAGTGTGGATAACACATAAAAAAATCGTATGCTGTTGTGGAAAAAGCAACAGCATACGATTTTTTACTTTCCGGACAGGATTCTTTCCTGTTTACACGGCAATGATCTGTAGCAAGACTCTGGCGACCGCAGCGCAGTAAAAACGAGCGGAAACTACAGGAAAAAAACTGTTTTCAGGCGGCAGCCTTCTGTAGCTCTGCCATAATCTTAAATTCCCGCACGACCATAACGATGCTGACTGATGCGGCTGCAAGGTCTGCAATCGGTGCAGTGTACATCACGCCGTCAATGCCGAAGAGATACGGAAAAATCAGCAGCAGCGGAAGCAGGAAAATAATCTGTCTCGTCAGCGAAAGAAAAATACCCTTCTTCGGTGCTCCGATTGAGGTAAAGAAATTCGAGCTGACCGGCTGGATACCGTTCAGGAATGTGAAAAACAGGAAAATGCGGAAGTACCGCTCTGCAAAATGCAGGTACTCTTCTGAACCGGAACCAAAAATGCCGATAATCTGGCGCGGAAAGAACTGGAAGCAGAGGAAGGCGACGATGGAAATGGCAGTCGCCGCAAAAACTGCTTTTTTATAGGCGTCCTTCACGCGGTCATATTTCTGTGCACCGAAGTTGAAGCTGACAATCGGCTGAAGTCCCTGGGAAATGCCGATGACAAAGGAGAAGAACAGCATATTCACCTTTGAAATAATACCGGCGCATGCAAGCGGAATGTCGCTTCCATAGACGGAATTGGAGCCGTAGTAGGTCAGTGTGTTGTTCATAACGATCTGAACAACCATCATTGCCACCTGGTTGAATGCCGGAGTTGCACCAAGCGCAGCGATCCGTGCCCAGCAGGCTATTTTCGGCTTCAGATCGGAAAGAGAAAGCGGCAGCGTTTTAAAACCGCGCAGATAGAAGACAACGAGCGCGAACGATAAAATCTGTCCGGTGATCGTGGCGAGCGCTGCACCTGCCATGCCCATGTGGAAAACGAAGATGAACAGCGGGTCGAGAATCGTGTTGACGATCGCGCCGATCAGGTTACACAGCATGGAAAATTTCGGGCTGCCATCCGCGCGGATCAGGTTGGAGCCGCCGATTGTGATGATCAGAAACGGGAATCCGATGGAGGTAATTCTGGTGTAAGTACAGGCATAATCAATGACATCCGGCGTTGCACCAAAGAGAAGCATCATCGGACGCAGAAAAAGCTGAACGGCAACGCAGAGGATCACACCGAGGATTGCCAGCATGGAGATGGCATTTCCAACATAGGATTTCGCGTGCTCCGGATCCTTTCTGCCCATGCAGAGATTGAAATTTGCAGCACCGCCGATGCCGCAGAGCAGACCGATGGATGTGCAGACCATGCTGAGTGGGAACGCTACGTTGGTCGCTGCGTTTCCGAGCACGCCGATGCTGTGACCGATAAAGAGCTGGTCTACCATGTTATAGAGGGCGCTGACGAGCATCGCGATGACGCTCGGAATCGCAAAACGCCGCAAAAGAGAGCTGACCGGTTCCGAGCCGAGAGGATTTTCGGAAGGTTTCATAGAGGGTATCTCCTTTCAAATGGAATAAAAATTCATCGTTTGTATCGGGTGAACATTCACGGAAAAACTCCGAGACTATACAGTATACCATAGAAAGAAAACAGAAAACAAGAGGGTGACCGTTATTTTCAGGAAGTGTAACAGAATCGTAGCAGAACACTCTGTGTTTTTAAAAAAAGGGATTGACAAAAATAAAATATTAACCTATATTGAAACAAGGTTAACAATTCAAAAGCAGAAAGAATTGGATACAAGAACCTGCGAGGAGGATTTACATTCATGAAAAAATCAAAACTTACCACAAAACAGATTGTACTGACCGGCATGATGACGGCAGTGCTTGCGGTACTGTCCATTGTGACGATTCCGCTTCCGACCGGCGTTCCGGTGACGCTGCAGACCTTTGCAATGGCATTTTGCGGCTACGTGCTTGGCTGGAAATTGGGAGGTGCATCGTCCGCTCTTTATCTGATCCTCGGCGCGATCGGCGTTCCGGTTTATGCCGGCATGAGCGGTGGATTCGGCGCTCTTCTCGGACCGGCCGGCGGCTTTATTTTCGGATTTATTCCGATGGCAATGCTCTGCGGTGCCGGAATTAAAAAAGGCTTCCCGGGCAAACCATTCGTTCTTGGAATCGCAGGTCTTGCGGTATGTCACGCATTCGGTGTGGTACAGTTTTCCATTGTAACAGGAAACACGATCCCGGCTTCGTTCCTGGCAGTTTCCGTTCCGTACATCGTAAAAGATGTGATTTCCGTTGTAGTAGCTGAAATTCTCGGTGTAGCCGTTCGAAAAGCACTGTCAGCAGCTCATGTAATGAACTACGGAACCGCAGCATAATCACAGAGCGTTTCTGAAAAACCAAAAGATAAAAACAAGAGACAGGCATCCTGACAATCTGCCAGGTGTCTGTCTTTTTCTGTTTTGTCAAGCGGATATTCGCAATCCGCTTCGCTACTTGCCTGATTCGGTTAAAGTATTCCGCAGCAGCAGCGGTTATTTGAAAAAACGTGCAAAATGCATTTCATACAGTTTCAAAATTTTAATGAATTCCTAAGAAAGAGGCAAGAAGGCGTTAAGGGAGATATGGTAGGATAGAAAGCAGGAAAGAACAACAAAGGGGTTTGAAACTATGAGAAAAAGAACACGAAAACACCGGGGAACAGCGGGAAAAATGGTTGGAGGTTTTCTGGCATTTTTCTGCCTGATCCTGCTGATGGCCGGAATGTTCTGGGCAATCCAGGGATATGTTTCCTATCAGAAGGCAGTGAAGGAAAAGCCGCTCGCGCAGGCGGTAGAGGAAATCAGAAGCGAAGCACAGTGGGTTCCCCTGAAACAGGTGCCGGAGCTGTACAAAAAAGCGGTGCTTGCTGTCGAGGATCACCGGTATTACACACATCACGGGATAGACTGGATCAGCATGGCGCGCGCGGTTGTACATGACATCCGCGTGATGAAACCGGAGCAGGGAGGCAGTACTATCACACAGCAGCTGGTAAAAAACATGTATTACGATCAGAATAAGACACTTGCCAGAAAAGCGGCAGAGGCGTGGACAGCACTCTATGTGGAACGACAGCTCTCCAAGGAAGAAATTCTGGAGCTGTACATCAACACTATTTATTTCGGGGATGGCTATTACGGACTCAAAGAAGCATCGCGTGGTTATTTCGGAAAAGAGCCGCAGGATCTGACCGACAGCGAAGCCGTTCTCCTCGCCGGAATCCCGAATGCACCGTCCGCCTACGCACCGTCGCGCCACGCGGATCTGGCGCTGCAGCGGGAAAAGCAGGTGCTGGCGGCAATGGTAAAATATGGATACCTGGAACAAAGTGAGACGGACAGCCTGCTGTGGGATGCGGCAGCCGATCCGGTTCTGGCACGATAGAAAGAAAAGTGAGGAAAAAAGAATGGGAAAACTGATCAGACTGGGGGCAACAGCGCTGTCCATGATTGGAATTTTGGTGATGATTCTCTGTGTGCAGGCGGCGATTTTATTTGTGAGGCTGTGCATCCGAAGAAAGCAGAAAAAAATTGAGCTGAAATAAGAGAAGGAAAAATGTGAGCAGAATTGCCGGAAGAAAAACGGTGATTCTGCTCGCGTTTTTTTCTGTGAGCAATCCGATTGCGTTTCCGCCGGGAAAAAGGTATAATGAAAAACAGGCAAAAAAATGGTAAAACAGACAGCTTTTGAGGAAAAATAAATGGAACAGAAAGACAGCGCAGAACGGATTTTAAAACAGATTCCCTATGAGATCGTGTATTCCGCCCGTAAAACGCTCGCCGTCCAGGTCAAAGCGGATGGAAGCGTGGTGGTGCGCGCACCGAAACGGATGGCAAAATACAAAATCGAAGCATTCTTAAAAGAAAAACAGGATTGGATTCACACACACCGGGAAAAAGCGTTGGCGGCCGCAGAGCAGAAAGCAGCGAACCGTCTGACGGAAGCAGAACGAAAAGCGGCGGTTAAACGTGCGGCGCAGATGCTGGCGGAAAAGACGGCACATTTTGCAAAAGAGATGGGCGTAACGTATGGCAGAATCACAATTCGTGAGCAGAAAACCCGCTGGGGCAGCTGCAGCAGCGCCGGAAACCTGAACTACAACTGGAAGCTGGTGCTGATGCCGGAGCACGTGATGGATTACGTCGTTATCCACGAGCTGGCGCACCGGAAAGAGATGGACCATTCCGCGCGGTTTTACGCGGTGGTGGCACAGCAGATGCCCGATTACAAAGTGTGGCAGAGCTGGCTGAAGGAGCATGGAAGAGAGTACTGAAAAAGAGAGGCAAAACAAATGATACTGACCGAAGAAAAAACATATATCATCAATGTGACGGAAGTCGATACCGACGCAGAGCTCGGTTTAAATAAGAAAGATATTATGATCAAATACACGAATCTGGAGCTGCTGCACGCGGTTCTTGCAAGCACGATGCCGTACGGCCGTCTGTCGGCGCGCTACCGCGGAAAACGGAAGGCGGAGCTGCAGTCACGGATTGCGATGGTGGAGAGTGTGCTCGAAACACGCGGCGACCAGCTGACAAAAGCGGAGCAGATTATGTATCTCGACACGGCGGAGCGCAGTGCAATCTGTCATTATCTCGGCATCATCTACACGCGGCTGATTGCGCAGAAGCTGTACGGAATTGACTGTATGGTACCGCTGAACCTGATCGAGCAGCCGGGGGAGAAAAAATTTGTAAAATACAACGGTGCATACCGCCAGGATCTGATCGGATACGGAAAGCAGAACGCATGGAGCGTCTGGGAGCCGGTCGGCAGGAGCGAGAACAGCCAGGCGGCCTTTGGAAACGGATGCCGGGCGGCGTCGGAGATCGAGAAGATCAATGAAAATCCGCTGGCGAAGAGCGCGGCGTGCATGACGTATTACGAGAGAGGCTATCTGAATGCCGTTGTAAAAGAGCCGGAGCGGACCGGGGACGGGACACTTTGGTTTCCAGAGGAGAATTATTTCAAAGCATATTATCAGCCGCTTTTCGAGCTGTTTGCGGACGAACAGCCGGGTGAGCTGTACGGAAGCAGCGGCGGCTTTGAACTGGAGCTGACTCTGCCGTGGACGGAGGAAGGAAAACGCGGCTTCCGCCATCTGCAGATCGGAACGGATCAGGTGACGATTGCATTGATGCGGGAAGGGAAGTACGATCAGATCTTAAAGCGGATGGAAAACGTTTTGGATTTATCAAAAGAGTGCAGATTCTGCGGGGAAGATGGCATCTGGGTAGGCGCAGAGTAAAGGTCATCGGAAGTGCCGAAGCTGCCGGGGATGATGGTACACAGATTCTGTGTGGGAAAAGCGAAAAAGAAAGGACAAGAGCAATGGCAAAAAAAATGGAAACTCCAAAGGACGAAGGGCTGCAGGGGAATGAAACGATAGAGGAAGCAATTCTGGGACTGCAAAAGGAGCCGACGCCGGAACTGCTGGCACATGTGCTGACGGTAATCCGCCGCAGAATGAAAGAGGGCGGACAGGCGATTCTTTCCGTGGAACCGCCATCCGGCGACGATCAGATCCGGATCGGAACGGTAAAGAGCGCAGACGGAAAAGTCTGGTGGGCCGCGTTTACGAGCTTTGATGAGGAATTAAAGGGGAGCAGCAGCGTGAAATCTACGTTTCTCGTGAGTCTGGAACAGCTGATCCACATGGCATCCGAAACAAAGGAGATCAGCGGTGTGATTTTCAATCCGTGGAACCGCACGATCATGCTGGATCATACGCTGCTTTCGATTATCATCGGAGAAGAGAATGCAGGACATTGATATCATATTTCACTTGGCCAGATTACGATGCTGCTCACAATCAACTTCGATTACGGATTGCGTGGGTGATGATGCTGAGAGAAAAAAAGAAAATAGCATAAAATAGCGGAAGGTGGATCTAAGGCACAAAGCACAGGAGGGAAAGATATGGGGTATCGAAAGGTGTATCGTACGGTAGATGAACAGACTACAAAAAAGATGGTAAAGATGCTGCAGCGTCATGGAATCATGGCTTATGGAAAAAGCGAAGGAGCCGGAGAAATTCTGCAGATTACAACTGGAATACCGTATCAGGGACGCGTTGTTTATGTGAAGGAAGAGCAGGCAGAGGAGGCAAAAAAACGGATTGCCGACTGGGAGAAAAAAGGGGAATTTCCTGAGCCGCTCCGAACACAGTCCCATACGCCAAAAGCAAGAATTGCAGCTCTGATCTGGGTTATTATTATTGTTATGGGGATTTTATTTAACATAGGGTTCAGTATGTTCCGGTGAACAAAAGGGAGGTTTTACAAAATGGAAGGTTTTCAGGTAACAGAAATCGGAGAAAAAATTTACTGTATTCTTGACGCGGGAAATTCGTCATTCTATGTGGTAGAAGGAGAAGAGAAAGCGGCTGTGATTGATACCGGCATCACAGCAGGCGCAAAGATTCTGCCGGTGATAAGGGAGTTGACAGATAAGCCTCTGCTGCTGGTTATCACGCATGCGCACCCGGATCACATGTATCATATCGATGAGTTCAACGAGGTTTACATGTGCCACGACGAAAAGAAGATGGACCCGGAGACGCTCAGCGTACTGACAGCGGGAAAATTAAAACCGTGGGAGGAGATTCATGACATCCGTACCGATTCCGTGATTCCGCTCGGCGGCACAGAGCTGGCCGTCTGTCAGACACCGGGCCATACGCCGGGCAGTGTTGTCGTGCTGGAGACGAAACAGAATTACCTGTTCACCGGAGATGCGATCGGAAGCGGCTGCGGTGTCTGGATGCAGGTGCCGGGCGGAACGAGCCTGGAAGAGTATTACGATGGTCTGGTTGGTCTGATGGCGTGGCTGGTGAAAAAGGGCGGCCGCATGAAATTCTTCGGCGGTCATCACACGCAGGTGTTTGAATCGACGGCGCATCCGGTTTACAATCCGCTCAGCCTCGGCGTTCTCGCAGATCTCATCGACCTTGTGGATCAGGTGATCCACGGCGAAAACCTAGGACGGCCAAGCAATGCGAAGCCGTTTTCGAAAGAACAGGTCCGCTACGCGTCGTACGGCCGCGCAGAAATGCAGTACTGTGCATCGCGGATTCACCGAAAATAAGCGCGTGAAATCTTAAAACTTCCATAAGAAGAAAGGTTTTTGCCCGCGGCGGCTTGACAAAATAAAAAAACGCGATTATGATAAATGCAGTTTCTATTCCAACAGAAAAAGAAAAGGTTATGAGGAAGAGGAGTACATGGCAGGCCCCAAAAGAGAGGACGGTTCACCGGCTGAAAGGCTGTCCGGGAAGGTGGTCATGGAAGGTAGCTTCTGAACCGGAGAGCTGAAAAGCACAGAAGATGTGATGATTAGGTTCTCACGCATGAGTCACGTTACAGACTCCGAAACGAGATACAAATTAAGGTGGTACCGCGGAATTTTCGCCCTTTGCATGCATGTTATGTGTATGTGAAGGGCGTTTTTGATTTAAGACAAGCCTCTGCGGGAATAAATACCACAATACACCAAACATAAAAGGAGGATCTCATGAGCAAAGAACTCGCAAAGACCTACGATCCGAAAGGACTCGAGGACAGACTGTATCAGAAATGGCTGGATAAAGGATATTTCCACGCCACTGTAAACCCGAACAAAAAACCGTTTACCATTATGATGCCGCCTCCGAACGTAACCGGACAGCTTCACATGGGCCATGCACTCGACAACACCATGCAGGATATTCTCTGCCGTTTCAAACGGATGGAGGGATATGAAGTCCTCTGGCAGCCGGGAACCGACCATGCGGCGATTGCAACCGAGGTAAAGGTTACCAATATGCTCAAAGAGCAGGGCATCGACAAAGATGAAATCGGACGCGAAAAATTCCTGGAGCATTGCTGGGAGTGGAAAAAAGAGTACGGCGGACGCATCAACAGCCAGTTAAGAAAGATCGGCTCCTCCGCAGACTGGGAGAGAGAACGCTTCACCATGGACGAGGGATGCTCCAAAGCCGTAGAAGAAGTATTCTGCCGTCTGTATGAAAAAGGATGGATCTACAAAGGAAGCCGCATCATCAACTGGTGCCCGGTATGCCAGACTTCCATCTCCGATGCAGAGGTTGAATATCAGGAGCAGGCAGGCCACTTCTGGCACATCAACTACCCGGTAGTTGGAGAAGAAGGCCGCTTCGTAGAAATCGCAACGACCCGTCCGGAGACTCTGCTCGGCGATACTGCCGTAGCTGTCAATCCGGAGGATGAAAGATATACAGATATTGTAGGAAAAATGCTGAAGCTTCCGCTGACCGACCGTGAGATCCCGGTTATCGCAGATGCTTACGTAGACAAAGAGTTCGGAACCGGATGCGTAAAAATCACACCGGCACACGACCCGAACGATTTTGAGGTAGGAAAACGCCACAACCTCGAAGAGATCAACATCTTAAACGATGACGGAACCATGAACAACAAGTGCGGCAAATACGCCGGCATGGACCGCTACGAGGCAAGAAAAGCCATGGTAGAGGATCTCGAGAAGCTTGGCCTTCTTGTAAAAGTAGTGGATCACGTTCACAACGTAGGAACCCACGACAGATGTAAGACAACCGTAGAGCCGATGATCAAACCACAGTGGTTTGTAAAAATGGCGGATATGGCTGCCGCTGCCAGCGAAGCAGAGAAGAACGGGGAAGTAAACTTCATCCCGGATCGTTTCAGCAAGATTTATCAGAACTGGCTGAACAATATCCACGACTGGTGTATTTCCCGTCAGCTCTGGTGGGGTCATCGTATCCCGGCCTATACCTGTGATGACTGTGGCGAGATCACGGTTGTAAGAGGCGGAATGCCGGAAAAATGCCCGAAATGCGGCAGCACCCATCTCACTCAGGACCCGGATACCCTGGACACCTGGTTCAGTTCTGCTCTGTGGCCGTTCTCCACGTTAGGATGGCCGGAGAAAACACCGGAATTTGATTACTTCTATCCGACGGATGTTCTCGTAACCGGATATGACATCATTTTCTTCTGGGTTATCCGTATGGTATTCTCCGCACTGGAGCAGACCAAACAGGTTCCGTTCCACCACGTACTGATTCACGGACTCGTTCGCGATTCCCAGGGACGCAAGATGAGTAAATCCCTCGGAAACGGTATCGATCCGCTCGAAGTCATTGACAAATACGGTGCAGATGCGCTCCGTCTGACTTTGATGACCGGTAATGCACCTGGAAACGATATGCGTTTCTACTGGGAGCGTGTAGAAGCCAGTCGTAACTTCGCAAACAAAGTATGGAACGCTTCCCGTTTCATCATGATGAACCTGGAAAAAGCAGAGGTTCCGTCCAAGATGCCAAAAGACAAACTGACACTGGCAGACAAATGGATTCTCTCCAAAGTCAATACCCTGGCAACGGAAGTAACGGACAACATGGACCGCTACGAGCTCGGCATCGCCGTACAGAAAGTTTACGACTTCATCTGGGAGGAATTCTGCGACTGGTACATCGAGATGGTAAAACCGCGTCTGTACAGCGAGACCGACGAGACGAAGGGCGCTGCACTGTGGACCTTAAAAACCGTTCTTGGCAATGCATTAAAGCTGCTGCATCCGTTCATGCCGTTCATCACAGAGGAAATCTACTGCACACTGAATCCGGACGAGGATTCCATCATGATCGCCGCATGGCCGAAAGAGACCGAAGACTTTGCATACGCAGAGGATGAGGCAGCTGTTGAGATGATGAAAGAGGCCGTAAGAAGCATCCGTGGTGTACGCACCAGCATGAATGTACCGCCGTCAAAGAAAGCAAGCGTATTCGTTGTAACCGAAGATGCTGCTGTACAGGAAACCTTCAAAAATGGTGCTGTATTCTTCGGAACTCTGGCAGGAGCAAGCGAAGTTCACGTACAGGCAGACAAAGCCGGCATCGCAGACGATGCGGTATCCGCAGTGATCCCGCAGGCAACGATCTACATTCCATTTGCCGAGCTGGTTGACCTGGAAAAAGAGATCGCCCGCCTTACGAAAGAGGAAGAGCGTCTGACAAAAGAGATCGCACGTTCCAACGGCATGCTTGGCAACCCGAACTTTATTAACAAAGCTCCGGAGGCAAAGGTTCAGGCAGAGAAAGAAAAACTGGCGAACTATCAGCAGATGATGGAGCAGGTTCAGACAAGATTGGAGCAGCTGAAAAAATAAATGAAAAAAGGAAAAAAACTGCATGGAAACAAGGAAACCGTAGTGAAAGTCTGCAACTGGCTCTCTTTGCCGCTGCAGGCCCTGGGATGCTGTATTCTGTATCTGGTGATTGAAGCATTTTCCCGCCATTCGCTGGCATCTGCATGGAGCTACATGGTGGAAAGCCCATGGGTCTTTTTGTACAATGCATTTTTGATCTTCACTACTTTTATGGTAGTTTATCTGTTCCGCAGACGTGTGCTGGTACGGCTGGTGATGAGCTGTTTCTGGCTGCTGCTCGGTATCATCAACGGTGTGATTCTGGCGAACCGCGTCACACCGTTTACCGGGCCGGATTTGCGGAACTTAAGCGATGGTGCCAAGGTCGTGACGAAGTATCTGTCGAAAGGTACCATGATTCTCGTTGCGGCAGCTCTTGTGGCATTATTGGCATTTTTTGTATGGGTCTGGATCAAAGGACCGAAATTTCAGGGGAAAATCCGCTGGTATCTGAATGTGCCGTTGATTGCTCTGGTAATTGTACTCTTTACGGGAGCAACGAATCTGGCGCTTGCAAAGCGTGTGCTTTCCAGCTATTTCGTCAACATCGCATTTGCCTACCAGGATTACGGCTATCCGTACTGTCTGGCAGTCACCCTGTTTGATACGGGAATTTCAGAGCCGAACGGCTATTCCGAACAGCTCGTGAAACAGATTGAGACGAGTGAAGGCGAACAAAAAGAGGATGATACGGTAAAACCGAATATTATCTTTTTGCAGCTGGAGTCCTTTTTCGATCCGGAGCTGGTTAATTTCCTCAACATTTCCGAGGATCCGATCCCGTATTACCGGCAGCTGATGAAGGATTATTCTTCCGGTTATCTCCGCGTGCCGGTGGTGGGAGCCGGAACAGCAAACACAGAGTTTGAAACTATTTCCGGCATGAGCCTCCGGTATTTCGGAGCGGGTGAGTATCCGTACAAATCGGTGCTTTCAGAGGAGACGTGTGAGAGTGCGCCGTATGTTTTAAAGAATCTTGGCTATGCGACCCATGCGATCCACAACAATGAAGCAAACTTCTATTCCAGAAGAAGTGTGTTCTCACGTCTTGGTTTTGATACCTTTACCTCGGAGGAATATATGCCGGATATCTCGGATGTGACGGCGACAGGATGGGTAAAAGACCATATTCTGACAAAAGAGATCATAAAAACGCTCGATGCGACAGACGAACCGGATTATATCTATACGATTTCGGTACAGGGCCACGGTGATTATCCGACAGAGCCGGTGCTTGACGATCCGGAGATTACAGTGACAGGCGCGGAAGACCGGGAAAAAAATAATTACTCCTGGGAATATTATGTAAATCAGATTCATGAGATGGACATATTTGTCAAAGAGCTGACGACAAAGCTTGCGGATTATCCGGAGCCGGTGGTACTTGTGATGTACGGGGACCATCTGCCAACGATGGGACTGAAAGTAGAAGATCTGGAGAACCGCTATCTGTATCAGACCGAATACGTAATCTGGGATAATATGGGACTGAAAAGAAAACAGGAAAACATTGCTTCCTACCAGATTGCAGCAGAGGTTATGAACCGTGTGGGAATTCATGACGGAACCATTTTCCGGTATCATCAGACGAGACGGAATACGAAGAATTATCAGGTGGATCTCGAGGTGCTGCAGTATGATATGCTGTATGGAAAACGGTACGTTTACGGAGAAGACGGAGAGACACCGTATGAGCGTGTGAAGCTGCAGATGGGTGCTTTGCCGGTAACACTGGAACGAATCGAAAAATCCGGAGAAGATACCTGGTATTTTTACGGAGAAAACTTTACGGCATCGAGCCGTGTGGAAGTCAACGAGGAGATACAGGATACCGTCTATGTCAGCCCGTCGATTCTGATGGTGCATAGTCTGACCCTGGAAGACGGTGATCAGATTACAATCGCGCAGCAGAGCAACAGCTCGACGAAGAAGGTGCTGACAAGGACAGAGCCGATGATGTATGAAGAGCCAAAAACGGTATCTACACCGACGTCGACGCCGAACCCGGACAGCACGAAAACAGATGTGACGCAGGAAAATGCCAATACGAGCACTGCGCCGCAGGATGAACTGACGGCAGCGCCGTCCGGTGCGCCGGAGGGCGAAGGCGACAAGATTGAGCCGTCAAAAACAGAAAACAGCGATAAACCGGCCGAAGACGGCGGTCTGCAGAATTAAAAAGAGTGTCCGAAAGATCATACAGTGGGGCGGATTTTGACGTCCCACTGTATCTTTTTACGGGGAAAGTCGAAAAGTCGGGACAAAATTTTGAAAATTGCTATGGACATATCCGGTCACTCGATTATAATGATACTAGGGTCTGAAAGCAGCCCTAAAATACTGAAGAATGGTGAAATAAGGTGAATTATACAGAAGCAGTTGATTATATCGAAACAATACCGAAATTTACGGTGAAGCATCCGCCGGAACATACGAGGGAGCTTCTTTCGCGCCTTGGGAATCCGCAGGAAGGGATCAAAATTATCCATGTGGCGGGCACGAACGGAAAGGGAAGCGTCTGCGCGTACTTGAATGCGATGCTGCTTGCAGGCGGCAAAAAGACAGGACTTTTTACCTCCCCGCACCTTGTACGCATCAACGAGCGGTTCCAGATCAACGGGGAAGATGTGTCGGATGAGCAGTTTCTTGACGCATTTCTCAAAGTGGAAAAAGCAGCCAAAGAATACGAGGCGGAGGGCGAAGGCCATCCGAGCTATTTTGAGACGCTGTTCCTGATGGGAATGCTGATTTTCAAAGAAGCCGGCGTGGAATACCTGGTCATGGAGACCGGCCTTGGCGGACGGCTGGATGCGACAAATGTGGTCGAAAAGCCGCTGGCATGCATCATCACGTCCATCAGCCGCGACCACACCGAGTATCTCGGCGACACCCTCGAGGCGATTGCGGGAGAGAAAGCCGGCATCATCAAAGCCGGTGTCCCGGTGATCTACGACGCCAGCCAGCCAGGTCCGGCTTCTGTCATTGCCGCAAAGGCGAAAGAGATGGGAAGCCCGGCATGGCCGATGGAGCCGTCGTTCTATGAGATGAAAACACAGAGCCGCGAGGGCATCACCTTTACCTTTGCATACCCGGGCGGCGAAAAAGCAGAGCTTGCGATTCCGTACGTGGCAAAATACCAGATGATGAATGCAAGCCTTGCGTTCTACACGATGCATATTCTGCAGGACGTGCACGACATTCCTAAGAACGTGCTTGCGGAAGGTCTTTCGAAGATCAAATGGCCGTGCCGTATGGAAATGGCTGCGCCGGGCGTCATCATCGACGGCGCGCACAACGAGGACGGCATTGCACAGTTTGTCAGCACGGCAGGCTATTTTGCGAAAGAAAACGAGATCACGATTCTGTTCACGGCAGTTGCAGACAAGCACTATCATGAGATGATCGGTGAAATCTGCGAGGGCATCCATCCGTCCCATGTTGTTGCAACGCAGATCGACGGAAGCCGCGTCGTACCGGCGGAAGTGCTTGCAGAGGACTTCAGAAAAGCAGGATGCACGGATGTCTGCGCGGAACCGGAGATCGGGGCAGCGTATGAGAAGGCACTGGGCAAAAAGGGCAGCGGCATGCTGTTCTGCGTGGGTTCTCTGTATCTGGCGGGCGAACTGAAAGCATATCTTGCAAAGCGGAATGGTTAGCGAATACAGGAAGGAATTTTTTGTTTATGTTAAATTACGAAGAAGAACTGAAGAAGTTTAAACCGTGTCTCGATGTGGACGAGGTGGAGGATGCGATTTACAGCCGTGATCTGACGGATGTGATCGACATCTTAAAAGAAATGATGAAAAACGACAAGCCGGAACAGGAAAACGAGACAGAAGCGGAAAAGGAAGAGTAAGGTGCCGGAATGAACTGTATGAATTGTAAATCGGTTGTGGACGTCGGAATGGAGATCTGTCCCAACTGTGGTTTTAACCTGAGAGTACAGAGAAAATGTTTTTCTCTTTCGAATATGTACTACAATCTGGGCCTCGACAAGGCAGAGATCCGGGATCTTTCCGGAGCGATCGATATGCTGCGGCGGAGCCTGAAGTTTAACAAATACAATATCCATGCGCGGAACTTGTTAGGCCTTGTCTATTTTGAGACGGGTGAAGCGGTTGCGGCGTTAAGTGAGTGGATCATCAGCAAGAATATTATGCCGGAGAATAATGTGGCGACGGAGTATATTGCGACGCTGCAGGCGGAGCAGGCGAAGCTGGATATGATCAATCAGACGATCAAGAAATACAACAGTGCGCTGAAATGCTGCCGCGAGAACAATGAGGATGTGGCTGCGATCCAGCTGCGCAAGATTCTGAACCAGAATCCGAAGCTGATCAAGGGATATCATCTGCTGGCGCTGATTTATATTCACAAGGGTGAGTATGAGAAAGCGCGGAAGATTCTGAAAAAGGCGGCGAAAATTGACAAGACGAACTCGACGACGCTTCGTTTCCTGAAGGAGGTTGATTTCCAGACGGGTACGCAGACGTCGCTGGAGCCGCGGCGGTTCGGCCGCAGGGAGCGCACGGAGGAGCAGCGCGAGGACGAGCGTGAGCGTGTGGTAAGCGGGGATACGGTGATTATTCCGCCGACGTTCCGCGAGACGTCTACAGCGGCAACGATGCTGAATATCGGTATTGGGCTGGTGCTTGGCGCACTGGTTGTGTGGTTTCTGATCGGGCCTGCGAATACGCAGCGAATTAACCGGCAGGCGGACGAGAAGGTTGTGGAATACAGCGGCAAGATGGCGAGCCAGGAGGCCCAGCTGAACCAGCTCCAGAGCCAGGTGGATTCTCTGAACGAAACGACGGCTTCTGCGCAGCAGCAGATCCAGACGGCACAGGATACGGCGGCTTCCTATGAGAACCTTTTAAAGGCTGTGGAAGCGCAGCAGCAGGGCAACACGAGCAACGCAACAAACGCACTGACCGAGGTCAACCCGGAGGTGCTTTCTGTGGACGCAAAGGCTGTGTATGACACTATTTACAAGAGCATGCAGTCGTCTATGTTCCAGGAGCTTTCGCAGTCGGGTGTGAATGCATTTGACGATGCGAATTACACTGAGGCGATTGATAAGCTTTCGAAGGCTAAGAATATCAACGACAGTGACTATACGGTGCTTAACTATCTGGCGCATGCGTATCGGCTGAGTGGGGATACCGATAATGCGATTTCGGTGTTCCAGGAGATCATCGATAAGTTCCCGGGAACCCAGAAGGCTACTAAGGCCGAGCAGCAGATTGAGGCGCTGGGGGGGACTGTGAAGACGGAGGAATAGTGAGGACGGACGCCCACGGGTCAGAATGCCGCAGGAGATGCGGCGCTGTTTCGTCGGGCTGATACCACTGACTACGCGGAGGGTGCGTGGGACGAAGGGCAAAAAAGTATAAAAGTGAGAAGATAAAACACAAAAGATGAAATTCGCTTTACGGCGAAAAATCTTTTGTGTTTTTTATTTTATGACAGGAAAGAGGGAGGATGGGAAATGGATAATCGTGTTTGGGTGAAGGATGCGGTGATGACGATTCGGCTTCCGGAAGAGGTGGATCATTTTGTGGCTGACCGGCTTCGGGAGGAGGCGGGGGAGATTTTGGTGGAGAGGAATGTGAGGGAGGTGGTGTTTGATTTTCGGAAGACGGTGTTTATGGACAGTTCGGGGATTGGACTGGTGATGGGAAGGTTTCGGGAGATGGAGCTGATTGGCGGGAAGGTGAGAGCGGTGCATGTGGGAGAGCGGATGCGGAGGATTCTGGTGATGTCGGGGGTGACGCGGGTGATTGAGGTGGAAGAGGAGAAGACGTGGAAGTAGGTTTTGGACGGGGAGTGGGCAGAAAGGGGAATGGGATGATGCGAGAAAGGATGAAAACAGAAGAGAAGATGCGGTGGAATACGATGACGCTGGAATTTGAGAGCCGTCCCTGCAATGAGAGTTTTGCGCGGGTGTCTGCGGCGGCGTTTCTGGCGCAGCTGAATCCGACGGTGGAGGAAGTGGCGGATGTCAAGACGGCGATTTCGGAGGCGGTTACGAATGCGATGATTCACGGATACCGGCAGGAAAAAGGGAAAATTCAGATGAAGTGTGTGCTGGATCTGGAGGAGAAGGTGTTTCAGGTGACGGTAAAAGATACCGGCGTCGGGATTGAAAATGTGGAGAAGGCGATGGAGCCGATGTTTACGACCTGCCCGGAGCTGGAGCGGTCGGGGATGGGGTTTTCGTTTATGGAGGCGTTTATGGATGAGCTGGAAGTAAGGTCGCATCCGGGATGGGGGACGGAAGTGGTGATGAAACGGAAAATCGGTGTGCATCCGGAAATGTAAGGGCCGGATCGGAAGTCATAGGAGTCAGAATGCATGGAACATACGCTTGCCCTGATCGAAAAGGCACACGAAGGGGATAAAGCGGCAAGGGATACACTGGCAGAGGAAAATATGGGACTGGTCTGGAGCATGGTGAGGCGGTTTGCAAACCGCGGGGTGGAGATGGAGGATCTGTGCCAGATCGGGAGCATTGGGCTGTTGAAGGCGATTGATAAATTTGATCCTTCGTTTGAAGTCTGTTTTTCGACGTATGCGGTTCCGATGATTGCGGGGGAGATCCGGCGGTTTCTGCGGTCGGAGGGGATGGTGAAGGTGAGCCGCCCGATCCGGGAACTGGCGTGGAAAGCGTATGCGGTGCGGGAGCGGCTGGAGCGGGAGAACGGGCGCGATCCGACGCTGGCGGAGATAGCGGGGGAGCTTGATGTTACCGTGGAGGAAATCGTGGAGGCGATGGAGTCCGGTGCGGAGGTGGAATCGCTGCAGAAGACCATCTATCAGGGGGAAAACCACGATATTTCTCTGATGGACCGCATTCCGGAAAAAGAGAACGGACAGGAAAAGCTGCTGAACCGGATTTTCTTGGAAGAGCTGTTGGGACGACTGCCCGCGAAGGAGCGGCAGCTCATCTACATGCGCTATTTTCAGGACATGACGCAGGCGCAGATCGCCGGAAAACTGGGGATTTCGCAGGTGCAGGTGTCGCGGATGGAAAAGAAGATTCTGCGGCAGATGCGGATGGAAAAGGTCTGACAAAAATACAAATCCGGCGGAAGGGCGCTTTTCCTGGGAAAGGCAGAGAAAAGCGCCTGAAACCCGGGCGGATAAAGGAAGAAAAGAAAGGCGAAGCGGGAAAAGGCGGCAGAAAGTTTGAAAATATTCACTGGAATATCGGAGGAAGGTGTGCTACAATAAGCGAAATACGAGGAAAGGCAGGTGGAAGAACATGGATTATCTGACAGAAAATGTGGCGGTCAATCTGAAACGGATCCGGCAGTCGAAAGGGATGAGTCTCGACCAGGCCTCGGAGCAGACCGGGGTCAGCAAGAGTATGCTCTCGCAGATCGAAAAGGGAACGGCGAACCCGTCGCTTGGCGTGCTCGGGAAGATTACGAGCGGCCTGCGGATTGAATTTCAGGAGCTGATTGCAACGCCGCTGGTGGATAGTTATCTTGTGACACCGGAGGATCTGGTTCCGACGAAAGAGCTGGAGGGGCAGTACACTGTGTGGACGTGCTTTCCGTATGAGGACACGCGGCTTGTGGAAATCTACCGCATCGACATCGAACCGGGCGGAACGTATGTGAGCGGCGGCCACGGAGAGAAAACAAGAGAGTACCTGGTGGTGACAGACGGCGTGATGACCGTGGAGTGCAATGGAAAAGAGCATGAGATCCACTTGAAGCAGGCATTCCGTTTCGAGACAGACCAGACCCACATCTACCGCAACAGAGGGACGGAGAAGACGAGCTGCATGTGTTTCTTTCTCGACTATCACTAAAAGCCGCAGAATAACAGGCTTTCTTTTTTTGAATGAACTGTTCAATATAATGGACAGAAGTCCACTGGAACATCAGAATAAAAAACAACGGATATGAAAAAAATACGGTGGAAGACGAAAAAACATCAAAAAAGAATAGAAAAAGCGGGTGTTAAAGAAAAAGCAAAAATAAAAAACTTTTTTAAAAAAAGTAATTGACAAATATAGGGAGTGGTGCTATTGTATGGTTGTACAAAATAATAAACGAAAAACAAAGCAAAGACGCTTACCAACGAGTAGTCTTTGCTTTTTTGTTTTTTATTTAAAAAATCTTTTCAACGCTATGGGAGGATAACACTATGAGATTAAAAGACACAGGATTAACGGTTCAGGACATCAAAGACAAAGTAAACAAGTACATGATCGAGACTTACGAGCGTTTCGATTTCCTTGCAGAAACCGCAGAGGGGATGTATATGTACGACGAAAACGGAGCGCCGTATCTTGACTTTTACGCAGGCATCGCCGTAAACAACGCCGGAAACAGAAACCCGAAAGTTGTTGCAGCAGCAAAAGAGCAGCTCGACGATATCATGCATACCTTCAACTATCCATACACCATCCCGCAGGCACTGCTTGCTGAGAAAGTCTGCGAGACCATCGGCATGGACAAGATTTTCTATCAGAACTCCGGTACCGAGGCGAACGAGGCCATGATCAAAATGGCAAGAAAGTACGGCATCGAGAAATACGGCCCGAACCGTTACCACATCGTAACCGCAAAGATGGGCTTCCATGGAAGAACCTTCGGTGCCATGTCTGCAACCGGTCAGCCGGGCAACGGATGCCAGGTTGGATTCGGACCGATGACCTACGGATTCTCCTACGCACCGTACAATGATCTGCAGGCCTTCAAAGATGCATGTACCGAAAACACCATTGCCATCATGGTTGAGCCGGTACAGGGCGAAGGCGGTGTTCATCCGGCAACGAAAGAGTTCATGCAGGGACTCCGGAAGTTCTGTGATGAGAACGACATGCTGCTTCTGATTGATGAAGTACAGACCGGCTGGTGCAGAACCGGTGCGGTAATGTCTTACATGAATTACGGCATCAAACCGGATATCGTATCCATGGCAAAAGGTCTTGGCGGCGGAATGCCGATTGGCGCAATCTGCGCAACAGCTGAAGTAGCAAAAGCCTTTACCCCGGGATCTCACGGAACTACCTTCGGCGGCCATCCAGTCAGCTGTGCAGCAGCACTGGCAGAAGTCAACGAACTGATCGACCGCGACCTTGCCGGAAATGCAAAGAAAGTCGGTGATTACTTCGCAGAAAAATTAGCAAAACTGCCGCATGTCAAAGAAGTCAGACATCAGGGACTGCTGGTCGGCGTAGAGTTTGATGATACCATCAGCGGCGTAGAAGTCAAACATGGCTGCCTTGACCGCCATCTGCTGATCACAGCCATCGGAGCGCACATCATTCGTCTGATCCCTCCGCTTATCGTAACCGAGGAGGACTGCGACAAGGCAGTTGCTATCATCGAAGAAACCGTAAAAGCTCTGGAAAAATAAAGAATTCTTATAGAAACAAAGAAAATCTCATAGCGTGAAAAGAACAGGACAAGGACGTCAAAAAGCAAAGAACCATGCTTCGCCCCTGTCCTGTTTTTCTTTTCATTCTGTGAATCGGAAACAACAGGTAAAACAGAGAAATTAAATGTGAGAGGAAAACGGTATGGGACATCTGGTTATCACAATCGGCTGCGAGTACGGAGCCAAAGGAAATGCCATCGGCAGGAAAATTGCGGAGGATCTCGGAATTAAGTTCTACGACCGCGAACTGGTGGATCAGATTATTGAAGAAGTCGGAATTCCGAAAGACATCATGAACCGTGTAGAAGAGGGCGGTACGATTGCCGGAAAAGGAGCCGAGGGCGATGTCCGTGGATCCTTCTCCAAATATGCGGACCTGACCGAGCGTGCGATTCATGTACAGAAGCAGATCATCCGGAAACTGGCAGAAAAAGAGGCCTGCGTCATCATCGGACGATCCGCGGATTACATCTTAAAGGACAGCAAAGATATCAAGCTCCTCCGGGCTTTTATCTATGCACCGGATGAGATCCGCATTCAGAATATCATGAAGAGCCACAGCCTTTCCGAGAGCGATGCAAAAATTCTGCTGCTCGAGAAGGACAAACGGTATCACAAGCGTCATCTGGCGCTGACCGGCAGCAACCGCGGAGACCGGCACAACCGAGACATTCTGATCAACAGTGCATTCCTTGGTGTGGAGGGCACAGCGGAGTATCTCGAGGAACTGATTCAGAAGAAATACGGAAGCGGGGAGGGATAAGCCATGGAACAGAAAAAATCAGAATTTGACAAAGTATTAGGTGCATGGGATATTCTCGTCATCGCTTTCGGAGCCATGATCGGCTGGGGCTGGGTCGTATCCTCAGGAAGCTGGATTCAGAAAGGCGGCGTTGTCGGAGCTTCAATTGCGTTTGCGATCGGCGGTGTCATGATCTTTTTCATCGGACTGACTTACGCAGAACTGACTGCAGCGATGCCGCAGTGCGGCGGCGAGCACGTCTTCAGCTACAAGGCGATGGGCCCGAACGGTTCGTTCATCTGTACCTGGGCGATTATTTTAGGATACGTCAGTGTTACGTGTTTCGAGGCGTGCGCCTTCCCAACCATCATCACATATCTGTGGCCGGGATTCCTGAAAGGCTATATGTACAGCGTGGCAGGATTTGATATCTATGCTTCCTGGGTAGCCGTAGCCGTTATTGTAGCGTTCCTCATCACACTGATCAATGTGCTGGGCGCAAAAACAGCAGCCGTTCTGCAGACGGTCCTTACCTGTATCATCGGCGGCGCTGGTATCCTTCTGATTGTGGCATCCGTGATCAACGGAGATTCCAGCAATCTGCAGGGACAGATGTTCGTCGGCGAGAGCACCGGAACGATGTTCCAGAACATCATCAAAGTTGCTGTTGTTACCCCGTTCTTCTTCATCGGCTTTGACGTTATCCCGCAGGCAGCAGAGGAAATCAACGTTCCGTTAAAGAAAATCGGTAAAATGATGATTCTCTCCGTTGTACTCGCTGTTGTTTTCTATTCCTGTGTTATCCTGGCTGTCGGCTATGTGCTGAACCCGTCCGAAATCCTGAGCTCGGAAGCAGGAACCGGACTTGTCACAGCAGATGCGATGGCGAAAGCGTTCGGTACAGCGGTTATGGCAAAAGTCATCATCGTCGGCGGTATGTGCGGTATCATCACATCCTGGAACTCCTTTATGATCGGCGGTTCCCGTGCCCTGTACTCTATGGCTGAATCCTACATGATTCCGCCGATGTTCGCAAAGCTTCATCCGCAGCACAAAACTCCGATCAACGCCCTGTTCCTGATCGGCGCGCTGACTATGCTGGCTCCGTTTGCAGGACGAGGCATGATGGTGTGGATCTGTGATGCAGGTAACTTTGGATGCTGTCTTGCCTACTGTATGGTATCTCTTTCCTTCCTGATCCTGCGGAAGAAAGAGCCGGATATGCCGCGTCCGTACCGTGTTCCGGCATACAAATTTGTTGGAACCATGGCGGTTCTGATGTCCGGATGTATGGTACTTGTTTACTGCATTCCTGGTTCCGGCGGAACGCTGGTATGGCAGGAGTGGCTGATGGTAGGCGGCTGGAGCCTCCTCGGTGTTGTATTCTTTGCAGTCTGCAAGTTCAAATATAAAGAGAAGTTCGGCAGCCTGATCGAGCTGATCTCCGACGAGGACGCAGCGTCCCTGATGCCGGAGGCAGACGATGCGGAACTCGACGTTGTTATCGATGCAGCGATCGACCGTGTTCTTGCCAAAATGGCTGGCTGAAGCTGAGATAGGATAAAACAAAGCGTGTCGGAAAGAAAAATTTTCGGCACGCTTTCTGAAAGAAAGGGGAAAAATAAGATGAATCCATTCGAATTTTCGATTCCACAGAATATTATTGTCGGAGCAGGAACGCTTGCCAAACTGCCGGAGTGTGCCAAGAAGATGGGCGGAACCCATGCGATGATTCTTTCCGGTCCTACCCTGAAAAAAATGGGCGTTGTGGACAAAGCAGCGGACAGCCTGAAAGTGGCAGGCATCGCAGCCGATATTTTCACAGATATTGAGGCGAATCCGTCTGTGACGACAGTAGAAAAAGCAACCGAGAGCTATCTTGCTTCCGGCGCAGACTTTCTCGTAGCACTCGGCGGCGGTTCTCCGATGGATGTAGCAAAGGCCGTCGGTGTGACGGCAAAATACGGCGGAAGCATCACGGAATACGAAGGCGCACACAAAGTGCCGGGAAAAATTGTCCCGCTGATTGCCATTCCGACGACTGCGGGAACCGGCTCCGAGGTGACCGCATTTTCCGTGATCACCGACCACAGCAGAGATTACAAGCTGACCGTATTCAGCTATGAACTTCTTCCAGAGTACGCGATTCTCGATCCGGAACTTTTAACTTCCGCTCCGGCATCCGTTGCAGCAGCGTGCGGTATTGATGCCTTTATCCATGCGGAGGAGGCTTATATTTCCACAGCCGCATCTCCGTTCTCCGATGCCATGGCAGAAAAAGCGATGGAATTGATCGGTAAAAATATCCGCCGTTTCGTGGCGCGCAGAACCGATCTCGAAGCCGCAGAGGCGATGCTGACCGGTTCGCTGTTCGCGGGTATTGCATTTTCCTACGCAAGACTTGGAAATGTCCATGCAATGAGTCATCCTGTGAGCGCCTTCTTCGATGTGCCGCACGGCGTGGCAAATGCCGTTCTGCTTCCGGTCATCGCAGAGTACAATGCACTGGCAGACCATGGAAGATATCTGAAGATCTACAACTACATCAGCGAAATCCCGGCATACGCCGATGAATTTGAGCCAATGATGCTGGTCGGCGCGATCCGCGAGCTGACCGCAGCCATCGGAATCCCGGCCAGCCTGACCGATGCGATCCGCCAGGCGGCAAAGGGAAAAGAAGTGACAGCAGAGGAGATCGAGAGCAAAATCGTGCCGATGGCGGTAGATGCGATGAAGAGCGGAAACATCGCCGTCAACCCGAGAGTGTCCCGTCAGCAGGACATCGAGGCGCTGTACCGGAAAGCACTGTAAGAGACAAGCTAATTTATAGAAGAAACCGTAAAGGGCGATGCTGTGAAAAGTATGTACAGCATCGTCCTTTTTCTGCTTGTCTTCCGAAAATATGTGCTGTAAAATAAATTTATCGTGCTGTTCTTACAAAACAGAGCAGCGAGGGGTGGATTTTTTTATTAAATCTTACTATTGGAGGAAGCAAAACATGGAAAATAATGTATTGCAGCAATTAAAAGAAAATATCGCAAAGGTCATGATCGGAAACGAGCGCACGATCGAGCTTGTCCTGACCTGCCTTGTTGCCAAAGGTCATATCCTGCTCGAGGATGTCCCGGGAACAGGAAAAACGGTCATGGCGAAATCCCTTGCGAAATCCGTCGAGGCAGAGTTCGGCCGCATCCAGTTCACACCGGACTTACTGCCGTCCGATGTCACCGGTCTCAATTATTTTGATGCCAAAAGCGGAGAGTTCGTCTTTTCGAAAGGCCCTGCCTTCTGCAACATTCTGCTTGCCGATGAGATCAACCGTGCAACGCCGAAGACGCAGAGCAGCCTTCTCGAGTGCATGGCTGAGCGCCAGATCACCGTGGACGGTGTGACACGGCCGCTCGAGGAGCCGTTCCTCGTCATCGCCACGCAGAACCCGCTCGAGACGCTCGGAACCTTCCCGCTGCCGGAGGCGCAGATGGACCGTTTTTTAATGAAACTTTCGATGGAAGCATTAAGCCCGGCGGAAGAGACGCAGATGATCGCCCGTTTCCTGACCGAGGAGCCGCTCGCCGAGCTGTCGTCTGTCTGCCAAAAAGAAGAAATCCGTACCCTGCAGGAGGCGTGTAAAGAAGTCTACCTGCATCCGGAACTGGTACAGTATCTCGTCCGCATCGTACAGGAGACGAGAGTCAACAGCAAAATTGCAAGCGGTGTGAGCCCGCGTGGAACACTCGCATTTTTACGTGCCGTACAGGGCCACGCGCTGGTGCAGGGACGAAACTACGTTGTGCCGGAGGACTTCAAGACCGTGGCTGTTCCGGTACTCGCACACCGTCTCACCATGCAGATCGGCGCAGACGACGGAAGAGCCGCAGAATCGGTGATCGAGGAAATTTTAAACCGCATCGATCTGCCGACCGAAAACTGGTCAGGAAGGTAACGGACTATGCTTCTTTTATTACTATTTGGAATGGCGCTCGCCTGGTTTCTGCAGAAAAAGCTGTACCAGAAAAACTGGCAGAAAAATCTGAAAATCCAGGTCAGCTTCCAGGATTCCGCGATCTATGAGGGCGAGGAGAGTACGTTAAAAGAGGTTATCGTAAACGACAAACTGCTGCCGATTCCGGCACTCGAGCTTGGCATTTCGATGAGCCGCAATCTGGAATTCGACCGCGAGGCAAAAGCAAACGCGAGCATCACCGACCAGAGCTACAAACGCGATGTCTTTTCGTTCCTGTTTCATCAGCAGGTCACGAGAACACTGCCGTTTCAGGCGAAAAAACGAGGATTCTACGAGATCACCGGTGCGCATGCCGTAGCGTACGATCTTTTTTTCCGGGAGGGTCTTTACAGCGATTACCCGCAGCAGACACAGATGTACGTTTACCCGCGCCAGGTCGATACTGCACGGATTCAGATGATCTGCCGTGCCGTGTCGGGCATGGTTCTGTCACGGAATCGCCTGTACGAGGACCCGTTTGAATTTTCCGGTATCCGCGATTACCGGAAAGAAGACCCGATGAACCGCATCAACTGGAAATCGTCGGCACGGATGGGAGATCTGATGGTCAATCAGTTTGACGCGACGACGAGCGTGGAAGTTACGGTGCTTCTCGATATCGAGGACGCCAACATTCTGCGCGAGGAAGCGCAGGTCGAGGAGAGCATCCGCATCACGTCTTCGCTTGCGGCGCGGATGGTGAAAAACAAGATGAATCTGTGGGTGAAGAGCAATGCGAAAGATGAGGAGACCGGCGAGGAGCTGCGTGTCCATCTGGCAGCGGGCGCCGGAAAAACAGCGGAGCTGAACCGGAAACTGGCGTGCGTGCAGCTTGGGGGCAATCTCACAGGCAGCGCGGAGTTTCTGCACAAAGAGGCGGAAAAAGAGCTCACCGGCCACACCTACGTTGTCGTATCCAAAAACAGAACCGATGAGGTCCGTGAGGCGCTTCATCTGCTCTCCGGTGCGCAGAACCAGGTGCTGTGGGTGATTCCGTATCTGCCGGGCGAAGAAGTTCCGTCAGAGCAGAACCGTGCGTACACCGCAATCGGCTGGGAGGTGAAACCATGGAAATAAAAAAGACACCGGTACAGATCCCGCTGACCTGGCTTCATGTCTGGCTTTTATTCGCCGGCATCTATGGCTTTGCCGCCAGTTTTCTGGAGCTGACGGGAAGGGAGGCGCTGTATTTCTGCGCCATATCCTTATTGCTGCTGATTCCGGCCGCCGCAAGCTGGATTCTGATCCGGAAAACGAAAGCACTCTGGCAGTTTCTGCTTGGCGGAATTGCGGTCTGCGCGGTGACGTATCTGGCAGCGAAATTTTTCTGTTCCCTGTTCAGTGTGCAGGCGGCAGCGGTAATTGAAGCGGCTGCGGCGGCAAACGATGGAAAAAACAAGTTTGAGAACGGTATTTCTCCTGCATTTCTGGAGAGCCTTTCCGGCGTGATGACGGGTCTTATGGCCGCTGTGATTTTCCTGATCCGCGGCTATGTCAGAATCCGCAAAGGCCAGTTAAAGAAAGCAGCGCAGGAACTGCCGGCCGGCTCAATGCCGCTGGCGGATATGGAAGCGTGGGAGATCCCGACGCTCCTCGATGAGCCAAAGCCCCTTCATTTTCTCTGGTTTATGATACAGTATGTGATCGGTGTGCTGATGAAAATGCCGTTCTACTGGCATCTGATCTACTGGTTTTTCTTTGCAGATGTATTCCTGTGCTTCTTCTGCCAGTACCTCGACGGCATGCACGGGTTCATCCGTGACCATCAGAAAATCGCCAATCTCCCGGTGGAGATGATGCAGCGGACGGGAAAACTGATCCTGAAAATTGCAGTACTCCTTCTGGTACTGTTCGTGCTCCCATCGGCGCTCTACGGAAAGGATCCGATTGCGGAGGCGATCGCAGGATATGAGCCGAAAGAGCTGGAAAGCGATCTTACGATCGAAACACCGGAGGCCGAGACGCCGCAGGGCATGGAGCAGGCCGATCTGTCCGATATGCTGGGGGACAAAGAGTACAAACCGATGCCGCAGTGGATCCAGAATCTTTTTACGGCGGTCATGTATCTTGTGATGGTTGCCGTCGGAACCGCGGTTCTGCGGGCGATTTACCAGAGCGTAAAAAATGCGGGAAAAGCCTTCTCAGAGGATGAGGAGGACGAAGTTCTCTTCCTGCATCAGGGAAACGACGAACGGGAAAATCTGCCGTGGCGGCGGGAAAAGAAAGAGGGCTATCTCTCCCCGAATATGCGTATCCGCCGGCAGTATAAAAAAACGATCAAAAAAGCCGGAAAATACCAGCCGACCGGAGCCGAAACCCCGGCGGAGCTGGAAGAGAGAAACGAGCTTTCCGGCGACGGCATGAGACGGCTGCACGACGGCTATGAAAAAGCCCGTTACAGCCGCGAGGGCTGCACAAAAGAAGAGGCGGAAGCGCTGCGGAACTGATTTAAAACCAGTTCCCGGCAGCGGTCCACAGCCAATAGAGAAAGCCGAGCAGCCAGCTTGCAAAGACACCGTACAGAATGACAGGTCCGGCGATGGTGAAAATTTTCGCACCGATGCCGAAGACCTGTCCTTCTTTTTTATATTCAATCGCAGGAGCTGCAACCGAGTTGGCAAAGCCGGTGATCGGGACGAGCGCACCGCAGCCGGCAAAGGTGACGATTTTCTGATAGATGTTGAGGCCGGTTAAAATCACACTGCTAAGGATCAGAATCAGCGAGCACCAGGAGCCGGCGTCATCTTTGCTGAGTGAGAACTGCGTTTTGCCGATATGGAGCAGAATCTGCCCCACGACACAGATCAGACCGCCGACGATAAAGGCTTTTGCCATATTGCAGAAGAGATTCTGCTTTGGCGTCACCTCTTTGACAAACTGTTCGTATTCTTTTTTTGCCCGTTCACTTTTTAAACTCTGCATCACATCTTACCTCCAGTTCTTATTGAAATCCACTTGCAAAATAATAGAGAGAGCCCGCGATTTTCCCTGCCGCCATGCAGAGAATTACAAACGGCAGTCCGCGCGTCAGTCCGATCCGGCGGCAGAGGATCGAAAACAGGTTGACGACTTCGCCGAGCGCGATGATCCAGCTTCCCAGATAAATGCCCGCAAAAAGCCAGAACACACCGGCCGTCCAGGAGGGCAGGGAAAACGAGAAGGTGCCAAGCGAGAAAAGATCGCCGAACAGCGCCCCGGCCATACAGCAGCATTCGTAAAAACGCAGGCTCTCTGCTGTCTTTGTGATGCCGGCGTACCGTGTCACGATGCCAAGGCCGATCACAAGCGCGACAAGGCCGCTCGCGATGAAAAAGCCAAGGCTAAGACCGGCTGTGATCAGCAGGATCTCTGGCAGGATTCGCATGAAAAGCCTCCTTTCCTTTACCGGAGCGGTCGTTCTGTTCGAGAATGGTCGTATCGATATCATCCTCGTAGACCCGCATTTCCACCTCGAGCGGCGTCGGGTCCTGCGTGAATTTCCGCCGTCCGAAATGGTTGAAATAGAGCACGACGCCAAGGCCGATGCCGATGGAATATGAAATTTCCAGCACCGAAAATCCGGGCGTCATCTGCGGGAGAAAACGGGTGTAAACATCCAAAAACAGCTCGCGGACGCCGATGTCGGTGTGGAAGGTCATAATGGAAAACGCAGTTCCGATAAACGTAAGGATGCCGACCAGAATCGTTTTGCACCAGCTGATCCAGGTGTTTTTCTGACGCGGATCCTCGTACGTTAAAATAAAATTCGGCTCGCCGATGTGGGTGACATCGACGTGCTCCTCGGCCTCCGTGACGAGGCGGACGAGGGTGGAGGCGGAGCAGACGTAGCGTCCGTATCCGTCATCGGGAAGATGCGCCACGCGGCGGACCTGATTGCGGGCAAGGACAGCGCCGTCTGAACAGGAAAGCTGCGCCACATCGCCGAGCGTCACGACGGGACTGGTGATTTTGATATTCCGCTCCGTCTGAAGATACAGCATTTCACTCATGAAAAACATTCCTCTAAAAGTTTCTGAAACAGGATTTTTGTGCTACAGCGTACAGAGTTCCCTAAAACAGGAAAATCATGCGTAAGAATGGAAAAAACGGAAATACTGAAGGTCAGAAATGGTAAGACGCAAAATAAGAAAACGGAGGAATTTGCCGATGAGACAGATGACAGGAAAGCAGAGCATCTCGTTTGCCAAAGCCGTCTATATCGAGGGCAGCGCGGCGATTGTAGGAGAAAAGGAAAAGGATGGACCGCTGGGCGAATACTTTTCGCACACGCTTTCGGACCCGATGTGCGGGCAGGAGAGCTGGGAGGAGGGCGAGAGTGAACTGCAGCTTGCCACCGCGAAGCTGGCAATGCAGAAAGCCAATGTGAGGCCAGAGCAGATCCGCATGATTTTTGCGGGCGATCTTCTGGCACAGTCAATCGCATCATCGTTCGGCCTGGTGGATCTGAACTGCCCGCTCTACGGCCTGTTCGGTGCCTGCTCGACGATGGGAGAGGCGCTTTCGCTTGGCGCGATGGCAGTCGCAGGAGGATACGGTGACCGGGTGCTGGCGGTGACATCGAGCCATTTTGGAACGGCGGAGAAGGAGTTCCGTTTTCCGCTCGCCTACGGAAACCAGCGCCCGCCGTCCGCGAGCTGGACGGTGACGGGAAGCGGCGCGTGTGTGCTTGGGAAAACGAAGAGCAGAGTGAAAATCACGGGCGCTACGACGGGAAAAATCATTGATTACGGGCTGAAAGACAACCAGAACATGGGCGCCTGCATGGCCCCCGCTGCGTGCGATACGATTGCACAGAACCTCGTCGATTTCAACCGGGAACCGGCCGATTACGACCGCATTGTGACGGGAGATCTCGGCGTTGTGGGGCGGGAAATTCTGCTGGAGCTGCTGAAGAAAAAAGGATACGATATCTCGGAACAGCACAGTGACTGCGGCATGCTGATCTTCGATCCGGCAAAACAGGACACCGGTGCGGGCGGAAGCGGCTGCGGCTGTGCGGCATCGGTGCTGGCGGAGTATCTGCTGCCGAAGCTGGAAAACGGAGAGTGGAAGAGGATTCTGTTTGTACCGACTGGTGCGCTGATGTCGAAGGTCAGCTTTCAGGAGGGCAGCAGCGTGCCTGGTATTGCACAGGCGGTTGTAATCGAGAGGGAGGAGGATGTGTAAAATGGGAACGTTCATGGAATATTTCAATGCCTTCTGGGTCGGCGGCCTCATTTGTGCCCTGTGCCAGATTCTGCTCGACCGCACGAAAATGCTGCCGGGAAGAATTATGGTAACGCTTGTGTGCACGGGCGCGGTGTTGAGCTTTCTGGGACTCTACGATCCATTTGCAGAATACGCCGGGGCAGGCGCGTCGGTGCCGCTGCTCGGGTTCGGGCATCTTTTGTTTCAGGGAGTAAAAGATGCCGTAAAAGAAAGCGGATTTTTAGGAGTGTTCCAGGGCGGATTAAAGGCGGGGGCTGTCGGAACATCAGCGGCGTTGATTTTCGCGTATCTTGCAAGCTGGATTTTCCAGCCGAAGATGAAAAAATAGCAGGTGAAAAATTGCGCAGAAGCAGGCGGACTGATATAATAAAGAAAAATGCCGCAGAAAAAAGCAGAATCGCAGCGGCAGGACGAATACAGAAAAAAGCGGGTGTTTTGCGGAAAAAACATCAAAACACCCGCGACAGGAAGAAAGGAAGTCTGCAATGAAGACAAGAGAAGAAGCGCTATCCTATGGCCTTTCCTTCCCGGACACATATCAGGAAGCACCGTTCCACGATGACAACTGGCAGCTCATCCGCGTGAAAGGAAGCAAAAAGGCATTTCTGTGGGTCTATGAAAAGGACGGAATCATTCAGCTGAATGTAAAAGCAAACCCGGAATGGCGGGACTACTGGCGCGATGCATTCGCGTCAGTTATCCCGGGATATCATCAGAACAAAGAACATTGGAACACGATTCTCCTCGACGGAACCGTACCCGATGACGCTGTGCGTACCATGATCGCCGAGAGCTACGACATCATCACGGACAGCCCGACCAAAAGAATCTATGAGGCGGTAAAGCAGATTCCGCGCGGAAAAGTGGCGACATACGGCCAGATAGCAGCGCTTGCAGGCGAGCCGAAGATGGCGCGTGCCGTGGGAAACGCCTTACATAAAAACACAGATCCGGAGCACATTCCATGCTACCGTGTGGTAAACTCCAAAGGCGAACTGGCCGCGGAATTTGTCTTCGGCGGCGCCGGGAAACAGGCGGATATGCTGGAGGCAGACGGCATTGTGCTGGAAAACGGCCGCGTCAATTTAAAGAAGTACGGCATCAACGTGGAAGAGATGCTGGCACAGCGGGAGCTGGAGCAAAACTGAAAAAATAGGATGCACAAAACAGCGAAAGACCGGAACGGCAGAGGAAAATGTCCGTTTCGGTCTTTCATTATGTTTGGCTTATAAAATTAGAAAATACAATTATTTCGCATTGAATACATACTTATCCATACGGTCAAATGCCTCTTTCACAAGCACATGCGGCAGTGCCAGATTCAGGCGGATCGCATACGGTCTGTGGAACGGCCGTCCGTCCTGCCAGATCACGCCGACAGCAACACCAGCTTTCAGCAGTGTATCCATATCGGTATCATGCTCCTTGCACCACTCCTCGCAGTCGAGGTACAGCATGTACGTTCCTTCTGGTTTGGAAAGCTTCACGCCCTTGAAATGCTCGAGAATGTAGTTGTACGCATAATCCGCATTCGATTTCAGCACTTCGCGCAGTTCATCCACCCACTGGTATCCCTCCGGACGGTAAGCGCCGATCAGCGCATGAACAGAGAGTACGTTCGGAGAATTGTAGTGAGAAAGGGACGAAGCCTTCTCCACACGGTCGCGCAGCATGCGGTTGTAGATGATGTGGTAGGAGCCTACAAGGCCAGCCAGGTTAAAGGTCTTGGACGGTGCATAAAGTGCGATGGTGCGCTCGCGTGCATCCTTCGAAACGGACTGCGTTGGGATATGTTTGAAGCCCGGCAGTGTCAGGTCAGACCAGATCTCATCGGAGATGACAACGCATTCATTTGCTTTGTAAATTTCCATCGCCTTTTCAATTTCCTCGCGCTCCCAGACACGGCCTGTCGGGTTGTGCGGAGAGCAGAAAATCGCGAAATGAATGTTATGTTCTTTTAACTTGCGGTCCATATCGGCGTAGTCCATACGCCATACGCCGTTCTCATCCTGAACAAGATCGGAGAGAACGATATTGCGTCCGCAGTTCTCAAGAACACCGGTAAAACCGATGTATGTCGGGGAATGCAGAAGAATGGATTCGCCCGGGGATGTAAAAGCGGTAGCAGCCGAAGCAACACAGCCGAGCACGCCGTTCTCATAGCCGATCGCCTCACGCGGCAGATCTTCCACACCGTTGCGCTCTTTCTGCCAGCGGATGATGCTGTCAAAATATGCATCCGGCAGATTAAAGTAGCCAAAATGCGGTTCGTTGACTCTCGCGTGAATTGCTTCCTGAATGGTCGGAAGAGACGGGAAGTTCATGTCGGCCACCCACATCGGGATGCGGGAGAAGCCCTCTTTGACTTCCGCACCCGGAATCGGGATCTGATCGACAGCGATCGAATCGTGGCCGCTGCGGTTCATCAGAGATGTAAAATCGTATTTCATTGGTAAAAACCCTCCTTTGTGTTTGCTGTGCTCTCGAAGTAAAACCAAAAGCACATGGAAAACCGGATGCAGCTTCCTTTCCTCGCTGAAAGAAAAACCTGCAGCCGGCTGAATACAAATATTATAACACGGAGGGGAATTTTCGTAAACAAAAGAATGCTTTATTCGGCACCATTTATTCCGCGCCGATCCAGTTATCGCGGTTGATTGCTTCCGTGTGGCTGGTGCTTTCGTTCATGATTTTCTGCAGATCCGGCCGGTCATAGTTGACAATGCCCTTTCCGAGATATTCATGGCTGCCGCGCCGGAAGACGCTGACGACATCGCCTTTCTTAAAATCGCCTTCGACTGCCACGATGCCTTTGGGAAGCAGGCTCTTTGCCTGAACAGCAAGTGCTTCTGCGGCACCCTCATCGACGTAGAGGTTGCCCGCACTCGGCGCATAGAATGCCATCCACTGCAGACGCGTTTTCATGTTGTGGCCGCTGGCGGTAAAGTACGTTCCTTTTGCGGTTCCTTTCACCGCACGCACAATGTTGTTTTCCTCCGCCGAGGAGCAGATCAGAACCGGCACACCGGCTCTTGTGGCAAGCGAAGCGGCGGAGAGCTTCGTTGTCATGCCTCCCGTTCCGTTGCCCGATCCCGCACCGCCTGCCGCAGCAGTGAGCTCCGGCGTGATCTCATTTACCACGTCGATATGGCGCGCATTCGGGTCACTCTTTGGATTGGCAGTGTAGAGCCCGTCGATATCGGTCAGCAGAATCAGAAGCGATGCATGCAGCATCGCAGCCACCTGGGCAGAGAGCGTGTCGTTGTCGCCGACCTTCAGCTCCTCAATCGCGATCGTATCGTTCTCATTGATGATCGGAATCGCACCGCGCCCGAGCAGGACGGAGAGGGAGCCGAAGATGTTTTTATAGCGGCGGCGGTCCTCAAAGTCACTGCGGTTCAAAAGAATCTGCGCACACGGAATCTGGTACGCCATCAGATTTTTCGTGTATTCCTCCATCAGAAGGCCCTGGCCGACAGCAGCGGCAGCCTGTTTATCGGCAATTTTCGTCGGCCGTTTTTTAAAGCCGAGACGGGAAAAGCCTGCGGCGATCGCACCGGAGGAAACGAGAATCACATGGTGGCCTGCCGTCTGCAGCGCGGCAAGCTGGGTCGTAATGTTCCGTATTTTTTCAGCATCCATGGTTCCGTCTGAGAGTGTCAGGGAGCTGGTGCCGACTTTCACAACTATCGTCTGTTTTTCCATCATGAAAACCTCAAATGTAAGAAATGATAAGAAACGTTGTTTACGGGTGACAAAACATCAATTACAGACACTTTAACACAGTACTGTGTGAGAGTCAAGAAGATGCGGAATGGTCGTTACATTTTTCGTGAAAGATCTGCAAAAAGATAGAAATTTGTTGCTGGAATTCTGAAAAAGTATGGTAGAATAGAAAACGAGAAAAAGGTGTGTGCAGAAATACATTTTTCCTGAAAAACAAAAGAAGCGGAAAGAAGTCCGGCACACGACGGAGGGAGTCAAAGATGGAGGAAAAAACAGAAGAAAGAGGCAGAGGCTGCATGACAACGCTGTGCTACATCGAAAAGGATGACAGCTATCTGATGATGCACCGCACGGTGAAAAAGAACGATGTCAACAAGGACAAGTGGATCGGCGTCGGCGGCCATGCGGAACTTGGCGAAAGCCCGGAGGAATGCCTGCTGCGTGAAGTAAAAGAGGAAACCGGCTACACGCTGACGAGCTGGCGTTTCCGCGGTCTCGTTACCTTTGTGACAGAGGCAGAAAACAGCAAAACGGTGGAGTACATGGAGTATATGTGTCTCTACACGGCAGACGGATTCACGGGAGAACCGACTGCATGTGATGAGGGCGAACTCGCCTGGGTGAAAAAAGAGGACGTCCTGCACCTGAATCTGTGGGAGGGAGACAAAATCTTTTTCCGCCTTCTGAATGAAGACGAGCCGTTTTTCTCCCTGAAGCTGCGGTATGTGGGCGACACGCTCGCAGAAGCGGTGCTGAACGGAAAACAGATGGAACTTTTTGAGGAGCGCTCAGGCGACGGCACGCCGACCGGAACCATCGTAGAACGCGGCGTGGCGCACAGTGAGGGACGGTGTCACGGAACGGCACATATCTGGATTGCACGGGCGAATGAGAAGAGCGGCTGTGAGGTACTGCTGCAGAAAAGGAGTGCCTGGAAAGATTCGAATCCGGGCTGCTACGATATTTCAAGCGCCGGCCATCTTTCGGCGGGCGATACATATTTGGAAGGGGCTCTGCGGGAAATCGGCGAGGAGCTCGGCATCCACGCAGAGGCAGAGGAGCTGAGGGATCTTGGCCTGCTGGAAAAAGTATCACACGGTGTTTTTTACGGAAAACCGTTCCACGATCATGAGGTCAGCGCCGTGTATCTTTACACGAAGCCGGTCGAGGCGGAAAAACTGCATCTACAGGAGTCGGAAGTAGAAGCAGTCCGCTGGATGGATCTCAAAGAGTGCCAGAAGGCGGTAAGAGAAGGAAGCATTCCCAACTGTATTGATATACGGGAACTGGAAATGATTGAAAAAGCGTGGTTCGCCGGAGAAAAAACAAAAGATGAGGCAGAAAAAGAGGCAGCAGCCACCGCTGAAAAATAAAAAGAAATGCATGAAAAAAGTCACCGGTTCGAAATAGAACATGGTGACTTTTTTGGATATCGCGTAAATGAAATTTGTTTTTTTATTTCGCTGCTGCCTTTACCTGGCTAAACAGTCCGGATTTCTGAAGAGCCGGACGCAGTGCCATGTAGATGACAACGGAAGCGATGGTGGAAAGTACGGCGTTGATGGAAGTTGCCGCTACGTTCCAGCTTAAGGTAACCTCTGCTGCCGGTTTTCCAAGAAGAACCAGTTTGTAGAAGTAACCGATGAGCGGATCGAAGATCACATTGAACAGAAGTCCGCCGATGGCTGCAAGCAGTGCCCATTTGAAGATCTGTTTCTGATCGGTCTGCTCGTTGATTTTACCGATTTTGTGTGCGATCAGTCCTGCGATGAGGCCGATGCAGAATTTTAAGATAAAGGTCTTTGGTGCGTATACCACATAGACCGGATCGAGAAGATCTCCGATGGTCATGCCGATCGCACCGCCGATTCCGCCGTAAACACCGCCGAGAATCAGTGCACCGAGCACACAGACAGCGTTTCCGAAATGGATCGAGGTGGCATCTCCGCCTGGCAGCCAGATTTTGAACTGCAGGAAGGTGAAGACAACGTAGGAAAGGGCTGCAAAGACACCTGTCATTGCGATTTTCCAGACTTTTTCATTTTTCATAACAACGCACTCCTTTGGTATCTGGAACTTTCGTTCCTTGATTGCACCCTATTATAGGGAGTGGTGGCATGAAGAAAAAGTTCCAATTCCGGATTTTTTGACCAGACCAGTTATTTCCGGTACGATTTCATTTTTTCGTGTTCTTCTTTTAATTCTCTGTAGAGCTGCAGCGAATTCCACGCCTGGTTCTGCGTTGTGACGATGGCTTTGAGGGCGATCGGCGGCACTTTTTTCCGGCGCATTTCGGTGAGAAAAAGATCGAGTTTCCGCTCGGAAAAGCCGGCCATGACCATCATTGGTTCATCAAATCCGGCGCCGTCATAGGCTTCGGGGGATTCTGCAAATGCTTTATTTCCGGCAAGAAATCCGATCGACTGGAGATACTGTTCCGGTTCCACAATGCGCACGCGGATACCGAGCTTTAAGAGAACCGGCTTTAAAAGCACAGCTGTTTTCGTTCCTTTGATCTGATATAAGAGTACGGTTTCCATGAGAAAAATCCTTTCCACGGGCAGATTTCCGGATCAAATGCGCGGATGCCCAGAACTATGATATAAGAAATGTTTTGGAAAAACAATACTTTTATGGTATCATAGGAACGTACAATTCAGAACACGATAAATTTTGAGATAAAAGAGAAAGGAAACCAATAAAATGTGGATAGCAGATGGATGGAAAGATTATGAAGTGCTGGATACGTCCGACGGAGAAAAACTGGAGCGGTGGGGAGATTACCTTCTGGTAAGACCAGACCCGCAGGTCATCTGGAACACGAAAAAAGAAAATCCGGGCTGGAAAAAGAAAAACGGCCATTATCACAGAAGCAGCAAGGGCGGCGGAGAATGGGAGTTTTTCCATCTGCCGGAGCAGTGGGAGATCAACTATAAAGAACTGACCTTCCGCCTGAAACCGTTCAGCTTCAAACACACCGGCCTTTTCCCGGAGCAGGCAACGAACTGGGACTGGTTCGGCGATCTGATCCGCCGTGCCAACCGCCCGATTAAAGTGCTGAACCTGTTCGCCTACACGGGAGGCGCAACGCTCGCAGCGGCCGCAGCAGGCGCAAGCGTCACACATGTCGATGCATCCAAAGGCATGGTCAACTGGGCAAAAGAGAACGCTGCCGTGTCCGGCCTTTCGGACAAGCCGATCCGCTGGCTTGTGGATGACTGCACCAAATTTGTCGAGCGCGAGATCCGCAGAGGCAACCACTACGACGCGATCATCATGGACCCGCCGTCCTACGGAAGAGGACCAAAGGGCGAGATCTGGAAAATCGAGGAGTCGATTCATCCGTTCATCAGGCTCTGCACGCAGCTCTTAAGCGATGACCCGCTGTTCTTCCTTGTGAATTCTTACACGACAGGACTTGCACCGGCTGTCCTGACGTACATGATTTCCCTGGAATTAAAACGGTACAAAGGCCACGTAGAAGCACAGGAAATCGGCCTTCCGGTCAAGTCGACCGGCCTTGTTCTGCCGTGCGGTGCATCGGGAAGATGGCAGTCTGACAACATTTAAAACATCTTTTGGCAGCGGACGTATGTCCGTCATACGAAAAACATTTGGCTGAATTGCAGGAAATGAAGTATAAAACTGCAAAAAGTGGGATAAAATGCCGAAAAGTGCATAAAACATGCAAGTTCTCCTTGACAGAAACTCATGATCTGGTAAAATGGTCTTTAGTTGAGCAAGAAACCTGAAAAACGGGTAAGGAAAGTACAAGGGAGGACGTTTCATGAAACCGTATATCGAATGGACCAAAGAAGAATTAGTTGCCGAGAAAGCCAGACTGGAGCAGGAATTTGCAGAGGTAAAAGCAAAAGGCCTCAATCTGAATATTTCCAGAGGAAAACCTGCAGCAGCCCAGTTAGATCTCACGGAAGGAATGCTTACCGTTCTCTCGAAAAATGAAGACACCTTCGCAGAAGATGGAACCGACTGCCGGAACTACGGCGTGCTGACCGGTATTCCGGAAGCAAGAAAACTGATCGGAGATATCTGTGAGGTTCCGGCGGAAAACGTCATCGTTTACGGAAACGCCAGCCTTACCATTATGTTTGATACCGTAGCACGTTCGTTCCTGAAGGGCGTTGCAGGCTGCACTCCGTGGAACAAGCTGGACAAAGTAAAATTCCTCTGTCCGGTACCGGGCTATGACCGTCACTTCGGTGTAACCGAGTACTTCGGCGTTGAGATGATCAATGTTCCGATGACACCAGAAGGACCGGACATGGACATGGTAGAAAAACTCGTTGCAGAAGATGACGCCATCAAGGGAATCTGGTGTGTACCGAAATACTCCAACCCGCAGGGCTACACCTACTCCGATGAGACCGTCAGAAGATTTGCAAACCTGAAACCGGCAGCCAAAGACTTCCGTATTTTCTGGGATAATGCATATATCATCCATCACCTGTATGATGACAGACAGGATCACCTGCTGAACATCATCGAGGAGTGCGAGAAAGCCGGAAATCCGGATATGGTCTATGAGTTCGTATCCACCTCGAAAGTAAGCTATCCGGGAGCCGGAATTGCAGCTCTCATTTCTTCTGAGGCAAACATCAAAGAGGCACAGGAGTACATGAACTTCCAGATCATCGGTCATGATAAACTGAATCAGCTGCGCCATGTAAAATTCTTCCAGAACCTGGACGGCGTGATGAATCAGATGAAAAAGCATGCTGAGATCTTAAGACCGAAATTCGAGGCAATTCTGCAGGTAATGGATCAGGAGCTGAGCGGCCTTGGCATCGCTTCCTGGACAAAACCGAACGGCGGATACTTTATCTCCTTCGATGCGATGGAGGGATGCGCAAAGAAGATCGTTGCAAAGGCAAACGAGGCCGGTCTTACCATGACAGGCGCGGGCGCAACGTATCCATATCACAACGATCCGCAGGATTCCAACATCCGTATTGCACCGTCTTTCCCGACACCGGAAGAGCTGGAAATCGCAGGTCAGGTATTCGTGCTGAGTGTCAAACTGGTCAGCGTGGATAAGATTCTGGAAAGCAAATAACAGATAAGTAAAAATACAAAAGCCGGATTCTCCCGGGGGACACAGTTTTTGTGAACTCTGGTGTGGGAGTTCCGGCTTTTTTCTATTAGAAAGTTAAAAAGAAATTTTCTATGGGACAGAAAGGAAAAACATGAAAAAGAAAGTAATAGGAATTGCCGCAGGAATCATACTCCTTGCGGCCGCAGGCGGTTACGCGGGCGTGGGGCATTACTATGCATCCCACTTTTTCCCGAAAACCGCGATCAACGGACTGAACTGCGCAGGGCTGACCGCAGAGCAGGTCAAAGAGGAAATTCAGAAGCACATTGTGGATTATACACTCAGCATTACCGAGCGCGGTGGAAAAACAGAGACATTAAGCGGCACGGAGATCGGCCTCACGTATGTGGACGACCACGCGGTGGAAAAACTGCTGGAGTCCCAGAATACTCTTGCATGGCCTGCATTCTATTGGAAAGAGAAAGA
Source organism: Blautia sp. AM29-29 (assembly GCF_003480555.1). Taxonomy (NCBI): domain Bacteria; kingdom Bacillati; phylum Bacillota; class Clostridia; order Lachnospirales; family Lachnospiraceae; genus Blautia; species Blautia sp. AM29-29. Next base: position 134,027 of record NZ_QUJD01000005.1, read on the forward strand.
AAACCAGGTGGCGGCGGACTCTGTCTATGACAAAGAAATGGTGCAGGAAAAACTGCAGACGATGGAAGGGTTTCAGGAAGAACAGCAGGAAGCGCCGACGGATGCGTATCTGACGGATGACGGAACCTCGTACGTTATTGTGCCGGAAACAGAGGGCGAGCAGGTGGACTATGAGAAGGCGGAGCAGGCTGTCATCGAGGCGCTGGATGCCGGAGCGGCGAGCGTGGATCTGGAAGAAAAAGATGTTTACCGGAAACCGGACATTACGCAGGATGATGAAGCACTGAATGGGAAAATGGCGGAACTGAACCACCTGACAGCGGCGCGGATCACGTATGCAATCGGTGAAAACAGCTATGCCATAGACCGGGCGACCTTACAGAGCTGGCTCGTACAGGGGGAGGATGGAACCTACACGATTTCGCAGGACGAAGCGGCAGCTTTTGTGCGCCATATGGCGTATGAGACGGACACCTTCGGGCTGGCGCATACCTTCAAAACGAGTCTTGGCGCGACCATTAACCTGAATGCGGGCGGCGATTACGGCTGGTGCATCGACAAGGAGGAGACGACGCAGGCACTTCTGCAGGCGATCGAGGACGAAACACAGGGAAATCTCGATCCGGTTTACCTTTATACGGCAAATGACCGTTCGGCGAATGATATCGGAAATACATACGTCGAGGTGTGCATTTCCCAGCAGAAAATGTGGTGCTACAAGGATGGCGTTCTGGTGACGGAAACACCGGTCACAACGGGCAATCATGCGACGGGCTATGACACTCCGGCAGGCAGTGTCTGGGCGGTGGATGCGAAAAAAAGTGACTGTGATTTCAAGCTCTATCCGAGCCATGTCATGTTCTGGCTTCCGTTTAACGGCGACGTCGGAATCCACGATGCGAGCTGGCGTACCGAGTACGGCGGGGACATCTATCTGACGAACGGATCCCACGGATGTGTGAATACCCCATACACAGAAGCAGAAAAAGTGTTCAATGCTATTGAAATTGGTGACCCGGTTATCGTATACTATAGCCTGGATGATGTAACCGGGCCGCAGCCTACACAGAAAAACAGCCTGTAGGAAAAACGCTTAAGCATCACAGCAGAAGCACATCAAATAAAGGAGATTTTGATAGATGAAAATAGTAGTATTAGCTGGAGGAACCAGCACGGAACGTTCGGTATCCATTACATCGGGAACTATGGTCTGCAAGGCACTCCGCGAGAAAAACCATCAGGCAGTTCTGGTAGACGTTTTCTGCGGTATCGATGTGAAGGGGAACCTGGAAGATGTATTTGCAGAGGAGGCGTACGATATAGACAAAGCAGCAGAATATATGCACAGCTTTGATGCAGGATTAAACGAAATGATCGAATCCCGCCGCAGATTTTTCGGACCGAACGTACTGGAACTCTGCGAGGCAGCGGATGTTGTTTTCCTTGCCCTGCATGGCGCAAACGGAGAGGACGGAAAGGTACAGGCTACGTTCGATCTGCTCGGCATTCCGTATACCGGAACGGGCTATTTAAGCAGCGCCCTCGCAATGGACAAATCCATCACAAAACAGTTCTTCCGTGCACACCATGTGCCGACCCCGAACGGCGTGACCCTGAAAAAAGGCCAGGAGAGCGAGCCTTTGTCCGGCTTTGGCCTGGAGCTTCCGGTTGTCGTAAAACCGTGCTGCGGCGGTTCCAGTGTCGGTGTCTATATTGCACACACGAACGAAGAATACTGGCAGGCTATGAAGGATGCTTTCTCCTACGAACCGAAGGTTGTCGTTGAGGAGTATATCGAGGGAAGAGAGTTCTCCGTTGGCGTGGTAGACGGAAAGGCTTACCCGATCATCGAGATTGCACCGATCGAAGGCTTCTATGATTACACGAACAAATACAAAGCCGGAGCTACTGTTGATACCTGCCCGGCCGTACTGACGGAGGAGCAGACGAAAGAAATGCAGAAGCACGCAGAGGACGGCGCTGCCGCTCTCGGTATCGAAAACTACTGCCGTCTCGACTTTATGATGCGCAAGGACGGAAGAATGTACTGCCTCGAGGCAAACACCCTTCCGGGCATGACCCCGACCAGCCTTCTGCCGCAGGAGGCACAGGTACTCGGCATTTCCTATCCGGAACTCTGCGAGCTGCTGATCCAGCTTTCTCTCAGAAAAAGAGGTAACAACGCATGAAAAATATGACACTTGCGCACATCACAGAGGTGTGCGGCGGAATCTACTTCGGACCGGAAGAAAAGAAAACAGCGGAAGTCACGGATATCGTGACGGACAGCCGGAAAGCGGGAGAGGGAAGTCTCTTCGTTGCAATTCCGGGTGAGCGTGTGGACGGCCATAAATTTATCCCGAACGTGGCTTCCCAGGGCGCACTTGCTGTCATTTCCGAGCAGAAACTTGAAACACCGCCATGCCCGTATATCCTCGTGAAGGATTCCATGGAGGCCATTAAAGCAATGGCAGAATACTATATGCAGCAGCTCAATATTCCGGTTGTCGGCATTACGGGAAGCGTTGGAAAGACCAGTACGAAAGAGACGATCGCGTCGGTGCTGGCGCAGAAATACCGTGTGCTGAAAACGGATGCGAACTTCAACAATGAGCTGGGCTTGTCGCTCACTGTTTTCCGTCTGCGTGAGGAAGATGAGATGGCGGTTCTCGAGATGGGAATCGACGATTTCGGCCAGATGCACCGTCTGGCGAAGATCGCACGCCCGGAGACCGCAGTCATTACGAATATCGGCTGGTGCCATCTGGAAAATCTGAAGACGCGAGACGGTATTTTACAGGCAAAAACCGAGATCTTTGATCATCTGCGTGAGAACGGGCACATTATCATCAATGGGGACGATGATAAGCTGTCTACTGTTGGAACGGTTCACGGCATCAAGCCGGTTCATTTCGGATTGGATGAAAAAAACGAATATTATGCCGATGAGATCGAGAGCCAGGGCTTCCGCGGCATTTCCTGCCGGATTCATACCCCGCATGGGAGCTTTTCTGCACTGATTCCGATTCCGGGACGCCATATGGTTTACAATGCGCTGGCCGGAACCGCAGTCGGATGCATGTACGGGCTGACGCTGGAGCAGATCAAACAGGGAATCGAGACACTGCAGTCGGTGAGCGGAAGATTCCACATCATCGAGACAGGAAAATACACCGTTGTCGATGACTGCTACAACGCAAACCCGGTTTCGATGAAGGCATCTCTCGATGTTCTGAAAGAGGCGAAGGGAAGAAAAGTGGCTGTACTCGGCGATATGGGCGAGCTTGGAACCGATGAGGCAGCACTTCACGCCGAAGTCGGCACACACGCCGGAACCTGCGGCATTGACGCCCTCTACTGTGCGGGACCGCTCTGCGAGCATCTTGCAAAAGCGGCAAAAGAGGCTGATTCGAAGCTTGAGGTACGCCACTTTGCAGACCGCGAGAGCCTGATGGCAGAACTGCCGAAGCTCTTACAGGACGGCGATCAGATTCTGGTAAAGGCATCGCATTTTATGGAATATGGAAAGATTGTGGAGATGCTTGAAACAGCACAGAAATTATGATAAAATTTTAAACTGGAAAGTACCCATGACAGGGTGGTAGCCTCCCGAGCTAATGAATACATAGGAAGGGAGGTGGCGTAAATGACAGCATACGAAATTATTATGGTTTTTCTGGGAATCTTAGCTTTACTGATTTCCTTCGGAGGCTTCATCATTGCGTTGCTTACCTTTCTCGATAAGAGAAATAAGCGAAAATAAAAATGCCTACCCCGTCGGCAAACGGGATAGGCGGTGTTCGTAAGAACATTTAACCCTTTTCTCGAGAGCATCCACTTTGGAGTGGGTGCTTTCTTTTTATATATTTATTATATCGCAGGGGTCTGGCATTTTCAAGCATTTTCTTTCAATTGTTCTAATAGAATGTTTTTCGTATAATTTCCAATCTCTTTTTTCTCTTCCTTCGTAAGCTCGCCCGGAATGATCGGCTTGCCGTACGTTACGGTAACGTGGGTACCGCGGATCTTCGGGAAATGTGCTTCCAGAATTTCTCTGGATCCGGAAATCGAAAGCGGAATGATCGGGCAGCCGGTTTTCGTTGCCATCTTGAATGAACCGTTGTGGAACTCGCCGAGCTCCAGCTCGCTCTCCGTCTTGCCGCGGGTACCCTCCGGGAAGATACAGATGGAAGTGCCGCTCTTGATCTCCTCACATCCGGAGAGAATCATCTGCAGACCCTGCTTGATGTCGGAACGGTCGAGAAACAGGCAGTGGATGAGTTCCATCCAGTTCTTTAACAGCGGAATGCGTGAAAGTTCTTTTTTGGCGACAAATCCGCAGGAACCCGGAACCGTTGTATAGGTTACAAGGATATCGAAATAGCTGCGGTGATTGCCGATGTATAGAACAGCCCGGTCCTTCGGAATATTTTCCTGACCTTTTACGGTGATCTTCGTGCCGGAAAAAAACAGAATTACGCGAAAAATCCAGCGGATCAGGGAGCGGCTTACCTTGTCACAGACCTCCGGCTTTTTCTTCCGGATCAGAAGCAGAACAAGAAGCACCGGGATCGACAGAATCAGATACAGAAAAGCGGTCAGAATGACCAGAATAAAACGAATCATGAATCTTTTTCTCCTCTTGGTAAAAATAGTGATATTCAATTATTGCGTACTTTTCAGTATACGTCATATATGGGGCGGGTTGCAATAACTTTCGTCTTTTTCGGAAAAAGATTTTGCGTCATAGAAGACTGTGGCCCGTCATACAATGGATAGAAAGAGCGGGAAGCGGCGTTTGGAATGATGAAGAAAAAGAGACGGGGAAGAGTTCTTCTGGCGGCGGTGATCCTGATGCTCCTAGCATCGTGCCGGATCACAGATGTGAGCGAGGGCGAGCGGAAAGAACTGTCGTATGCGATTGTAAAGCCGGGCGATTTTCCGCCGGAAATCGATCAGATTTTGCGTAAGAAAAAAGAATCCGCGTTCCAGATGGCGTACGAGAGCGGGGACGATCTCTACATACTGCGCGGCTACGGAAAGCAGAAAAGCGGAGGCTTTTCCATACAGATCGAAGAAGTATCGAAATCGGAAAACGCCGTTTTCGTGCGGACAAAACTCGTCGGACCTGCCGCAAAGGAGGAGCAGAAAGGCGCCGCCTCCTGCCCTTACGTCGTGCTGAAAACGAAAGCGGCGGCGGGAATCTCAGTCGTATTTGAGGATTAGAGTGGGAGGAGCCTTATGGATTTTGTAAAAAAGATTCTGCATCAGATCAGCAGAAAAAGCGAAGCGGTGTCACAGATTACGTTTGATGAGGACTACAATGTGCCGGACGCACGGCCCGATGTGGGGCGGATGATTCAGAAAAAAGGCGAGGTGACGATCGGGGATGTGCAGATTTCGGAAGGAAAAGCGCGTGTATTCGGCGGCCTCACCTTTCATCTGCTGTACGTCTCCGACGGCGAACGGCGCCGGATCTGCCAGCTCTCCGGCGAGCTTCCGATCGACGAGACGATCCATCTCGATGGTCTGACAGGGGGCGACAAGGTCTGCATCACCTGGGAAGTGGAAGATCTGAACCTGCATCTCATCAACTCGCGGAAGCTGGGCGTGCGCGCGATCGTCACGCTGCACGCGTGGATCGAGGAACTGTGCGACCTTGCCGTGCCGATGGAAATCCGCGGGGAGAGCGACGTCGCGGTAAAAAGGCAGGAATACCGCGTGGTTGAGCTTGCAGTGCAGAAAAAAGATGTGCTGCGTGTCAAAAAGGAGCTTACGATTCCGTCCGGCAAGCCGGAATTGCACGAGATTCTCTGGCAGGATCTGGAAGTGCGCGGTCTCGATCTCCGCTCTGAGGAGGGGCGGGTCAGTGCGCAGGGAGAACTCTTTGTCTTCTGTCTGTACAGCGACGGCGAGGAGGATCACCCGCTGCAGTGGGTGGAGCAGGCGCTCCCGTTCCAGGCAGAAGTGGAATGCCAGGGCTGCATCTCCGAGATGATCCCGCGGATCGAAAGCACACTCGGCCAGACCACACTCGAAATCCAGCCCGATTCCGACGGCGAGGAGCGGGTCCTGCAGGCGGAGGCCGTACTCGAACTTGACATCTGTCTGTATCAGGAAGAAACCGTATCACTTCTGCAGGACGTTTACCATCCGCACCGAGAATGCATTCCAAAAGTGCAGGAGGAGACTTTGGAGAGCCTTCTGATCCGCAATTCCTCCAAATGCCGCCTGACCGACAAACTGCAGATGCGCGTGCCGAAAAATAAAATTCTGCAGATCTGCCACAGCGACGGCAAAATCAAGATCGACGAGGAAAGAATCGTAGAAAACGGCATCGAAGTAACCGGCGTGGTGGAACTCAGGGCGCTCTACGTGGTCAGTGACGACGAAATGCCGTTCTACGCCGCCGAAACCGCCATACCCTTCCGCCACACCATCGAAGTCCCGGGAATCGGACCGGACTGCCGCTACGAACTCCAGTCCTCCATTGACCAGCTCTCCACAACCATGCCGGACAGCAGCGACATCGAAGCCAAAGTCGTACTGAACCTGAACGCCCTCGTCTTCCGCCGCAGAAAAGAGATGGTAATGCAGTACGTCGAAGAAAAAGACCGAGATCCGGAAGAACTGCAGAGCCTCCCGGGCATCACCTGCTACTTCGTCAAGCCGGGGGATACCCTGTGGGATATCGCAAAGAAATTCTATACGACGACAGATAAGATCAGGGAATTAAATGAACTGAAAACCGAAACACTCACACCGATGCAGCAGCTATTAGTGGAGCGGGTATAGCGGAAAAGACAGCCTACTGCCTTAAGAATGGAGTCAATCCATCAGGCAGCAGGCTGTCTTTTTGCGAGTTCCATGCCGATCTGCATTGCAGAAAGAACAGGTACACTTTTGTGCCGGGAAGAAAAGCAGGAATTACAACCTTGCTTCTCAAAGAAATCAACAATAACGGAAAGAAACTGTCCTTTACTTATGACGCAGTAGGAAATATTGTTACGATTTCCGAGAATGGTGTTCAGAAAGTAAAATATATGTATAATGCTTTGAGTGAACTGACCCGTGTGGATTCTGCATGGGAAAATAAGAGTATTACGTATACCTACGATGCCGGAATGAATATGACGTCCAGAAAAGAGTATTCCTATACAACGGGAACACTGGGCAATGCGGTAAAGACAGATCTGCTTACCTACCGTGCTTCAGGATGGAAAGATCAGCTTATTTCCTATAATGGCAGCAGCATTTCCTATGATGCGGTCGGCAACATTACAGCTTATCAGGGAAGAACACTGACCTGGTACAGAGGAAGCCTGCTGCAGAGTCTGACCTTAAACGGAAAGAAAGCAGTTTACCATTACGACAGCGAAGGATACAGAGTCCAGTGGAAAGACCTGAACGGAATCAGCCATAAGAACTACTGGTGCGGAAACAAACTGATGGGAACGAAGTATGGAGATGTACTGGTTCAGTTTGTTTACGGTGCGGATAAATCCCCGCTGATGCTGAAAAAGGGAGAAAAAGAGTATTATTACTTGTACAACAGCCAGAATGATGTCATAGGACTGATTGACAGCGATGGAAAACAGGTAGTAAACTATTCTTACGATGCATGGGGAAAACAGACTGGTCTGACCGATATCAGCGGAGAAAATATCGGAAAACTAAACCCATTCCGTTATCGTGCTTACTGCTACGATGACGATACCAAACTCTATGTCACCGCCAGCCGTTATTATGATCCGGAATTGTGCAGATTCCTTTGTGCGGACAACTTTGATGCTGTAAAAGCGAAAATGTTTAGCATGAATGGAAAGAACCTTTATGTGTACTGTTGCAACAATCCGGTGAATGCGGTAGATGATGATGGTGATTTTGGAATTTTAATGCTGGCATTCCCAGGAATCGATCCCAGAAAAGTAGCATGGAATATCTTAAAAGATGTATTTGTATATGCGGTACAGTGCGGAATGGCGAATGAGAAAGTAACCTTAGAAGGAATTGCAGAGGTGGCCATAGAAAGTGCAATCAGTAGTGTTTTGGGAGATAGCCAAGGAATTATCTTTTCAGTAGTAGTAAGTGGTTTGAAAGGAGGATATTTAGAGTATCAGGAATCAGGAGATATGGCAAGAGCAATGGGGGCAGGATTTTACGATGCTATAATGACCTTGTTAGAACCTAAAACGTATAACGCATATGTAAAAAATGAAACTATTGAGAATGCATTGGGTGCTTTTACAGACTTTTTTCAGTCTCCATTACTGAGCTATCCCAAAAGCGGTGTTTTGGATGGAGTGTTTGGAAAACCCAAGAAACAGGCAAATAAAAATGGATCAACACTTAAGAAAAACAGCAACATCAACTTTAGTACAAAAAAAGTTGGGGGGAAAAAGAAGAACTGGCAGAGTAATAAGCCTGCAATTTCCAGAAAAATGCAAAATATAGGACTTCCAGCGCTTAGATAGAAAAGTTTTAAGATGCCTTTGCGCGAAGAAAAATAGTTTTGTACAAAGGCAAAGCGTAAGAAATAACGAGGAGAAGATTGTATGAAAGTAGTATGGGGAAAATTTGGTACCGGCGTAGACCTGATTGTGTGTGCTATTAGTAGTTATTGGTGGGTGAGCCTGTGGGTAAATGAAAAAGATGCGTTCCACGCCTATTCATTAAAAACAAGTATCATAGTGTTTCTAGGAATAATGTTCTTTTTAAGCATAGCAGCTTATGGAACTGTGACATTTCTACTAAAACGAATTTATATTTATGAATGGGGAATAATGTTATCTTTTTGGGGCTATGAAAAAAAGATAGAATGGGAAGATTTTACTGTGATACAAAGATACAATGATCATTTTTTCTTCAACATATCGAAACAGAAAGATGACAGTTTGTTCTGGTGTACCTATCACCCATTTACCAGTATCATGATATTCGACAAGTTCCGCGGACCGGGCTGGGGAATCATACCGCTCAGCGCCGACGAATTTTGTGAACTCCTCACTTCATACGGTGTCAAGTATACGGAAAGTAAATAACATACAAAAAGAGTGGAAGTGGCCGTAAGATCCACGAATTACCAGCCACTTCCCTTTTTATATGCAAATTTAGAAAAAGAAAGAAGGAAATGCCAATGAAATCAATTTATCGCACGATCCTTGCCGTAGCAGGCAGCTTCCTTGCGGCACAGTTTGGAGGCTGGGATGCTGCGCTGGAAACGCTGGTCTGCTTCATGGCAATTGACTGGATCACAGGAGGTGTTCTGCTTCCTGTTGTTTTTAAAAAGAGTCCGAAATCTGAAAACGGAACGTTGGAGAGCCGTGCGGGATGGAAAGGGCTTTGCAGAAAAGGGATGATGCTGTTCTTTGTGCTGGTCGCGGAAAAACTGGATCAGCTCACACAGACGAATTACCTGCGGGATGCCGTCTGCATTGGATTTATTTTAAATGAAGCGGTTTCGATCTTGGAAAATGCAGGGCTGATGGGTGTGAAAATCCCTGAGGTTCTGCGGTCAAGGATTGATGTGCTGAGAAAGGAGGAGCAGAGTAAATGAGGGTTGACAGAAGCTATTGTAGCAACCAGAATACATGGTCGGAAAATCATCCGCAGTGTATTGTGGTACACAATACAGATAATTTTGCCGCCGGAGCCGATGCCCGCGCGCATGCAAGAGCGCAGTACCAGGGAAATTTTCAGATTATGTCGGCGCATTATTACGTAGATGACGGGGAGATCGCTTATCAGGCTGCGCCGCACAGCAGAGGATGCTGGCATGTCGGGAGAAATTATGGAAGTAAAAATCTATTCGGCAGATATGGAAACCGGAACAGCATCGCGGTTGAGATGTGCGTGCAGAAAGGATATGATTACGAAACCGCATTTTTACATACGGTGGAGCTGGTGAAAAACCTGATGAACGAGACGGGGATTCCGTCAGATGCAGTTTACCGGCATTACGACATCTGCAGCAAAAACTGCCCGTCCCAGATTCAGAAGCGGGGAGACTGGGAGCGGTTCCAGCGTCTGATTCGGGAAACAGAAGACGGCAGTGAGAAAAGTGAATACAATCCCGGCATCTACCGTGTAACAGACCCGGCGCTCAACATCCGCACAGGTCCCGGAGTAGAATACCCGGTGGTGGGAGTCATCAAAGACCAGGGAAGCTATACGATCACAGAAATCAGAAACAAAAGCTGGGGCAGACTGCTGTCGGGAGCGGGATGGATCAACTGCCATAAAGCATATTGTTTTTACGGGGGAAGAGTATAAAATCCCATCTTTGCAAAACGATGTCATCGGACGGATTGACAGCGATGGAAAGCAGGGAGTAAACTATTCTTACGATGCAGGGGGAGAACTGGTAAATACCATGGATACAAGTGGTGCGAATATTGCACAGTCGAAAGAAATAACGAGGAGAAAATTGTATGAAAGTAATATGGGGAAAATTTGGTACAGGTGTAGATTTGATTCTGTGTGTTATTATTAATTACTATGTGGTGAGTATATGGGTAAATGGAAAAGATGAGTTCCATGCATATTCATTAAAAACAAGTATTATATTTCTAATAGAGGTAATGCTCGTTTTAAATATGGGGAAAACAGACCGGTCTGACCGATACCAGCGGAGAAAATATCGGAAAGCTCAATCCATTCCGCTATCGTGCTTACTGCTACGATGACGACACCAAGCTCTATGTCACCGCCAGCCGCTATTACGATCTGGAATTGTGCAGATTCCTTTGCGCAGACAACTTTGATGTTGTAAAAGCGGAAATGTTCAAAAAGTTAAATTAGTAGGTGGCAAATATGAAGGCAGGATATCGTAAATTTTATAAATATTTTAGTATATTGGTATTTATGGGCTGCGGATACCTTATGCTGAATTTTTGGGAAGAGGGAAAAGGTCAAATTAGTTCTTATAACATGCAAGATAAAGCACTTATGATATTGTGGTTTATGATTTATACTTTTGGTACGGCTGCTGGAATTATAAATACTTTAACCAGTATTTACATTTATGAATGGGGAATGCAGATCTCATTTTTGAAATATAAGAAAAAAATCGAATGGGAAGAATTTTCTGTTATACGAAGATATCATAATCATTTTTTCTTCAATATGTCAAAACAAAAAGATGCAGGTCCGTATTGGGCAATGTTTCATCCCTTTACCAGTTTTGTAATATTCGATAATTCGCGAAATCGTTCTGTTCATACCATGCCGCTTAACGCCGACGAATTTTGTGAACTGCTCACTTCATATGGTATTCAGTACACGGAAAGAAAATAAAGATCGAAGGAATTAAAGAGAAAATATGAGAGCAGGATATCGTAAGTTTTTTATGTTTGCACAAGTTGCTACATTAATAGGCATCGGGTATCTTATGACAAGATTTTGGGAAGATGCAAAAAATCAATGTGAATTATATAATTTGCCTCAAAAGCTTTGGGTAATATTTGGAATAATGTTTATTTGTGGGATAGTGTCATGGGGAAGTGTAGATGCTTTAACACGTATTTACATCCATAAGTGGGGAATGGAACTTGCCTTTTTGGGATATAAGAAAAAAATTGTATGGGAGGATTTTTCCGTTATACAAAGATATAAAAATCATTTTTTCTTTAACGTATCAAAACAAAAAGATAGTGGTCTGTTTTTTTCAACATATCATCCATTTACTAGCTTTGTGATATTTGATAAGTCACAATTTAGTTGTGTCCGTACTATGCCAATCAGTGCCGACGAATTTTGTGACCTCCTCACTTCATACGGTGTCAAGTATACGGAAAGTAAATAAAGCATGAGAAGAGTGGAAGTGGCCGTAAGATCCCACGAATTACCAGCCACTTCCCTTTTTATACGCAAATTTGGAAAAAGAAAGAAGGAAATGTTTTAGAATTATAGTTCGTTGGATACCAGTGAACTATAACAGAAAGTGTTCTGCTTCCCTGTTGTTTTTACGGAGAAAAGAGTGTAAAATAAATACAGACATCATTACATTGATGGAGGATAAACAGTTGCTTGAATGGATTAATGTTTTTAAGGTAAATCGGAAAATTAAATCCCGTCTCTGGCCGTGGATCAAGATTATTTTAAGTATTGTTCTTTTCTTTGCGGTATTTTACGGTGACATCTATGTTCATATTCTGGATGGAACAAATCTGGGACGAATTGTGGAAGCAATGATTCTGGTTGTGTTTTCGTTTCTGGACTATCTGATCTGCTTTATTTCCGTAGCCGAAATGGACTGCCTGAAAGACCGGCGGTATGCGGCGGCGAAAGAGAGCGGTGAATTTTACACGATTTCCCAAATCGAAAGCTCCCTGTTCAACTACGTGCCGCGTACCTATACGATTTATTACCAGCGGGGAAGCAGAAGACTTACCTTCGGCGTACGGACAAGAACGACAGGAAATCTGCTGGAAATGGGCAGCAGAGAATATTTCATAGGACCGACAGGAAAGCGCGAGCAGATTGTGAAAGACCTCGATACGCTGATGAAAGAAGTAAAAAAATACGCAAGATTTGACAAAGTCCTGGTACAGGCAATCAATGGAGAACCGGTAAAGAAATGATGCCGGTTCTTCTTGCTTTTACGTAAAAATGCAGGTAAGATAAAAACAGCATGAGTGTAATACACATGCGTGAAAAATCATCAACAGAGAAGGTATGAAAATGGAGGAAACAAAAGATGAATTATCTGAAGGAACGGGATGGTGACCTGTTCTCCAATGCGGATCTGAAACGGCTGATTGTGCCGCTTCTGATTGAACAGCTTCTTGCCATCGCAGTCGGCATGGCGGATTCAATTATGGTATCCAGTGTCGGCGAGGCGGCGGTGTCGAGTGTGTCGCTGATTGATACAATCTTTATTCTGCTGATCAACATGTTCACCGCGATTGCAACCGGCGGAGCCGTCGTGTGCGGCCAGTATATCGGAAAGAAGCGGCCACACAAAGCATGTGAGGCAGCTGACCAGCTTCTGCTGGTGACAACGGCGCTGTCAGTTGTGATCATGGCGGCGGTCTATCTTTTAAAGCCGTTTATTCTGCATGTTGTGTTTGGAAACATTACGGCAGAGGTAGAAAGAAACTGCAATATTTATCTGATGATCGTAGCGGCCTCCATTCCGTTTCTGGCGGTTTACAACGGCTGTGCGGCCATTTTCCGTGCGCAGGGTGATTCGAAAACGCCGATGAAAATATCCATCGTCATGAACCTGATCAATATTTCGGGAAATGCGCTTCTGGTCTATGCGCTGAAATTCGGCGTGGACGGCGTTGCGATTCCGACGCTGCTTTCACGTATGTACGCGGCTGCGGCAGCATTTGTTCTCGTACATAATAAGCGGTATCCAGTGCGGTGCTCTTATCCGGTGAAATTAAAACCGGATTTCCATATGCTGAAAAAAATCCTTGGCATCGGCATTCCGAACGGCCTCGAGAACAGTATGTTCCAGCTCGGCAAAATTATGGTCTTAAGTATGATCACACAGTTCGGAACAGCGTCGATCGCGGCAAATGCGGTGTCCAACACGATTGCTGTCTTCCAGACACTGCCCGGTATGGCGATCGGAAATGCAGTGCTGACCGTAAGCGCACAGTGCGCGGGAGCGGGAGACTATGAGCAGGTAAAATACTATGCGAAAAAGCTGCACATCATCATTTATGGCATGATGATCGTCTGCTGTCTCGGTGTCATCGCGGCACTTCCGGCGGTGCTTCACGTTTACAGTCTGTCTGCGGAGGCAACAGCCATGACGGAAGATATCATCGTTTACCACGGCATCTGCTGTATGATAATCTGGCCAATTGCCTTCAATCTGCCGAATGTACTCCGCGCGTCCAATGATGTGGCATTTTGCATGATTCTCTCGATTCTTTCCATGTGGATCTGCAGAATCGGCATGAGCTATGTGCTCGGTGTGCGTATGGGATTCGGCGTCTTCGGTGTCTGGGTCGCCATGACGATGGACTGGGTTGTTCGTGCCATTTTCTTTGTCCTTCGCTATCGAAGCGGGAAGTGGCAGCATCAGACGTGATGAAAAATACGGAATGTTTTGGGGAGAGAGAAAGAAAAAACGATACATCTGGAGGAAGTTATTATTATGAAAAACGCAAAGAAACTGATTCCCGGAGCGGCGATTGCGCTGGTGATTGCCGCTGCGGCGAAATTCCTGGAAAGCCTGGAGGAGAGCGCCGGCCTGCACTTTATCGGAGCGTCGGTCATCGCCATGTTTATCGGTATGATTGTGAATGCCTTTTACAAGCCGAACAGCGTGACGGCGCCGGGAATTAAATTTACATCGAAGAAGATCCTGAAATTTGCGATTATTCTGCTCGGAGCGAGCCTGAATATCCGCACGGTACTGACGGTCGGAAGATTTTCCCTGACGGTTATGGTATTTACCCTGGCAACGTGCTTCGGCCTTGGCGCGCTGATCGGAAAAGCAATGGGACTGAACTGGAAGACGAGCAGCCTCATCAACGCCGGCACGGGTATCTGCGGCGGTTCCGCGATCGCGGCAATCGCGCCGGTCATCGAGGCGACCGATATGGACATTGCCTATGGCCTCTCCGCAACGTTTTTATTTGATACGGTCATGATCGTCGTATTCCCGATCCTCGGTCACTGGATGGGCCTTTCAGATGCCGCGTTTGGCCTCTGGGCCGGAACTGCGGTCAACGATACCTCAAGCGTCGTTGCCACCGGTTACGCATTCAGCGAGGCTGCCGGTGATTTCGCAACCATGGTAAAACTGACGCGGACCCTTGCCATCATTCCAGCCGTCCTGGCATTCGCCGCCATCAACGTACATCTGAAACGAAAGGCACAGGCAGCAGAAGGAACCGCCGTAAAGGTAAGCATCAAATCCATTTTTCCATGGTTTATCTTAGGCTTTCTCGCCATGTCAGCACTGACCTCCTTAGGTCTTATCCCGGCAGGCACAGCAGCCGCATTAAAAACCATCAGCAAATTTCTGATGGTAGCCGCCCTTGCGGCCATCGGTCTGAACACCGATTTCAAATCCCTCTGCCGCTCCGGCGCAAAGCCGATGCTGCACGGATTTATTATTTCGCTGCTGGTAGTCATTGTGGCGATCGCTGTTGAATTTGCTATCGGCATTGCGCCGCATGGGGTACTGTAAAGGAACAGAGAATTAAAAATCCAGACATCCGTATAGGATGCCTGGATTTTTTGATTCAAAACGGGTTTGTCGTTTCCTTCAAAAACGTTTTCAGAACCTGCAGCACCCCGTTCTCCCAGTACGGCGGGCAGGTGTGTTTTGCCGAGGCGATGACTTCCGCTCGGGCGTTGGAGACGGCGTAGCTTTCGCCGGCGTTCTGAAGCATCTCGATGTCGTTCAGGTTGTCGCCGAAGCAGCAGACTTCGTCTGGGGTAAGGCCAAAGTAGTTCATCAGAAATGAGAGACCGGTCCATTTGCTGACGCCGCGGGCGTTGCAGTCCAACCATTCCTTACCGGCGACAGCGAGTTTTGCCTGATGTTTCCACGCCGGGATGAAATTTGGGGAGCAAAGCTCTTCACAGGAGGTTGGATGGTAGATCGTGAATTTGATAATGTCCTCGTTTTCTACCTTCGACAGATCCGGTACTTCGCGGACATCGAAGCCGTAGGAGTCGCGGAGCCAGTGAAACATGCGGCTTCCGGCATCTTCGGCGAGGCAGTAGTCCGGGGTGGCGGCAAAGCAGTCGCAGGACGGAAGTTCGTCGTGTACCATGCGGCACATGGATTTCCAGAGTGCCGTTTCCATCGGATATGTTTTCAGAATCTTTTCCGGTGTGCGCACGACAGTTCCGCCATCGGAGATGTAGAGCAGGCGGTCCTTGATCGGGGCGAAAAGCTTCTGTTCACTGGAAAACTGGCGGCCAGAACAGACAACAAAATGGATGCCCTGGTCGACAAGCCTGGAAACAACAGTCATATATTCCGGGTCGATCAGAAGTGTGCCGTCTTTGACGAGCGTTCCATCGACATCGGTTGCAATCAACTTTATCATAATAGAAAATCTCCTTATCTTGTCACAGAAAAAATTCAAACTATAGCAAGACCAGAAAATAACGCAAAAAAGACAGTGCTGCAGGGCGCGAATTACAAGGAACGGATTTGAAGGCGTACCGGGGTACGACGAAAATCCGTGACGCAGTAATTCACGTTCTGCAGTGCTGAATTTTTTGCATTATTTTCTGGGATTGCTATAAACATGATTATATCGTGAATTGCTTCGGGGTGCAAGCCGGAACCGGAGGAACGCAAAACTCCACATTGACGAAATGCGGAAATAAGGCGTAAAATAAAGAAAAATATATATCCACAGGGGGATTTTTATTATGGCATTTATTCAGGTAAGCTTCATGTCAAAAACTTTAATGCGCACCGTACCGCTGCAGGTTATTCTGCCGGTCGACAAATTTACCTTTGGGCAGCCGGAGCGCGAGGAAAAACCGTTTAAAACGCTGTATTTGCTGCATGGCATTTTTGGGAATGAGACAGACTGGGTTCATGGAACCAGAATCCAAAGATGGGCAGAGGAGAAAAACCTTGCCGTTGTCATGCCGGCCGGCGAGAATGCGTTTTATGTGGATCAGCCGTCCATCGGTGCCATGCACGGACAGTTTATCGGAGAAGAACTGGTTGAGATTACAAGAAAAATGTTTCCGCTGTCCAGAAAAAGAGAAGACACCTTTATCGGAGGCCTTTCCATGGGTGGTTTTGGCGCACTCAGAAATGGCCTGAAATATCACGATACCTTCGGGGCTGTGATCTGCCTGTCCGGTGCACTTCATGTGCTGGAAAATCCGGAAGAGAGCAGAGCGGACAGCTTTGCACATGAAGAAGGTTATTTCGGAAATCTGGTCGAAGCAGCAAAGAGTGACAAAAACCCGGCTGTTCTTATCGAGCAGTTAAAGGAAGCACGGAAAAAAGATCCGTCTGTCAATGTGCCGACCGTATTCCAGGCGTGCGGAACAGAGGACGGACTTCTGGAAGTAAACCGTCTCTACCATAAACGGATGGAAGAGAGCGGCATGGACATTGTCTACTATGAGAGCAAGGGTGGCCATGAATGGGATTTCTGGGATGAGTGGATCAAAAAGGCACTGGACTGGCTGCCACTTGAGGAAAAGACGGAAGGTCTGAACAGCGGAAACGTAAATGTTTAAAGGAAAAAGGGAGACAGGCAATGCCAGAAACGAGAAATGACGAATTGTACCGTGCGTTAAAACACAACGGTTACCCGGACGACTTCTGCCGGGAAATTGCATACCGCCAGATGAACACCGATTTTACCGCCACGCGGATGCTCGGCTATCTCTACCGCGTCACAAGCCCGCGCGCCGAGGACGTTGTCGATGAGATGCTGGCTATCCTGAGTGACCGCAAAGCATGGATTGAGAAAAAACAGTCTGAGGAAGCCCAGGCGGCAATCAGCAGAATGTATCGGGAAGGCCTGTAACCTGGGCGGGCGTTTATGCAGAAAAAGCAGAAGGAACGGGCTTGCATTCTTTTCCGGTTTCTGCTACAATCAGTGCAGTGAAAAAGCGACGAAAAGAAACAGTAGCGACAGAGCGCATTCAGAGAGAAAGCGGCAGGTGAAAGCTTTTTGCAGAATCTATCGTGAACCGGTCTTGGAGCTGTGCACCGAAGAGAAGAAAATCCATCAGGAAAAATTTATTTCGTAGGCTGCACCGGGATCTCCCGTTACAGAGAAGGTACAGAGAGCAGAGATCACGCGTATTACAAAATACAAAAATCGTGGGGTACAAATGCTTTGTGTCAGAGTGCAGGAGTTTTCCTGAATTTAGGTGGTACCGCGGATAAAAAAATTCGCCCTAAACTGCAGCTTGCGGTTTAGGGCTTTTTTCTGTTTGAAAACGAAGCATCTAACTCGTTACTTCAGTGATGAGTTAGATGCGTAAAATGTTGTATAAAAGCTTAAAATCGGACAGGCTGGAATGTTCTCGCGTCTGGAAGATTTCAGATGTTGAAAACCCAAAGAATAAGGAGGAAATCAGAAAATGAAACTTGAAAAATTAGTAGGAGAGCGCTTCAAAGAAAGACCTGCTGACTGTGTCATCGACAGCCATGCTATTATGGTAAAAGGCGGATACATCAAATATATGGCAAACGGAATCTATTCTTCCTATCTGCCGCTGCGCCGCATTGTGCGCAAAATCGAGCAGATCCTGCGCGAGGAGATGGACAAAATCGACGGCCAGGAGGTGCAGTTTCCGGTTGTCATGCCTGCTTCTCTGTGGGATGAGTCCGGCCGTTACGATAGCATCGGCGATGAGCTGCTGCGCTTCACCGACCGCAACAATGCCAAAATGGTACTCGGCATGACCCACGAGGAGGCAGCCGTACACCTTGTACGCGAGTATGCACAGAGCTACACCAAATATCCGTTTATGATCTATCAGATCCAGACAAAATTCCGTGATGAGGCCCGTCCGAGAGCCGGACTGATCCGTGTGCGTGAGTTTACGATGAAGGATGCTTACTCCTTCCATACCAGCCAGGAAGATCTGGAGCAGTATTACGAGAAATGCCACGCAGCATACGAGCGCATCTTCGAGCGTGTCGGCGTGCCGGAGGTGGTATCTGTCAAATCCGATTCCGGTATGATGGGCGGAAATATCTCCCACGAGTTCATGCTTCTGACTCCGGTCGGAGAGGATTCCATCGTTCTGTGTGATTCCTGCGATTACAGAGCCAACATGGAGGCAGCTGAGAACATTTCCGACATCGCAAGAGATGCAGAATCCGCTGCACTCGAAAAGGTTTATACACCGAACGTCCACACCATTGAAGACGTCTGCAATTTCTTCGGAGACGAGACAAAGAACTCCTGCAAAGCCGTTGTTTATCAGCAGAATGTTGATGATAAATACGTTGTCCTTTTCATCCGCGGCGATCTCGAAGTCAACGAGACGAAGCTGGTCAACTTCCTCGGCGAGCAGGTTCACGCAGCCGTGATCACCGAAGAATGCGGACTGAACGCAGGCTATATCGGACCTGTGAACCTGAAGGTGAACGGAGATGCCGTTGTTCTCTACGATAAATCCCTCGAGGGAAGAAATAACCTTTCCTGCGGAGCCAACGAGGCAGAGCATCATTACAAAGGACTCGACATGGAGCGCGACGTTCCGAATGCCGAGTATCACGATTTTGCAAAAATCCAGGAGGGCGGCATCTGCCCGAAATGCGGCAAAAAGACCGTGAAGATCTCCAGAGGTATCGAGGTCGGAAATATCTTCCAGCTTGGAACCAAATATACAAAATCCATGAATATGACCTATGTCGATGCAAACGGCGAGAGCAAGACCCCGATCATGGGATGCTACGGTATCGGTGTCGGCCGTCTGGCAGCATCGGTCTGCGAGGCACATCACGATGAGTACGGCCCGATCTGGCCGAAAGCTATCGCTCCGTGGCAGGTACACCTCTGTGCAGTCCGCGTCGATGACGAGGAAGTCAGAGCATATGCGGACAAGCTGTACGAGGATCTGCAGAATGCAGGCATCGAAGTGATCTACGACGACAGAAGCGTCAGAGCCGGCGTAATGTTTGCCGATGCCGATCTGCTCGGCATTCCGCTGCGCATCATCGTAAGCCCGAAAAACATGAAACAGGGCGTTGTCGAGGTTGCATCCCGCGATAAGACTCTGAAAACACAGATTCCGCTGGAAAATGTGATGGAAGAGATTAAACAGTATCTGTAATGATTCAGAACCATGCGAAAGGGAAGAAAAATCGAGATGGGGCTCGGAAGAAGTTCGACAGGAGAAAACACGATATGGAACTCTGGGATATCTATGATGAAAACAAACAGCCGACCGGCCGCACGATGAAACGGAATGACTGGCATATGAAGCCGGGCGAGTTTCACCTGACCGTACTCGGCGTAATCGCAAGACCGGATGGGACCTTTCTTATCACAAAACGTGTCATGACGAAAGCCTGGGCACCGGGCTGGTGGGAGGTTTCCGGCGGCGCGGCACAGGCAGGAGAGAGCTCCTGGGAGGCCGTGCGCCGTGAGGTCAGAGAGGAAATCGGACTCGATGTGAGCAAGGCAGACGGCGGCTACCTCTTCACTTACCGGCGTATCAACCCGGATGAGGGAGACAACTACTTTGTCGATGTCTATCGCTTCGTGATGGATGTCAAAGACGAGGATCTTCACCTTCAGGAGGAAGAAACGGACGGCTACCGTTTTGCTACGCTGGACGAAATCAAAGGATACGCCGCAGAAGGAAAATTCCTGCATTACGACAGCATCCGCCAGGCATTTGAACTGTAACAGAGAAATGAGATAAGAAAAACGCGTTCCCGCCGGAAACCACAGGAGTTTCCGAAAACGGGAACGCGTTTTTGTAATTTACAGGATTCTTTCTTGCCGTAGGCATGCCTGAAAAGGGCTTTTCGTAAGCGCGTAAGCGGTTCATTGCGGTTAATCGCGATTGAACACTTCGCGGTTGAGCGCCTTTTCCTGATGGCTGACAATCGTTGTGCAGACAGCATCGCCTGTGATGTTGACGGCGGTACGCAGCATATCGAGAATACGGTCGATACCCATGATAAGAGCGATACCCTCCGTTGGCAGTCCGACGGAATTCAGTACCATAGCCAGGGTAACAAGTCCGACGCTTGGGATACCGGCGGTACCGATGGAAGCCAGTGTTGCGGTAACAACAACCGTTGCGAGGTTTGCCGGAGTCAGATGAATACCGTATGCCTCTGCGATGAAGATGACAGCGACACCCTGCATAATGGAGGTACCATCCATGTTGATGGTTGCGCCGAGCGGAATGGTGAACGAAGAAATCTGCTTCGAGACACCCATCTTTTTGTTCAGGGTATCAATCGACATCGGGATTGTCGCGTTGGAGGTTGCGGTGGAAAATGCAAATCCCATAACCGGAAGGAATTTCTTCACGAATTTAATCGGATTCAGCCGTGTGAATACGAACAGAAGAACCTGATAAATGATGAAGCACTGCAGTGCCAGCGCCAGTGTTACATTTCCCATGTATTTCAGCATCGGTGCGAACGCAGAAAAGCCGACCGTTGCAAAGGTACGTGCAATCAGACAGAAAACGCCGACCGGGGCCACCTTCATGACCGTCATGGTCATTTCCATCATGACATCGTTAAACTGGCTGATAAAGTTGGAAACGACCGAAGCACGGTTTCCGAGCTTTGCCAGCATTACACCGACAAACAGGGCGAATACGATGATGGGAAGCATATCGCCGTTTGCCATGGAACCAATCGGGTTCTTCGGGATGATGTTGAGCAGTGTATCCACCAGGCTGACGCTGGAATCTGCTGCTGTCGAGGACAGGTCGGCTTTCTGAACCGCACTCATGTTAAGTCCGAGACCCGGGTGAATGAGCAGGGCGGTTCCAAGTGCGATGCAGACGGCAAGTGCTGTGGTAACAAGGTAAAAGCCGATCGTTTTTACGCCGACCTTTCCGAGGGTTTTGCTGTCTCCGATGGACATACTTCCGCAGACGAGGGAGCAGAAGACAAGCGGTACGACAAGCATCTGCATCAGGCGGATAAAGCCCTGTCCGATGACATACAGCACACCTTCTACGATGACGGTGTCCTTGATATAGCTGGACGGGATCCAATAGTGAATCACCACGCCGAGCAGCGCACCGGCCAGCAGGGCAATAAAAATCTGGGTGGAAAGCCCGGGCTTCTTTTTTGACTTTTCCGTTGTTTCTTTTCTGTTTCGGACCATTATTCGATTCCTCCGGTTTCTTCGAGATATTCTTTCAGTGCCGTTTTCCAGTCGAGCGGCTCAGGAATACCGGTCAGGCGGAGCATCATGTTGTCCAGAACAGAATAGGTCGGGCGGACATCATCGCGTGCGACAACCGGGTAGAGATCAAGGTCACCGGTTTTTCCGGTATACTCGAGGATGGTTCTTGCAAACTCATAGCGGCTGCAGCTTCCGGGGCAGACAACGTGGTACAGACCATACTCCTCGCTGTCGATAAAGTGGCAGATCACGCGCGCAAGCTCAAAAGCACTGGTTGGAGCCGCATACTGGTTGTTTGGAACCTCCATCGTGCCGCCTTTTGCCGCATTGCGGAGTACTTCATCCACAAAATCGCGGCCGATCCCGTAAATCCAGGAGCTTCGGATGATGACAAAGCGGTTCAAAAGCTGTGTCAGGATTTTCTCTCCGGCCTCTTTTGATTTTCCGTAGATCGTACGCGGATGCACGGTATCAAACTCGTTGTACGGGATGCGGGATTCCTTGTCGAAAACATCATCCGTTGAGATCTGAATAACCTTTGCGTCGATATCATTGGCGGCAAGCGCTACGTTGCGCACACCGATGGCATTGACACGATAGGCTTCGTCGAGGTTTTTTTCACACTCGGCAACGTCGGTCATACCGGCGCAGTTGATGATAACGTCGGGACGGTTGACATAAACAAACTGTGTGACTTCATCGATTTTGGTAATATCAACCTCGTGAATATCCGTCGGAAGAAGCTGATATTCCACACCCTCCAGCAGTTCCAGAAGGGCAGTACCGATGTGGCCTTCGGCACCTGTAATCCATATTTTTTTCATAGGTTTTCTCCTGTCCTTGATTTATATACAGAAAAACTGTAATTGTATTTATTTTACCTGTGGACTTTACAGAAGTCAATAAATTATGGAAAGTCTCTGTGCAGAACCGGAAAAAAGTGGTATCATTTCTGTATATGTCTGCGGTGTAAGACTGCATATCTGCTACAAAAGAAGGAGGAGTATTTTTGAAAAAGAACAAATATGAAATCGACATGTGCAACGGCACGATTATGGACAAGCTGATTTCCTTTTCGCTGCCGCTGATGGTGTCCGGCATTCTGCAGCTGATGTTCAACGCGGTGGATATCATCGTCGTCGGACGGTTCAGCGGAAGCCAGGCGCTTGCGGCTGTCGGATCGACAACGGCACTCATCAACGTGTTCATCAACCTGTTTATGGGAATTTCACTCGGTGCGAATGTACTGGCGGCGCGGTATTATGCGGCGGGGCGCGACCGGGAGATGTCGGAAACGGTACATACATCGATCATGCTGGCGCTGATCAGCGGCGTTGTGATGGCGTTTGTGGGCGTATTTTTTGCAAAAGGCGCGCTGGAGCTGATGGATACACCGGCGGATGTCATTGATCAGTCGGCATTGTATATGAGAATTTACTTTATGGGAATGCCGTTTTTCATGCTGTACAACTACGGTGCGGCGATTCTGCGTGCCGTCGGCGACACGAAGCGGCCGCTGTATTTCCTGATTGTATCGGGTGTGATCAACGCTGGTCTGAATATGTTCCTCGTGATTGTGTTCAGTCTCGGCGTGGCAGGTGTGGCGATTGCAACGGTGGTTTCGCAGGCGATCTCCTGCTTGCTGGTTCTGCGGTGCCTCTATAAGAGCGAGGGAAGTTATCAGCTCCGGTTCTCGAAGCTGTGCCTGAAAAAGGATTACATCATCCCGATTTTCCAGGTCGGCATCCCGGCGGGTATTCAGAGTACCGTTATCAACTTCTCGAACGTGCTGCTGCAGTCATCCGTCAATTCCTTCGGTTCGATTGCAATGGCAGGCTACACGGCGGCCAACAATGTGCTGGGATTTTTATACACCTCAGTCAACTCCGTCACCCAGGCGTGCATGAGCTTCACAAGCCAGAACTACGGTGTCGGAAAATACAAACGAATGGATAAGGTGCTGATCGACTGCCTGATTCTCTCCAGCGGCATCGCACTGGTGATGGGTGGCGGCGCGTATCTGTTCGGTACGGAAATCCTGCAGATTTACACCGGGGACCCGGAGGTTATCCGCTGCGGTATGGAAATTCTGTCGATCACGACGGTTCCGTATTTCCTCTGCGGCATCATGGACCTCTTCCCGGGAGCCCTGCGCGGTATGGGATGCTCGGCGGTGCCGATGATTCTGTCCGTCATCGGAACGGTCGGAACGCGAATCGTGTGGATCTTCGGCATTTTCCCGCAGCACCGCTCGCTGTATGTGCTGTTCATTTCGTATCCGGGATCGTGGATCATCACGATTATCCTGCAGGTGATCTGCTATCTGATTGTGCGGAAGAAAGTCCACAGCCGGGCAGCAGCCGTATAAAAAAGAGAAAAAAGACAAAAAGCCAGAAAAACCGCGGATAAATCCATTTTTAGGTGGAATTATCCGCGGTTGTGTGATAAGATGGCTGTATGCGAAGAGGCAGGTAGAAGATACAGGGACACCTGCCTCTTACTCTGTGAAAAAGGAGAGAAGAGAGAACATATGAAAAAGTTTTATGCATGGTATCAGAAGCATATTACAGGTGCGATCTTTACCGGACTGCTTCTCGGTATTTTAACCGGACTTCTTCTGGCGGACCGCTTTACGCCGATTCTGACCGTAACCGGCGTCATCGGCGGCATCTACATGAACGCCTTGAATATGATGATTTTCCCGATGGTATTCTGCTCAATTGTCATGGGCATCTGCAGCATCGGAAATGCAAAAACGACAGGTAAGATCACCGGCTACTCGATGATTTTCTTCCTGTGCACCACCGCGATTGCAAGTGCAGTCGGCATTATCATTCCAAGACTGATCCGCCTCGGAAAGGGAGTCCATTTTGAGATGGCAACTTCCGATATCCAGGCGACCGAGATGACCAGCATCCTCGACACGATCAAAAACCTGATCCCGTCCAACCCGGTGAAAGCATTTGCGGAGGGCAACATGCTCCAGGTACTCGTGTTCGCTGTCGTTGTCGGCTTTACGCTGATTGCGGTCGGAGAGAAGGGACAGCCGCTCTTAAACGTGATCGACTCCCTGAATGAGGTCTGCTTAAAAGTCATCAGCACCGTTATGTACTTCACCCCGATCGGTGTCTTCTGTACGATCGTGCCGGTTGTCGAGGCAAACGGAACCAAAACCATCGTTTCCCTGGCAACCCAGCTCATCATTCTGTATGTGGCATTCTATGGATTTGCGATCGTCGTCTACGGCGGCGCTGTAAAACTCATCGGAAAGACGAGTCCGGTCAAGTTCTTTAAGGCGATCATGCCGGCAGCCCTGAATGCATTCGGAACATGTTCCAGTTCCGCGACGATCCCAATCAGCAAGCGCTGTGTCGAGAAAGAACTCGGCGTTTCGAACCAGATCAGCAGTATTGCAATCCCGCTCGGTGCCACCGTCAACATGGATGCGGTATCGATCCTGATGTCGTTTATGATCATGTTCTTCGCAAATGCCTGCGGCATCAGCGTCAGCATTTCGATGATGGTGATCATTCTGCTTGCCAACGTCCTGCTTTCTGTCGGAACACCGGGTATCCCGGGCGGTGCGATCGCATCGTTCGCAGCACTCGCCACGATGGCAGGTCTTCCGGCCGGCGTCATGGGCGTTTACATCAGTATCAATACACTGTGTGACATGGGTGCCACATGCGTCAACGTCATCGGCGATATGGCAGGCTGCGTTGTGCTGCAGGAGAAAATCAAACTGGAAGAAAACTAAAAAATGTTACATAGAAAAAGAGGGATTCCTTTCACGGGAGTCCCTCTTTTGCAATGCGTAAAATAAATTAAATATAGTCCGAAACATATGGAATATGGTGGAAGAGCAGGTCATCCAGGCATTCCACAGTCTGTGGCGTCGTTTCGATGCGCGCCATCTCATACAGCTTGGAAGCCGTCTTGTAGCCGAGCAGCAGTGTCGTGAGCGATGCGATCGTCATTTTCATCACATGGTCCGGCTCGCGGTCGGTCGGCACACAGTGTCCTTTTTCAAAGAAGAATGTGAAGCTGTCATTGTTCCACGGAAGCAGCTCATCCTCGATCTCAAAACGGATACACACATCCGGCTCGTCCGGGTCGCAGGCGTAATGTTCCATAAACTGCACGACATCGATGATACGCCCCATCGAGTATGGGCGAATCGTTTCTTTGATATCGCTGTCCTCAAGCTCGAACGCGATGGGTTCACTGTAGTAGTTATTTCCTTTGACCTCATCGATCATGGAATCGTGCGCATGAATATACTCCCAGAGTCCCAGCTGCGCTTCGCGGTTCAGATAGATCATCTCTTTGATATGCATGATATCGGAGCTGATCAGATAGACCATGTAGCCGTACGGCACATCATCAGCGGAATAGTAGATCGCAACGACGGTATCATCCTCATCCCAGCGGAAATATTCTTCCCACGCCAGATTGTTGCGGTAGAGGCAGCCGTGCGTCTTCGAAGCAAATTTGGTATGTAGTTCCTTGAAATCCTTGTCATCCCATGCCACGCGGCGCACATAGCCAGGGGCTTTGAGTTTCCGCGGCACCTGCGTGTCCTTGATGGTGTACGTCATCTTATTGGAAATGATTTCCCATCCGAGATTCCGGTAGAGCGGAATGGAGTAGGGATAGAGAAGCGCAAAGGAACGGTGGTTTTCCCGCATGCGCGTGAGACTCCGGATCATCAGCTTTTTCATGATGCCCTGGCCGGTGTATTCCGGGTAGGTGCAGACGCTGGTGACAAAACCAACGGGATAGCGGACACCGTAGATATTCATGTCCAGCGGATAAACCGCGAACTGTGATACCAGATCCTCCTCGCAGAAACAGCCGAGCACATCGGCACGGACGAGAACCGGGAATTTGGACTGCTTGATTTCATCGTCTTTCCATCCGCTTTCGGAAAGCTCCTGCTCTGTAACCTGAAAGGCGTAGCGCAGAAGTGCATTGTACTGCTCTGCGTCGTCGATGGTCAGCGGGCGGAAGGTTAAGTTCGAATCTTTCGTTTGAATCATGGATTACTCCCTCATTTTATTGTGAATCAAAGTATAGTGAATCAGATACTTTATTTTTTCGTAAATATTCTATCATAAGAAATGGAATTTGTGCAGTTAAAAATAAAGCCCATTCCGCAAATTTGGTAAAAAGATCAAAATAGTGTTAGAAATCGGATAAAAACTTCAAGAAACAGACAAAAAATCTAATAAAATGAAAAACATACAGGGACAGTCTGCGCGAAAAAGCAGACATACGATTTCCAGGGTGACTGCGTTGAGATCGACGTGTTCAATCCGGAGACAAGAAAATATGTCTGGAACGTATGCAAGAAGAACTACTACGATTACGGCATCAATGCTTTCTGGCTGGATAACTCCGAGCCGGATTACGGTGTTTACGATTTCGATCATTACCGCTATATTGAAGGACCGGCGCTCTCCTGCAGCAACATCTATCCGCAGTTATACAGCCGTGTCTTCTATGATAAGAAGAAAAAACCGACCGCGTAAAACCGGTCGGTTTTTTTGAATAAATTTCCATTACAGGACGGTTTTTGTACACTTTTTTCTTGACGAAACGGGAAACAATCGTTACACTATTATGTATAACTGTAATTAAAATGGGAAAATGTAGCAAAACGCGGAAGCACACAAAGGGGTAATGAAGTTTTGTGTGTACCGGGGAGAAGAGAGGGAAACAGATGAATCAGACCGAATTGCCGGAATGTGAAAAAATAAGTAAGAAAGAGCCTTCTAAGGATGTTCAGATGACACAGGAACAGGCAGACAGTCTGGTGGAACATCTGAAGAATATTTTCATGTATGTGCGGGTTCTCCGTCCGGATGAGATCGGAGATTTTATTATCGATGAAGAGAATGGCAAGCTGTGTGAATGCTATACAGTATGGAACAAAGCGATGCCGTGCCTTAACTGTATTTCCGAAAAAGCCCTGCGGGAGAAATCGCAGAAATCAAAACTGGAATGCATTGCGTCGAATGTGTATCAGGTCATTGCAAGATACGTGGAGATCGAAGGAGAACCATGCGTGATCGAGATGATCAACCGTCTCGACGATGAAACACTGATGGACTCCGAAGGACGCCAGAATCTGGTAAGCAAGCTGAACAGCTACAGCGAAGAGCTGTATCGTGACGCGCTGACCGGAGTATTCAACCGCCGCTACTTCGAAGACCAGATCCGGGACGCCAGCTTTTGCTGCGGCGTAGCCATGATCGATCTCGATGATTTCAAATTATACAACGATACATACGGCCACAATGCCGGAGATATGGCGCTTGACACCATTGTAAAGACCGTCAACCGCTGCACCCGACGTACCGACCGTCTGATCCGCTTAGGAGGAGACGAATTTCTGCTGGTTCTGCCGGAGATGGATGAGGAAAACTTTGTACAGAAATTAAAACAGATTCAGTCACAGATCCATGAGGCACAGGTGCCGGGCTACTCGAAGATGCGTCTTTCCGTCAGCGTAGGAGGTGTTCTGACAAGAGATGAGACGATCGGCGAAGCTGCGATGCGTGCCGACCAGCTGATGTATCTTGCAAAACAACGGAAAAACATGGTTGTCACCGAGAAAGACCAGATCCTGGGTTGTCAGGACGATGTTGTCCGTCAGGAAAACCGCAGAGAAAAACAGCGCATCCTGATCGTGGATGATTCCGAGATGAACCGTATCATCCTCTCGGAGATTCTGCAGGATGAATACGATATCATCGAGGCTTCCACCGGCGAAGAGTGCCTGCGTCTGCTGGAAGAATACGGAACAGGCCTTGCGCTGATCCTCCTGGATATCGTCATGCCGGGCATGGACGGTTTCGGAGTGCTTGACTACATGAACCGCAACCACTGGATCGAAGAGGTTCCGGTCATCATGATATCGAGCGAGGATTCCACCGCATTTGTGCGCCGTGCGTATGAGCAGGGTGTATCCGATTATATCAGTCGTCCGTTTGATGCAAAAGTTGTTTACCAGCGTGTCTTCAACACGATCAAATTATATGCAAAACAGCGCCGTCTCGTGACGCTCGTCACCGAGCAGATTTACGAAAAAGAGAAAAACAATCAGATGATGATCAGTATCCTGAGCCATATCATGGAATTCCGGAATGGCGAGAGCGGACTTCATGTCCACCACATCAACGTTCTGACCAGTATGCTCCTCGAGCGTCTGGTACAGAAGACAGACCGCTACCACTTAAGCTGGTCCGATCAGCTGATGATCACAACGGCATCCGCGCTGCACGATATCGGAAAGATGGGCATTGACGAGAACATTTTAAATAAGCCGGGAAGGCTGACGAAAGAAGAGTTCGAGGAGATGAAGAAACATACCCTGATCGGAGCGTCCATGCTGAAGAGCCTGGAACTGTATCAGGACGAGAAGCTGGTACAGATTGCGTACCAGATCTGTCGCTGGCATCATGAGCGGTACGACGGAAAGGGTTACCCGGACGGCTTAAAAGGTGAGGAGATCCCGATTGCAGCCCAGGTTGTATCGATTGCCGATGTTTACGATGCGCTGACAAGCGAGCGTGTCTACAAATCGGCATACACGCACGAGAAAGCCATCGAGATGATCCTGAACGGCGAGTGCGGTGCCTTCAGCCCGCTGATGCTCGAGTGTCTGCTCGATATCAAAGATGCCATCTGCGAGGAGCTGAACACCATATCCGAAGAAAAACAGACTTCGATTCAGATTGAAAAGCTGAAAAAGAATCTGAAATCGGGGGGGGGGGCAGAGCTGAGTTTTCTGAACTCTGATGAGAAGTTATCCACAGAAGATGCCTGGGAGAACAGGTATCATGCGGATTCGAAAGACGATTTTAAATAAAAATATACCAAAACCCATGGATTCCTGAAAAGATTCCATGGGCTTTTCGCACTTTTGTGCAAATTTTTGTTGTGATTCCGGAGGACAACTGCTATAATAACAGAAAATGTCAAAAAATACGACAAAAATACCGGAAGAGGGCTGTGCGAACAAGTACACACAAGTCTGGAAAGGATAAATATCATGAATCAGTTGGAAGTATTACGAGAGAGTCTTGGACAGTGCGATGAGATTATTCTGGATGCACTGCTTATGAGAAACCGTATTGTCGAGGACATTATGGTATATAAAGAAGCAAATAACGTGCCGATTCTCCAGCCGGAGCAGGAAGCAAAACAGAAGGAATGGCTGGAACGCCGGATGCAGGAAAAACGCCATAAAAACGAAGTTGCGGATGTTTTCGAGAGCATCACAAGAAACAGTAAAAAGATTCAGGCAAGAAAGCTGTTCAATTATAATATTGTACTGATTGGCTTCATGGGAGCCGGAAAGAGCACCATTTCCGATTATCTCAAAACCGTGTTTGCCATGGATATCATCGAGATGGATCAGATCATCGCAGAGCGTGCCGGTATGAGCATCTCCGATATTTTTGAGACTTACGGCGAACAGTATTTCCGTGACTGCGAGACGAATCTTCTGATTGAAATGCAGTCGAGAACAAACGTTGTCATTTCGTGCGGCGGCGGAACTCCGATGCGTGAGTGTAACGTTGCGGAGATGAAAAAGAACGGCCGCGTTGTTCTTCTGACTGCAAAGCCGGAGACGATTTTAGACCGTGTCAAAGACAGCCACGACAGACCGCTGATCGAGAACAACAAAACCGTTCCGTTTATCGCAGATCTGATGAGCAAGCGCCGTGAGAAATATGAGGCCGCAGCCGACATTATCATCGAGACGGACGGAAAGAGCGAGCTGGAGATCTGTGAGGAGCTGATCCACAGCCTGCGGCAGATGGATGCAAAAGCGGAATAAAAGAGAAAAAGCAAAGAAAAAGAAGAAGCAAGAAAAAGCAAGAAAAAGAAAGAAAAAGAAGAAGGAGAATGCTGTGTGCGACGGCAGCCTCCTTCTTTTCCTTTTGATACCGAATTGTTGCGCACTTAAAAAATACAAAATGTGTAGGAAAAAAGATTGACAAAAAAGATATTTTTCGATATTCTGATAAAAGTTGGGCTAAAATCACGTGAAAAGATTGAAAAAACAAGGTATTATTTCGTGCTATTGTCCGAATAAGAGAAAAAATTCAGGATAATTATATGAAAAACAATGGCCCGTGTGCAGACATAGCCGGATCAGCCGGGGAGGGTCTGCGGAAAACAAAGGAGGAACACCAATGAGAAAAAGAAACAAAGTCGTTTCTCTGCTTTTGGCAGGATGCATGGCAGCCGGTCTTCTGGCCGGATGCGGAAGCAGCGGAGAGGCACAGGTAGCAACTGCTGACAATGCTACAGCGGCATCAACCAGTACTGGAGCAGCGGATTCAGCAGCACCGGAGACTGCAGGTGAAGTGGACGGACAGATCAATCTTCGCGCGGTATCCTTTGGAAACAACTTCGATGTACAGGATATGGGATGGCGCTGGATGATGGCAGAGTGCTACGAAGGACTGATGCGTGACGTAGCAGATGAGAACGGAGACCGTTTCGAGTACGCCGGTGCAGAATCCATGGACGTATCCGACGACGGACTGGTTTATACCTTCCATCTGAGAAAGGATGCAAAATGGTCCGACGGACAGCCGGTTACCGCAGCAGATTATGAGTACGGCTGGAAACGTCTGTTAAATCCGGAATACGGATATTCCTATTCTTTCTTCCTGTTTAACGTAGTAGGAGCAGAGGAGTATTATAACGGACAGGGTTCTGCCGATGAGATCGGAATCAAAGCAGTTGACGATTACACCTTCGAGGTTACCTTAAAGGTAGCGGATCCGACCTTCCAGTCCAAGCTGGTAGCAACTCCGCTTTACCCGACCCGTCAGGATGTCGCAGAGGCAGCCGGAGACCAGTGGGGAAAAGACTGGACAAAATGTGTCTACAACGGACCGTTTGCCATGACAAACCTGGTAGAAGATAACTCCATGACATGGGTAAAGAATGACCAGTACTGGGATAAGGACAACGTAAAACTGAATCAGGTAAACTGGTACTGTGTAGCAGAGAACGCAACAGCAGCAACCATGTTCGATAACGGACAGCTGGACGTTTTCGATGCAGCAGGCGATTACATTGCAAAATATGACAAAGAAGTAGAAGCAGGCAATATGCAGACCATGACCACCGAGTACCCGGGAACTATGGTTCTGTGCTACGAGCAGTCTGAGGGCGGAAAATCCGGTCTGATGAAAAACGTAAACATCCGCAAGGCAATTTCCTACTCCATCAACCGTGAGGAGATGGTATCAGCTGTTTACGGAAGATACACCGCAGCTTACGGCTTCGTTTCCCCGGCGATCACGCTCGACGGAACTTCCTACCGCAAGCAGGCGTCGGAGACCATGAAAGAGGAATATGAGCAGTATGCAGGAGATGCAGACAAGCTAAAAGCACTGTTCCAGAAAGGCCTTGATGAGCTTGGTATCACCGACAAACCGGAAGACATCACCATTACACTGCTGTCCCAGGGTTCTGCTACCGAGAATCAGCTCGAGAGAGAGTACCTGCAGCAGTCCATTTCCCAGAATCTGGGCGTAAAGGTAGAGCTGAACACCGTTGGCGATTACCAGATGTTTGCAAACGAGCGCGACAACAAGAACTACGATATCTTTGTAGGCGGATGGTTCAGCGATTACAACGATCCGCTGGATTTCCTGAACATCATGAAGACAGGCGTTTATGATTCCTACGGCCTCTATAGCAACAGCGAGTACGACAGCCTGATCGATTCTCTGACCGGAGAGAACGACAACGCAAAACGCCTTGAGATTTACCAGAAGCTGGAAGATCTGCTGGTTGCACAGGATTGTGGTGTTGCACCGCTGTACTACTCTGATAAACATTACTATTATCAGAACTGGGTAAAAGATTTCTACACATCCTCCTTCGGCGCAAGCCAGGAGCTTTACAGAGCAACTGTACAGAAATAAAAAAGCAGCAAAACAGAAGAAATGAGGGAAGAAGGGCTTATGAAACAATAGGCTCTTCTTTCGCTATCATAATAAAAATTTCCGGTCGGAAAAGACCGGACAGGGAGAGGATTTTTATGCCAAAATATTTACTGCGCCGTTTCGCGGAAATGCTGATCACACTGTTTCTGATTGCAACGGCCACGTTTTTCCTTCTGGAAGCGGTTCCGGGAGATCCGCTGACGGAGCGTGCGAGCAAGCTCTCGCCGACCGTAAAGGAAAACCTCTATAAGCGCTACGGTCTCGACAAGCCGATGATGGAGCGCTATGTGATCACAATGAAGGGAATCTGCAAGGGAGAGTTCGGGGAATCTGTTGTCTATGCGGGACAGACGGTACAGAAGCTGATTCATGACCGTCTTCCGGTATCCGCCCGCCTTGGTATCCAGCAGGTGCTGGCCGGTATCACGATCGGTCTGCTGCTTGGAATTCTTGCGGCAATGAGGAGGGGAAGCTTCTGGGACTATATGGTGATCGCCCTGTCGGTCCTCTTGATTTCCATTCCGAACCTGATCTTTGGTCTGATGCTTCAGAAAATTTTCGCAGGTAACCTGAAGGTTCTGCCGACGATCGGCTGGCCTGCGGGAAAGGATCTGTGGTTCGGAGGATGGGAATACACGATTCTTCCGACCCTGACAGGATGCTTTTCTTATATCGCAACGTATGCGCGTCTGCTGAAAACCTCGATGCTCGATGTGATCAATCAGGATTACGTGCTGACTGCTGAATCGAAGGGCTTAAGCCGCGGACAGATTATCCGCCGCCATATCCTTCGGAACTCGTTTATCCCGGTTATCACACAGCTTCCGATGTCGGTTGCCATGTGTATCACAGGCTCCTTCTTCATCGAGAGCATCTTTTCCATCCCGGGAATCGGACAGTATTATGTGACGGCGGTCAATAACCAGGATCTTTCCATTATCATGGGAGAGACGGTTATTATCGCAGCACTTTACATCGGTGTTCTCTTTATCACGGACCTGCTGTACGTGGTCGTTGACCCGAGAATCAGTCTGACAGGAAAGAGCAGATAAGGAGGATATTATGGCAGCATTAACACCGGAAAAATTTAAAGTAATAGGATACACCGAGGAAGATGCGAACCGGATTGACCGCCCGACCATTTCCTACTGGCAGGACGCCTGGAGACGGCTCCGCAAAAATCCGATCGCAATGGGATCTCTTGTTGTGCTCGGCATTCTGCTTGTCATGGTCATCATCGGACCGCATATCAAAGGATATGATTATGTATCCATGAATATCGCCGAGAAAAACCAGGGCGTATCGTCAAAATACTGGTTTGGAACCGACAACCTGGGACGTGATCTCTTCTCAAGAGTCTGGGTCGGCGCGCGGGCATCACTGATCATCGCGATCGTTGCAACGGCAATCAAACTCATCATCGGAACGGTATATGGCGCGCTGATGGCACATTTCGGCGGCTGGGTCGATGAGGTTCTGATGCGGATCATCGAGGTTATCAACTCGATTCCGTCTCTGCTTCTTACGATTCTGATCATGATGATTCTTGGAAATAACCTGTTTGCACTTCTGGTCGCGCTTAGTGTCACCGCATGGTGTAACACGGCACGTCAGGTGCGCGGTATGATCAAACAGCTCCGTGAGACGGAATACGTTTACGCGGCGGAGGTGCTCGGTGCAAAACCGCTCCGCATCATCTTAAAACACTATGTACCGAATATGCTGGGTATCCTGATTCTGGATACGGCGACGGCAATCCCGATGTTTATTTTTACGGAGGCAGGTCTTAGCTTCCTCGGCATCGGCCTCAAGGCACCGTCGATCAGCCTTGGTGTCCTGATTTCGATGGGACAGCAGAACATGGATTTCTATCCGTCACAGCTTCTGTTCCCATGTCTCGTGCTCTGTATCATCGTTATGGCATTCAACCTTCTGGGAGACGGCCTGCGCGATGCCCTGGATCCGAGACTTCGCCAGTAATAAGTGGGAGATAACGATATGAACGAACAAAACAATCCGATTCTGGAAGTAAAAAACTTAAGAGTCTCTTATCACACCTATGCCGGTGAAGTAAAGGCAGTCCGCGGTGTACAGTTTTCTCTCGAGAAAGGTCAGGCGCTCGCAATTGTGGGCGAATCCGGCTGCGGAAAATCTGTAACGGCGAAATCCATCATGGGCCTCATCAAGGCGCCGCAGGGTGAGATTAAAGAGAACAGTGAAATTCTCTATCATGGAGAGAATATTCTGAAATACAACAAAAAACAGTGGCAGCATTACAAAGGCGGCGAGTGTGCAATCATTTTCCAGGATGCGCTGGCTTCCTTAAACCCGACGATGCGTGTCGGAAAACAGATTATGGAAAATCTGATGGGTCACAAAAACATGACAAAACAGGAAGCGGCAAAGGAGGCTGTCGAGATGCTGCGCATGGTCGGCATCCCGGAGCCGGAAAAACGTGTCAGACAGTATCCGCACGAATTTTCCGGCGGTATGCGTCAGCGTGTTATGATCGCGATTGCATTTGCCTGTGATCCGAAAATTCTGATCTGTGACGAGCCAACGACCGCACTCGATGTGACAATTCAGGGACAGATTCTCGATATTATCAAGAATCTGCAGAAGAAAAACCAGACGTCCGTTATCATGATCACACATGATCTTGGTGTTGTGGCGAATATCGCACAGAAGATTGCTGTCATGTATTCCGGTATTATCGTGGAAAGCGGAACGTGTGAGGATATTTTCTATCGTCCGCGTCACCCGTATACCTGGGCGCTGATCCGTTCCGTACCGCGTCTGGATCTGAAAAACAAGCAGGAACTCGCGACAATTCCGGGAACTCCGCCGGATCTTTTAAACCCGCCGGTCGGATGTCCGTTCTGCACGCGGTGCAGCTATTGTATGCCGATCTGTAAGGAAGAGATGCCGGAGGCAACGGAATTCGGCGGCGAGCATAAGGCTGCCTGCTGGCTCCATCACCCGATGGCACCAAAAGTAGAAATGCCAAATCTGGAAGGAGGAGAACTGTAATGGAAAATAACGAAAAAGAAGTGCTTTTTTCCGTTTCCCATCTGAAAAAATATTTTCAGGTCGGAAACCATGCGACCTTAAAGGCCGTGGATGATGTCTCCTTCGATATCTACAAAGGTGAGACACTTGGAATGGTTGGCGAATCCGGATGCGGAAAGACAACGTGCGGCCGTACGTGCATCGGCCTGTATGACAAGACAGACGGACAGGTGCTCTACAAGGGAACCGATGTCCATGCGTTAAACGGAAAAGAGCGGTTTGCCTTCAAAAAACAGGTACAGATGGTCTTCCAGGATCCGTATGGATCGCTCGACCCACGTATGACCGTTGCCGACATCATCGGCGAGGGCATCGACATTCACCATCTGGCAAAGAATAAGAAAGAGCGCCAGGAGATGATCTACAAATATCTGGAGCTGGTCGGACTGAACCGCGAGCATGCGAACCGTTTCGTGCACGAGTTTTCCGGCGGACAGCGCCAGCGAATCGGTATCGCGCGTGCGCTTGCCGTGCAGCCGGAATTCATCGTTCTCGATGAGCCGATCTCCGCACTCGACGTTTCGATTCAGGCGCAGATCGTCAACCTGCTTGTGGACTTACAGAAGAAGATGGGTCTGACCTATCTTTTCGTTGCGCATGATCTGTCGATGGTTAAACATATTTCCGACCGTGTGGCGGTTCTGTATCTGGGAACGCTCGTCGAGCTGACGACATCCGAGGAGCTGTACGCCAACCCGCGCCACCCGTACACACAGGCACTGCTCTCCGCGATTCCGATTCCGGACCCGAAAGTAGAGGCAGAGCGCGACCGCAAAAAAATCCGCCTCGAAGGCGAGGTGCCGAGCCCGATCAACACGAAGCCGGGCTGCAAATTCCAGGGAAGATGCAAGTACGCAAAAGACATCTGCCGACAGCAGATGCCGGAATTAAAAGACGTGGGCAACAATCACTTTGTGGCATGTCATTTCTGCGATGCGTTAGAAGAAAATAAGGAATTATAAAACATGGAAAAGATAAAGAACATCTGCCGTGATCTCGGCAAAGCATTTACAATCGGCCTGCTCTCCGGCGGCGCTGCGGCAGCTGTGCTGCTGCTGGGAGGATTCCTCTTTGGGGGATTCACGTTCCGCGCTGCCCTTGAGGCGGCGAAAGACGGCCTGCTGCTGATCGCGGCCCTCGGCATGTTCGTGATCGCCGGAATGCTGATGGTAAAAGGCAAAAACCCGGAGAAATTCACGCAGAAGGAAAAATGGCGCGTCCACTTTGCCGTGCTCGGATATAAGAGTGTGTTCGCAGTTCTCTGCGTTTCCTGGGTGCTGTGGGCGGCAGCGGCGGATTATCTTTTGTATCGGATGTGAAAATAGTTTCTATAAATAAAAAGAGAATTTTGCAGACTGTAAAAATGAGGTCCGGCAAAATTCTCTTTTTTCGTTTAGTCGTTATTCGTCTTCGAGACGGGAGATAACCATCTCCATGGATTTCTGATATTCTTCATCCGAAGAATTGTAGAACAGCATCAGATCGAGGCAGCTGCTCATTTTCTTCAGTGCTTCCGGGATGGAGTAGTCGATCGTTTTCACATATTCATCCCAGTGCTCCAGCTTCCACGTATCGCGCACGGAGTTGCGGTCGATCATGCGCTGGTGGCAGATCTCCGGTTTTGTGACAACCCAGATCACAACAAGCTTTGCCCCATGGTCAGCGAGCTTTTTGGAGAAGTTTTTCAGGAACTTCTCATCATGCACTTCGCGTGTGAATGGTGCGTTGATCAGCACAATATCGTCATACTCGAGTGCTTCCAGTCCGAAATTGACCGTTACTTCATATTCATAATCGCGGATATTCTCCTCGAAGAAATCAGAACTGCGGTTGATTTCCTGTCCGCCCGCTTTGAAAACGCGGTTCGACAGCGGAATGACTGTGTCCTTGTCGAGATAAACAACGTGTTTCAGCTCCTTGGCGAGCTGTTTTGAAATGTATGTCTTTCCGCACGCCGGCGGCGAGGTTACGAGGATCATCTTTTTCATCGTTTGTATGTCTTCCTTTCCAGCTGAATCAAAAAAAATCACTCCTAGCATTATAGAAAATTTGGGAAAAAATTGCAAGAGAAAAGACGGTTGTGCCAGAGAAAAAATTGTCTTATAATAAAATAAGATTTTTATGCCATCACGGAGAAAATAAATGGAGGAAAGACAATGAGCAGAGCAAATACACGAGTTGTGAAAATCGGCGACCGGGTCATCGGAGGCGGAAATCCGATTCTGATCCAGTCCATGACGAATACCAAAACAGAAGATGTGGAGGCAACCGTAAAGCAGATCCAGGCGCTCACGGAAGCCGGATGTGACATTATCCGATGCGCCGTCCCGACCATGGAGGCAGCCAGGGCGCTGTCCGAGATCAAAAAGCAGATCTCGATTCCGCTTGTAGCAGATATTCATTTTGACTATCGATTGGCGATCGCCGCGATCGAAAACGGAGCCGATAAAATCCGCATCAACCCGGGCAACATCGGCAGCCGCGACCGGATCCAGGCGGTTGTAGATGCAGCAAAAGAACGCCAGATTCCGATCCGCGTCGGCGTCAACAGCGGTTCACTCGAAAAAGAGCTGGTGGAAAAATACAACGGCGTAACGGCAGAGGGCCTGGTGGAGAGCGCGCTCGACAAAGTGCGGATCATTGAGGAGATGGGCTATGACAATCTCGTCATCAGTATCAAATCGTCTGATGTGATGATGTGTGCAAAAGCGCATGAGCTGATCACGAACCAGACGGATCATCCGCTTCATGTCGGCATTACGGAGGCAGGAACGCTGTATTCCGGCAACATCAAATCGGCAGTGGGGCTCGGTATTATTTTATATCAGGGCATCGGAGATACGATCCGTGTTTCCCTGACCGGCGATCCGCTCGAGGAAATCAAATCCGCAAAACGGATCTTAAAGACCCTGGGACTTCGAAAAGGCGGCATTGAGGTCGTATCGTGTCCGACCTGCGGACGGACCCAGATTGACCTGATCGGACTGGCAAACCAGGTGGAAACACTGGTGCAGGGCTACGATCTTGATATCAAGGTTGCCGTCATGGGCTGCGTGGTCAACGGACCGGGCGAGGCAAAAGAGGCGGATCTTGGTGTTGCAGGCGGAAAAGGCGTCGGCATTTTAATTAAAAAAGGTGAAATCGTGAAAAAAGTACCGGAGAGCGAGCTGCTGTCCGTCTTAAAGGACGAGCTGGATCACTGGGGCAAGTAAAAAAGAAAGCAGGAATAGGAATGGAAAAACAGTTTCAGGAAGTATTTCCGGATTTGAGAATCGAAGGGGGCATGGCAGAGCTTCTCGATACCGTGGAGGTTTCGCGGGTATCGATCAATAAGAAAAAAGATCTGCTGCGGATCTATGTGGTCAGCCATCAGTGGATTCACAAAAAATATATTTATCAGCTGGAGCGCCAGATCGAGGAGCAGCTCTTTTCCAACGTGCCGCTGCGCGTGAAGATTATTGAGCGGTTCTATCTGTCGCGCCAGTATACGCCGGAAAACTTTCTGGAGGTGTACCGTCCGAGTATCCTGCTCGAGCTGAAAAACCACAGTGTCTTTCTGAATCATCTGTTTTCGACTGCCGAGATTACCTTCCCGGAGACGAACAAAATGCACCTGGTGCTCGTGGATTCCGTTGTGGCAAAGGAGCGCGAGGAGGAGCTGGTCCACATTCTCGAGAAAATCTTCTGTGAGCGGTGCGGCTTCGACCTGATCGTGGAAACCGAGATGAGAAAGCCGGAGGGCGAGAGCCGCGCCATGAGAAATTCCGAGCTCCGCATCCGGGAGGAAGTGCGCCACGTTCTGGCGCATACCCATTACGGTGAGATGCTCGGCGAAAAAGAGCAGAACCGGATGGAAGAGCAGGCGGAAGCAGCAGGCGAACAGCCAAAAGCAGCCGCAGCAGCCAAGGGCGGCGAGGCGAAAAAAGAAAAAGCAGCAGACGGCGGAAGGGGAAAAGGTTTTTCCGGCGGCGGACGCGGTTCCTTCAAGAAAGGCAAGGGCAGTTTCAGCCGGAATGCGGACAATCAGCCGCGCAAATCCTCCAATCCGGATGTGCTGTACGGAAGAGATTTCGAGGATGAGAGCGTGGAGATTCTGAAAATCGGCGATGAGATCGGTGATGTTGTCATCCGAGGAAGAGTCCAGAGTGTGGATATGCGCGAGATCCGGAATGAGCGTACGATTTTCATGTTCACGATCACCGACTTTACGGATACCATCGGCGTCAAGATTTTTGTCCAGAACGCGGAAGTGCCGGAATTAAAGGATGCGATCAAAAAAGGCGCGTTCATTAAAGTAAAAGGAAAAACGACGGTTGATGCATTTGACCACGATCTGACGGTTATGTCTGTCTGGGGCATCAAGAAGATCACCGATTTCCGTACCGGCCGTCAGGATACGAGTCCGGTGAAGCGTGTGGAGCTGCACTGTCATACAAAGATGAGCGATATGGACGGTGTCACCGATGCTGCCCGTCTGGTACAGCGTGCCTACGAGTGGGGCCATCCGGCGATCGCGATCACTGACCACGGCGTGGTGCAGTCCTTCCCGGAGGCAAACCATGCGATCGAGGCGATCGACGGCGCTTACCGGAAAAAATACCAGGCAGAGCACCCGGATGCGACAAAAGATGAGCTGAAAAAAGTTTCGGCTCCGTTCAAGGTCATCTACGGCATGGAGGCTTATCTCGTCGACGACTTGAAAGATATCGTTGTCAACAGCAAAGGACAGGACATCCACGGAAGCTACGTTGTGTTTGATATCGAGACGACGGGATTTTCCCCGGTTGTCAACAAAATCATTGAGATCGGTGCCGTCCGTGTGGAAAACGGAGCGATTGTCGATAAGTTTTCCACCTTCGTCAACCCGAAAGTCCCGATCCCGTTCCGGATTGAGAACCTGACCGGCATCAACGACAACATGGTTCTTGACGCGCCGGACATCGAAACGGTGCTGCCGAAATTCCTGGAGTTCAGTGAGGGAGCCGTTATGGTTGCCCACAATGCTTCGTTCGATATGAGCTTTATCGAGCACAACTGCGTCCTGCAGGGGATCGAGCGGGAATTTACAACGGCGGACACCGTCGCCATGGCGCGTTTCCTGCTGCCGGGCCTCAACCGTTTCAAGCTGGATACCGTTGCGAAGGCGGTCGGCGTATCGTTGGAAAACCATCACCGTGCGGTGGACGATGCCGGCTGTACGGCGGAAATTTTCGTGAAATTCGTAAAAATGCTGGAGGAGCGCAATATTCTGACTCTGGATGACCTGAATGCGCAGGGAAAAGTATCGGAGGAGGCTGTGCGCAAGCTTCCATCGTACCATGCGATCATTCTGGCAAAGAACGAGACGGGACGTGTCAATCTGTACCGCCTCGTGTCAGAATCCCACCTGAAATACTACAACCGCCGGCCGAAGCTGCCAAAGAGCGTCTACCTGAAATACCAGGACGGTCTGATGATCGGATCTGCCTGCGAGGCGGGCGAACTCTACCAGGCAATCCTGCGCGGTGAACCGGATGCGGCGATTGCGCGTCTTGTGGACTTCTACGATTATCTGGAAATCCAGCCGATCGGCAACAACGCGTTCATGATCAAAAAAGAGGACGTTTCTGCCGTAGAGAGCGAGGAGGATTTAAAGGAGATCAACAGGCGCATTGTTAAACTCGGCGAGCAGTTCCATAAGCCTGTTGTGGCAACGTGCGACGTCCACTTCATGGATCCGCAGGACGAGATCTACCGCCGCATCATCATGACCGGAAAAGGTTTTGACGACGCGGATGAGCAGGCACCGCTGTTCCTGCGCACCACCGAGGAGATGCTTGAAGAGTTTTCATATCTCGGAAGTGAGAAAGCGGAGGAGGTCGTCATCACCAATCCGCGCAAAATCTCCGACCTTGTCGAGAAAATCTCCCCGATCCGTGCCGGAAAATTCCCGCCGGTCATCGAAGA
This sequence comes from Blautia sp. AM29-29, assembly GCF_003480555.1. Lineage (NCBI taxonomy): Bacteria > Bacillati > Bacillota > Clostridia > Lachnospirales > Lachnospiraceae > Blautia > Blautia sp. AM29-29. Next base: position 175,815 of record NZ_QUJD01000005.1, read on the forward strand.
TTCCGACAAGACACTGCGTAGAATCTGCTACGACCGCGCGCATGAAATCTACGGCGAGGAGCTGCCGGAGATCGTTTCCGCGCGCCTCGAGCGAGAGCTGAACTCCATTATTTCCAACGGATACGCCGTTATGTACATCATCGCACAGAAACTGGTGTGGAAGTCGAACGAGGACGGATACCTTGTAGGATCGCGTGGTTCCGTCGGTTCCTCGTTCGTTGCGACGATGGCGGGAATCACGGAGGTAAACCCGTTGAGCCCGCATTACTACTGCGAGTCGTGTCATTACAGCGAGTTCGATTCGCCGCGCGTCAAAGAGTACGTCGGCCGCGCCGGATGCGATATGCCGGACGCCGTCTGCCCGAACTGCGGCAAGCCGCTGAAAAAAGCGGGATTTGATATCCCGTTCGAGACGTTCCTTGGATTCAAGGGAAATAAAGAGCCGGATATCGACCTGAACTTCTCCGGTGATTACCAGAGTAAGGCGCACAAATACACAGAGGTTATTTTCGGCGCCGGTCAGACGTTCCGTGCGGGAACCATCGGTACGCTGGCGGATAAAACAGCGTTCGGTTACGTGAAGAACTATTACGAAGAGCGCGGCCAGCACAAACGGAACTGCGAGATCGACCGGATCGTGGAAGGATGCACCGGCATCCGCCGTACCACCGGCCAGCACCCGGGCGGTATCATCGTTCTGCCGTTCGGTGAGGATATCAACTCCTTCACCCCGGTGCAGCATCCGGCGAACGATATGACAACCGACATCATTACGACCCATTTCGATTACCACTCCATTGATGCCAACCTCTTAAAGCTCGACATTCTCGGACACGATGATCCGACCATGATCCGTATGCTCGAGGATATCACGCACCTTGATGCGCAGACGATTCCGCTCGATAACCCGGAGGTCATGTCGCTGTTCAAGAGCACCGAGGCGCTCGGCATCAAGCCGGAGGACATCGGCGGCTGCCCGCTTGGATGTCTTGGCGTGCCGGAGTTCGGTACCGATTTCGTTATCCAGATGCTTCTGGACACGAAGCCGCAGTCGTTCTCTGACCTGATCCGTATCTCTGGTCTGTCGCACGGAACCGACGTATGGCTCGGCAATGCGCAGACATTGATCGAGGAGGGCAAGGCGACGATTTCCACCGCCATCTGTACCCGAGACGATATCATGATCTACCTGATCGACAAGGGACTCGAAAGTGAGCTTTCCTTTACGATCATGGAGAGTGTGCGAAAAGGAAAGGGCTTAAAACCGGAGTGGGAAGAGGAGATGAAGGCACATGACGTGCCGGACTGGTACATCTGGTCATGTAAAAAGATCAAGTACATGTTCCCGAAAGCCCACGCGGCGGCGTACGTCATGATGGCGTACCGCATCGCTTACTATAAAATTTTCTATCCGCTGGCGTACTATGCGGCGTACTTCTCCATTCGTGCGTCCGCATTTTCCTACGAGCTCATGTGCATGGGACGCGACCGGCTGGAATATTATATGAAAGATTACGAAAAACGGAAAGACACGCTGACTCAGAAGGAGCAGGCAACCGTCAAGGATATGAAGATTGTCCAGGAAATGTACGCCCGCGGCTTCGATTTCGTGCCGGTGGACCTCTATAAGGCACAGGCGCACCGCTTCCAGGTCTACGATGACAAACATCTGATGCCGGCGCTCGACTCGATCGAGGGTCTGGGCGACAAGGCGGCCGACGCCGTTGTCCTTGCGGCACGAAACGGAAAATTCCTCTCGAAAGATGATTTCCGCGACCGCACCAAGGTCAGCAAGACGATTATCGACTTTATGGCGGACCTCGGTGTCTTCGGAGATCTGCCCGAAAGCAACCAGTTTTCGCTGTTCGACTATTAAAAGGAGCGTCCCCTTTCCGTTGCAATCCCGTGCGTCTTGGGGTATAATCAGACGTTGTGGAAAAGAACGAAAACGATTTAGATAAAATAAGGTGAAAAACATTGAGAAGAAGATTGGAACAACTGCTGAACGGCAGATTTGAATATGAGGTTCCCCATCTGCTGCTGTCCGAGACGGAGGTGGCCCTGACGCTGGACGAGGGGCAGAATTTCCGCGGAGAGCTGAATATCGGAGCGGAAGACGGGAGAAGAGTAAAAGGAATTGTGACCACAGATCATCAGAGAATCGTTCTGGCGAAAAATCAGTTCCAGGGAACGGCGAGTACGATTGAGTACGGCGTGGATACCAGCGGATTAAAAGCAGGCGATGAAATCTGTGGAAACATCACCGTCAGCAGCAATCTGGAGGAACGCTGCGTGCGGGTACACGTCTCGATTGCAGGAAAGACAATGAACATTTCCGGACAGGAGATTCATTCCCTGGCAGATTTTGTGCATCTGGCAAGCCATGATTTCGGCGCAGCGTACCGCTTCTTTGTAAAAAAAGAGTTTGCACGTCTTCTTCAGAAAGAGGCACCGGAGCAGATGGCACTTTATCAGGGACTGTCCCACAAGCCGGTGACATTTCAGCACCTGGAGGAATTTCTGGTTGCCCTCGGTCAGAAAGAGCCGGTGATGCTTTCGGCGGAACAGCCGGAGAAAACTGTGCTTACCGTGGACCAGCCGCGCAAGGAAACACTGTATCTGTATAAAAATACCTGGGGCTACGTCCGCATGGAAATCGAGGTGCAGGGAGACTTTCTGGAAGTGGAAAAGAAAGTCGTCACTTCAGAAGATTTCATCGGAAGCGTCTACGGTGTGGAATACATTATCCATCAGGAGAAAATCGGAAACGGCCGCCATTACGGCAGAATTACGGTGCGTCAGGGAAAACAGGAGCTTCGCTTTGAACTGGAAGTGACAAACAGCGAAAAACATGTGACCAGCAGGAAAAATACGGAGCGCGACCGTCAGATAACTGCCATCGCGCGCGGCTATCTCGATCTGGCAGTCCATAAACGCGACTACCGTACCTGGTATCAGGACACCTGGGAGGCCATCGAGCAGTTCGAAAAAGCCGGCGGAGACATGGCGTGGGTGACGCTGGGAAAAGCATGGCTGTACGAGAGCCATGAGGAAACCGGAAAAGCAAGAGAAACGCTTTCTTACGTAAAAGAGCATCAGGAACTGCTGGACACCGCGGAGAAAAAAGGAGCGTATCTGTATCTGGCATGGAAGCTGAAAATGGAAGTGGGCCATACCGGGCTGGTATCACGCCTTGGAACACTGATGCGGCAGGAGAGTGCAAGCTATTTTCTGTTAAAGCTTGCCATTGATGCCGACGATTCCTGGCAGCAGTCGCTGACCCGTCAGCTCTACGCGATGGAACTTTGCTATGAGTGCGGGTGCAAGAGCCCGCTTCTGTATCTGGATGCGGCACAGCTCTATCTCCGCCAGGAGGGACAGCTCCGCCGGATTTCGCCGTTCACCGTTCAGGTGCTGAAATTTGCGCAGAAAGAAGGCATTTTAAGCGGGGAACTGTTAAAACGGGCCGCTTATCTTACAGAGACGATGAAAACGTTCGATGAGAATGTCTATCAGATTCTGACTGCGGGCTATGAGCGTTTTCCATCCGATGAAGTGCTCGAAGCCATCTGCAAACTGGTGATGAAGGGCCGCCCGGTGCGGAAGGAATATTTCCCGTGGTATGCAAAAGCCGTGGAGCGGAACATCCGCATCACGCGCCTGTACGAGTACTATATCGAAACGATGGATGCGTCGTTCGACGAGGTCCTTCCGCAGGTCATCCGGATGTATTTCTCCTACAGCAACACACTGGCAGGCCAGAAGAAAGCGCTGATCTACGCCAACGTGATCAAAAACCGCGAAAAAGACCGCCATACATTCCAGAGCTACCGCCCGGCGATGGAGGTTTTCACGGCAAGACAGATCCAGAAAGGCCGCATGAACCGCGAATACGCCGCACTGTACCGGACTTTTCTGAAAAAACCGGAAGATCCCGACAGCGCAAAAGCGATCGCAAATGTGCTGTTTACCCATCATGTAACGTGTGAAAATCCGAAAATCACGCGTGTGATCGTCTGCCATCCGGCGATGGCGGGCGAAACGTCCTATCCGATGACGGAACGGGGTGCTTATATCCGTCTGTATGGCAAAAAAGCGCGGATTCTTCTCGAAGATGAGCAGCGCAGAAGATATGCGGTGACAGAAACCTGCCGCATAGAGCCATTGTTTACGGATGAAGAGCTTGCCCGTGCCTGCGGCGGTTTTGCCATTGAAAATCCGGGTCTGCTGCTGCACCTGTGCGGGGAGCAGGAAGAGGAGATGCAGCTTACCGCAGAAAATCTTGCCTGGTATCAGCAGGCAGCGCGCACGAGCGCATTTTCCAGTGCTTACCGGAAAACAGTGCGTCAGAAACTGCTGGAATACTATCTTGCCCATCCGGATGAGCGTGAGACCGAGGCAGCTGTTGCAGAGCTGGAGGACAGCGCTTACGCAAAGGTGGACCGTATTTCTACGATCGAGCTTCTGGTACGCTACGGCTGTTACAGCCGCGCCTTTGCCCTGACGGATCGGTACGGCTACGAAAAGATCCCGGTGTCGTGTCTCTTCCGTCTGGCGCATGCGATGATTCTGGAAAAAGAGTTTACAGAGGACGAGGAGCTTCTCTATCTGGCATCCTACGTGGTAAAACAGGGCATTTACGATGAAATTGTATTGTGCTATCTGAGAGATTATTTCACCGGTTCTATTGAGGATATGTGCAGTTTATGGGATAAAATCCGCGGCTTTCAGATGGAGAGCGACAAGCTGGAGGAGCGCATTCTGACCTGGTCCGTCTTTGTGCGCAGCCACCCGAAGTGGGAGCAGGAAATGCTGGAGAGCTACATCCGCCAGAGCGGAAAAGAGCATGTCATTCTGGCATACCTGACGTATCTTGCGATCGGCTATTTTATGGACGGAAAACCGCTTTCGGATCAGATGTTTGACTACTTGGACCGCGCCTGGAAACAGGGCTGGGAGCTGGACGAGATCTGCCGTTTTGCGATGCTGAAACATCTTTCCACGAAGCCGCAGCTTTCTGAGGAGGAAGAAAAAGAGGCGCATACCCTGCTTCTGGCGTTTACGAAACAGGGACTCCGCTTTGCCTTCTACAAGGATCTGCCGGAGCACCTGACCGAAGGCTTCCAGATCGGCGACCGCATGTTCATCGAGGAGCGCCAGAGAGCGGAGGCAAAGGTGACGATTCATTACCGGACAAACGCCGAAGAAACATGGAAGAGCGAACCGATGCGCAATATGTATCAGGGCATTTTTGTGAAAGAGTTTCTGCTGTTCTACGGCGAGAAAATGGAGTATTACCTGACCTTTACGAACCGTCAGGGTGAGGGAAAAACAGAGGTGAAAACCGTCTCCATGACCGGCGAACCAAAAGCAGGAAAGACGCGGTACCAGCTTCTGAATCAGATGAAAGCAGCGCGCGCGGCAGGAGATTCGGAAAAAGCAGAAGAAGCATTCCAAAAGTATCTGCAGCAGGAGGCTCTGGTTCGGAACTGTTTTGCACTTGTGGATGAAAAGAAGCAGCAGGAGGATACGACATGGAACAGAAAAATTTAATTTTAGGATTTGATTTTGGAGAGAAATATTCCCAGTTCTGCTGCTATGACAGGGGAACCCATACGGCCGTCTCCATCCCGGTAAAAGAAGGAGAAGAGGCGGTGGAATTTCCGACCGCCATTGCCAAAAAACGGAATGAGGAAACGTGGAAAACAGGACCGGATGCAGAAAAATCTGCTCACGCGGAAAACGGCATCTGGCTGGACAATCTGTACGAGATCTGCATGGGATCCCGCATCTGCCAGATCGAAAACCGGGATTATACGCCGGGAGAAGTCCTTGGCACGTTCCTTCGCGAAGCATTGAAGATGATCGGCATCGAGCGCCCGGACCAGCAGATCCAGGCGATGATGATCACCACGGGCCATCTGACCCGTCCATTTGTGGAAAATGTGCGTGAAGCATACAAGATAATCGGACTGCCGCGCGGCAGAGCCTACCTGCAGGAGCATGACGAGAGCTTTTACTGCCATGTGCTGAACCAGAAGCCGGAGCTCTGGAGCCGTAAAGTCGGTCTGTTTTTCCTGAAAGATGAGGAAGCATCGTTTTCTGAACTTTCCATCAGCCGTAAAACGAAGCCGGCAACTGTGGCCGTAAAACGGGGGCCAAAAGCCGCACTTTCGATCGAGCCGATGGAGCGCGACCGCGATTTCTGCCATCTGATGGGAGAAGCGATGGGGAATGAAATTTATTCCAGCGTATTTCTGGTGAGCGAGGAGTTCGACCTTGCCTGGGCCGACAACTCTCTGCGTCAGTTAAAGAAAAACCAGAGAAGAATCTTCGGCGGAACGAACCTGTTTGCACAGGGTGCCTGCTTTTCCGCGCGCGAAAAAGTGGAGGAGCGCCGCTTAAAGGGCTATCTCTTCCTCGGAAATGACCTCGTGCGCTACAACATCGGCATGGAGATGACGATCAATGGTTCTCCGGCATACTATGCGCTGATTGCAGCCGGTGTGAACTGGTATGAAGCAGAAAAAGAATGTGAGCTGATCCTCGACGGAACGGAGGAGCTGGAATTTGTTGTAAGTTCCATGGAAAGCGGAAAACGAAACCGCTATACCATGAAGCTGGACGGGCTGCCCAAACGGCCGCCGAAGACAACACGGATCCGTCTGCGTCTGGAGTATGATTCTCCGGTTACGTGTCAGATCACCGCAGAGGATTTAGGTTTTGGCGATATGTTCCCGGCAAGTCACAAAATCTGGCACGAGACGATGGGGGAGGTGTAAACGATGAGCGGTTATATTTTATGTCAGGTCAAACGGGCGAAAAATCCGTATTATATTTCCAACATCAGCACAAATATATATTCCATCGAGGAACTGTGCTATTATCTGTACCACAACATCTATCTGCTGGACGAGACCATCATTAACGAGCAGCTGCTGGTGTGGATGAAAGAAGAACTCCACTTAAGAAGACTGTACCAGCGTCTCTACGTCCTTCTGGAGGAGAAAAAGAACATCGGTGAGTTTATCCTGCCGATCTTTAAGGAGATCAATTATCTTTCCCACGATCAGTTCCGTGAGATGAATGAGCGCCTGAAACGGTTCGAGGAGCAGCCGGAGATTGTGCGGAAAAAAATCAAGGGAGATTACCTTGTCGACCACGAAAAATATATCAATGCGATCCAGGTTTACCAGGAAACGCTGAAAGATACCGAGGAAAACGAAACCAACATGGGAAGCCAGTTCACCGGAAGTATTTACAACAACATGGGCTGTGCCTACGCAAGTCTGTTCCAGATGAATGAAGCACTTATGTGCTTTCAGAAAGCAAATGAAGAGCTGCACACGAAAGCATCGTTAAAGAGCTGGCTGTTTGCGGTCTACATGAGCAAAGGACAGGACGCCTATGAGCAGATGTGCACCGAGCGGAAAGTGGATGCCGAGACGAAACGGGAGATGGACCGCCAGATCACCGAGGCAATGCAGGTCGAGCTCCCGCGCGATCTGGACGAAGCTCTTGCGGCGTGGACACGGGAATATCATAAAAATACCGGACTTTGAACAAAAAGAACAAAAAAATTACTTGACAGCAAAAAAGAATGGGACTATAATACGGCCCATAAGAAAAAAATAAATACTTCGAAACCGATGAAGTGGAGATAACGTTGGAAGCGCACTCACAGAGAGCCCGGGCAGGTGGAAGCCGGACAGAAAGCGGATCAGCAAATGGACCACGGAGGGTACAGGGAAAAGCGGGAAACCGTCTGAGTATTCTGTAACGTGCAGGCATACGTTAGTTGCCAGGAATATGATCGTATTCTGCAGAGCGTGTGAGCAATCGCAAAACAAGGTGGCACCACGAGTATAAAAATATACCCGCCCTTGGCAAAGAACAAAGTGATTCTTTGCCGGGGGCGGTTTTTTGTATATCAGAAATTGGTTCTGAGGACCAGTGTTGATGACAGCCTTTGCAGACACAAGGAGAGGAGATAACAAGATGAAACAGATGACGTTAGAAGAAATTTCAAAAGCAGCCGCATCGGGAGCTTTTCGGAAAATCCCGGTAAGCAGAGAAATTTATTCGGATATCCGTACACCAGTAGAAACACTGAAAGTCCTGCAGGGCGTCAGCAGCCACTGCTACATGCTCGAAAGCGTGGAGGATAAAAAACAGTGGGGAAGATACACCTTTCTCGGCTACGATCCGTCGCTGGAACTCACCTGTGTCAACGGAAACCTGACAATCACCGCCGATGCGGCAGAGATGAAAAAAGTAGAAGATATTCCGGAAAGCCGCAAAGAACAGCTTCCGACCGGACAGATCCGGCTGACCGCAAAGACAGCCCATCCGGGAGCCGTCATCAAAACCCTGATTGAGAAAAATAAAAGTCCGAAGATCGCGACACTGCCGACCTTCACTGGCGGCCTCGTCGGATACTTCTCTTACGATTACATCAAGTACAGCGAGCCGACCTTAAAGCTGGACGCAGAAGATCAGGAACATTTCAAAGATGTTGACCTGATGCTGTTCGATAAGGTCATCGCCTATGATAATTACCGTCAGAAAATCGTACTGATGATTAATATCGAAACCGAAAATCTCGAAGAAAATTACGAAAAAGCCGTACAGGAACTCGAAAAAATGGAAGAGCTGATCCGCTTCGGAAAACCGGCCGAGACGAAAGCCGGCCACCTGAAATCCGAGTTCCGCCCGCTCTTCGATGAGAAAGCGTACTGTGAGAAAGTCGAGCAGGTCAAACATTATATCCACGAGGGAGACCTCTTCCAGCTCGTTCTCTCCAACCGGCTCGAAGCTGATTTTGAGGGAAGCCTCCTCGATACGTACCGCGTTCTCCGCACGACGAATCCGTCGCCGTACATGTTCTACTTCTCGAGTGATGATGTCGAGATCGCCGGTGCATCCCCGGAAACTCTCGTAAAAGTCGAGGACGGAGAGGTCCGGACCTTCCCGCTTGCCGGAACGCGGCCGAGAGGAAAGAGCTATGAAGAAGACCAGCGGCTGGAAAAAGAACTCCTCGCCGATGAAAAAGAGCGTGCCGAGCACAACATGCTGGTTGATCTGGGAAGAAACGATCTCGGAAAGATCTGTGATTTCGGAACCGTGGAAGTAGAAAAATACATGTCAATCGAGCGTTACTCCCACGTCATGCACATCGGTTCCACTGTAAAAGGACAGCTTCGGAAAGACAAGACCGCAGTCGATGCCATCGATTCCGTTCTCCCGGCCGGAACCCTCTCCGGTGCACCAAAGCTCCGTGCCTGCCAGATCATCAACGAGCTGGAAAACAACAAGCGCGGCATTTACGGCGGTGCGATCGGCTATCTGGATTTCACCGGAAATATGGACACCTGCATCGCAATCCGGCTTGCGTTTAAGAAAAACGGAAAAGTGTTCGTCCGCTCCGGTGCCGGCATTGTAGCCGACAGCGTACCGGAAAAAGAGTATCAGGAATGCATCAACAAAGCAAAGGCCGTGATGGTCGCACTTGCAGAGGCAGAAGGAGGAAGTAACTTATGATACTGCTGGTAGATAATTATGACAGTTTTTCCTATAACCTGTATCAGCTCGCCGGTTCGATCAATCCGGACATGAAGGTCATCCGGAACGATGAGATGACGATCGACGAAATCTGCGCACTGGCACCGGCATCCATCATTTTATCTCCTGGACCGGGCCGTCCGGAGCAGGCAGGCCGATGCATGGAGATTGTAGAAAAATTAGGCGGCGAGATCCCGATCCTCGGTGTCTGCCTCGGCCATCAGGCAATCTGTGCCGCGTACGGCGCGACCGTCACCTATGCGAAACAGCTGATGCACGGCAAACAGTCCGAGACAACGCTGGATCTTACCTCGGAATTATTCCAGGGGCTGCCGGAAACCGTTCCGGTTGCAAGATACCATTCCCTCGCAGCTGATGAAGCGACACTGCCGGAAACCTTAAAGGTAACGGCAAGAACTGCAGACGGCGAGGTCATGGCAGTCGAGGACAGTGAGAAAAAGATCTACGGAGTCCAGTTTCATCCGGAATCCATTCTGACCCCGCAGGGCAGACAGATGGTAGAAAACTTTTTAAAAATTACAAGATAGATCACAGGACAGCAAAGAAAGAGAGGAACAGAATATGATTCGGGAAGCGATTGTAAAACTGGTAAATAAAGAGAACTTAACCTACGAGATGGCAGAGGGCGCCATGGATGAAATCATGGGAGGAAAAGCCGATCCGATCCAGATCAGCGCATTTTTAACTGCCATGACGATGAAAGGCGAGACAATCGAAGAGATCACCGCATGTGCCAACGGCATGAGAAAGCACGGTGTTCATATGGAACATGACAAGGATGTTCTGGAAATCGTCGGAACCGGCGGAGATAAATCCAATTCCTTCAACATCTCCACAACAGCATCCCTTGTGATCTCTGCAGGCGGCGTCGCAGTTGCAAAACACGGAAACCGCGCCGCATCGAGCAAATCCGGCGCAGCCGACTGTCTCGAAGCGCTCGGCGTCAAAATCGACCTGGAACCGGAGAAAAACAAAGAAGTTCTGGAAAAACTTGGAATCTGTTTCCTGTTCGCACAGAAATACCACATGTCCATGAAATACGTGGCACCGGTCCGCAAGATGCTCGGCATCCGGACCATTTTCAACATCCTCGGACCGCTGACCAACCCGGCAGCAGCCACGATGCAGGTGATGGGTGTCTACGAGGAAGCACTTGTCCGCCCGATGGCAGAAGTTCTCTTCAATCTTGGTGTCAAACGCGGCATGGTTGTCTACGGCCAGGACTGCCTCGATGAAATTTCCTTAAGCGCACCGACAAGCGTCTGCGAGATCAAGGACGGAACGTTTGAGGAATACGTCATCACACCGGAAGAGTTCGGCATGACCCGCTGCACCAAAGAAGAGCTGGTCGGCGGAACTCCGCAGGAGAATGCTGAAATTACGAAAGAAATTCTTGCAGGAAAGAAAGGCCCGGCAAGAGACGCTGTTGTCCTGAATGCCGCCGCAGCCCTTCATGCAGCAAAAGAAATCCCGATGCAGGATGCTGTAAAACTGGCAGAGGAGCTGATCGACAGCGGAAAAGCACAGAAAAAACTCGAAGAGTTTGTGTCACTCACCAACAAATTGGCAGAAGAGGAATAAACATATGATACTGGAAACGATTGCAGAAGCCACAAGAAAACGTGTCGCTGCAGAAAAAGAGAAGTGTTCTCTTGCAGAAATGAAAGAAAAAGCAACGGCGATGAACCCGGACACCGGATTCCCATTTGAACAGGCGCTGAAAAAGCCGGGCATGTCCTTTATCTGCGAGGTAAAAAAAGCCTCCCCATCGAAGGGCATCATCGCAGAAGATTTCCCCTATCTGGAGATCGCAAAGGAATATGAAACGGCCGGTGCCTCCGCCATTTCCTGCCTGACCGAGCCGGAATACTTCAAAGGCGACAAGCGTTATTTAAAAAAAATTGCAGAAACCGTATCCATCCCGGTTCTGCGGAAAGATTTTACCGTGGATCCCTATATGATCTACGAGGCAAAGGTGCTCGGAGCCACCGCTGTCCTTCTGATCTGTGCGCTGCTGCCGGAGGAAACCTTAAAAGAATATCTGGAAACAGCGCATTCCCTCGGCCTTTCCGCTCTTGTGGAAGCCCACGATGAGGCGGAGGTTGCACGGGCCATGCGCGCCGGAGCAAGGATCATCGGCGTCAACAACCGCAACTTAAAAGATTTCACGGTCGATATCCACAACAGTGAGCGGCTGCGGGAGCTTGTCCCGGAAAACATTGTTTTCGTATCCGAGAGCGGCATCAAAACGCCGGAGGATGTCGGAAGACTGTATCAGAATAAAACCGATGCCGTTCTGATCGGCGAAACGCTGATGCGGAGCAGCAACAAAAAAGCAGAGCTTGAAAAACTCTCTTCAATGTGTTAAAGTGGTAACGTAAGTGCGCAAAACAAAACAGAGCGCACGGGGAGTCAAACGTTATGGAAGAACAGACCAGAATCAAAATCTGCGGGCTCACACGGCTGGAAGACATCGATGCGGTGAATGAGCTGAAGCCCGAATATGTCGGCTTTGTCTTTGCAAAAAGCCGCAGACAGATTACAAAAGAACATGCCGTGACGCTGCGGTGCTATCTGGATCCCGAAATCCAGGCGGTCGGCGTCTTTGTGAACGAGCTTCCGGCGATTGTCGCAGGATACCTCGAAGAGGGCGTCATCGATCTGGCACAGCTCCACGGAAATGAGAGTGAAGAATATATCCATTCGCTCCGGTTTCGCACCGGCGGGGAACTGATCAAGGCATTTTCCATCAAAACCAGGGAGGACGTCGAAAAGGCGAAAAAAAGCAGCGCCGATTACATCCTTCTCGACCACGGAAAAGGCGGTACCGGCGAATCGTTCGACTGGTCACTGATCAGAAACATGGACCGCCCGTATTTCCTTGCGGGAGGCCTGAACGCCGAAAATGTGGAACAGGCGATTTTACAGACACATCCCTTCGCCGTCGACATCAGCAGCGGTGTCGAGACAGACGGCGTAAAGGACCCGAAAAAAATCACAGAATGCATAAGGAGGATAAGACATGTCTGACGGAAGATTTGGTATTCACGGAGGCCAGTACATACCGGAAACTCTGATGAATGAAATTATCAATCTGGAAAAACAGTACAATTATTATAAAAACGATCCGGAGTTCTGCCAGGAACTCGATGACCTGCTGAAAAATTACGCGGGCCGCCCGTCCCTTCTCTACTACGCAGAGAAAATGACAAAGGATCTCGGCGGAGCAAAAATTTACCTCAAACGAGAGGATCTGAACCACACCGGAGCCCACAAAATCAACAACGTGCTCGGACAGTGCCTCCTCGCAAAAAGAATGGGAAAAACCCGTGTCATCGCAGAGACCGGAGCCGGCCAGCACGGTGTGGCAACCGCAACGGCAGCAGCGCTGATGGGACTTGAGTGTGAGATCTTCATGGGAAAAGAAGACACTGACCGTCAGGCCCTCAATGTATACCGGATGGAGCTTCTCGGTGCAAAAGTAAATGCCGTTACCACCGGAACTATGACCTTAAAAGATGCCGTCAATGAGGCGATGCGCGAGTGGGTATCACGTGTCGATGACACCCACTACGTTCTCGGTTCCGTTATGGGCCCGCATCCGTTCCCGACCATCGTCCGCGATTTCCAGGCTGTCATCAGCAAAGAGGCAAGAGAGCAGATCCTCGAAAAAGAAGGAAAACTCCCGAAAGCCGTCATGGCATGCGTCGGCGGCGGAAGCAATGCGATGGGTATGTTCTATAACTTCATCAATGACAAAAATGTCCGCCTGATTGGATGCGAGGCAGCAGGACGTGGCGTCAACACCGCAGAGACTGCAGCAACCATTGCAACCGGAACACTCGGCGTCTTCCACGGTATGAAATCCTACTTCTGCCAGGATAAATACGGTCAGATCGCACCGGTTTACTCGATTTCCGCAGGCCTTGACTACCCGGGCATTGGACCGGAGCATGCATATCTGCATGACATCGGCCGCGCCGAATACGTTCCGGTAACGGACGATGAGGCAGTAGAAGCTTTTGAATACCTCGCAAGAACCGAGGGTATCATCTGTGCGATCGAGAGTGCCCATGCAGTAGCCCATGCGATGAAGATCGCAAAAGAATTTGATCCGGAAGACTCCATCATCATCTGTCTGTCCGGACGCGGAGACAAAGACGTAGCAGCCATTGCAAGATACAGAGGGAGGGACCTTCATGAGTAAAGTAACAGAAGCATTTTCAAACGGCAAAGCATTCATTCCGTTTCTGACAGCCGGAGATCCGAACATTGAAAAAACAGAGAATTATATTCTGGAGCTCGAAAAAGCAGGCGCAGACCTGATCGAGATCGGAATCCCGTTTTCCGATCCGATCGCCGAGGGCGTTGTCATCCAGGAGGCAGACCTCCGTTCCTTAAAAGCCGGAACCACCACCGATAAAATTTTCGATATGGTAGCCTCCGTGCGCAAAAAAACAGACATTCCGCTGGTGTTTATGACCTACTTAAACCCGGTGTTCCATTACGGATACGAGCCGTTCTTTACAAAATGCGAGGAAGTCGGCATCAATGGCATCATCATCCCGGATATGCCGTATGAGGAAAAAGGCGAATTAAACGATATTGCGCGCAGCCATCAGGTAGATGTCATTTCCCTGATTGCGCCGACGTCTGAGCAGCGCATCCAGAAAATTGCCGCAGACGCCGAAGGTTTTATCTACCTCGTATCGTCTCTGGGCGTTACCGGTGTCAGAAGCGAGATCAAGACAGACCTCGATTCCATGATCGCCGCAATCCGCAAAGTAACCGATATTCCGGTAGCCGTAGGCTTCGGCATCAACACGACCGATCAGGCGGCCAACATTGCAAAAATTGCGGACGGTGTCATCGTCGGAAGCGCTATCGTCAAAATGATTGCGAAGTACGGCACTCATGCGGAGCAGCACATCTATACGTATGTCCGCATGATGAAGGAAGCTGTCATGACAGCAAATAAATAAAACCCGCGTCATTGCGTGTTTGAAAAAACTGTGTTAAGATGAGAGCGTGTCTGAAACAAACCGTTTTGGACACGCTTTTTCAACGTAAAATACCTGACCGGCTTTCGAAAAAGCCGGATAGAATATGGAGGAAAAACGTGTTAGATGTATGTTTACTGGGAACAGGCGGTATGATGCCTCTGCCAGGCAGACGCCTGACCGCCCTGATGACCCGATACAACGGAAGCAGCCTTCTGATCGACTGCGGCGAGGGAACCCAGGTTGCCATCAAGGAAAAAGGCTGGACCTTTAAGCCGATTGATGCCATCTGCTTCACCCATTACCACGCAGACCACATCAGCGGCCTTCCAGGACTTCTCCTGACGATGGGAAACACTGACCGGAGAGAACCGCTGACCATGATCGGCCCAAAAGGCCTGGAGCGCGTCGTCAATTCGCTGCGCGTCATCTGCCCGGAGCTGCCGTTCCCGATTGTATTTCACGAGGTGACAGCGCCGGAGGAAGTGATCGAGATGAACGGCTACAAAATCACAGCCTTCCGCGTGCAGCACAATATCACCTGCTACGGCTATTCGCTGGAAATCTCCCGCAAGGGAAAATTCGATGTGGAGCGCGCTAAAGCACAGGAAATTCCGATTAAATGCTGGAATCCGCTGCAGAAAGGCGAGACTGTCACCCTGGATGGAAAGACGTATACGCCGGACATGGTCCTCGGCCCTGCCAGAAAGGGACTGAAGGTGACCTACTGCACCGATACCCGCCCGATTCCGTCGATCTCCGAACATGCGAAAGGCTCCGACCTTTTCATCTGCGAGGGAATGTACGGCGAGCCGGAAAAACAGGCAAAAGCAAAAGAATTTAAGCATATGACCTTCTACGAGGCGGCAAAACTGGCAAAAGATGCCGAGGTTGCCGAAATGTGGCTGACCCACTTTTCCCCGTCGCTCGTCGGCCCGCAGCGGTACATGGATGAGGTACAGAAGATTTTCCCGGCCGCAGAGCTTGGAAAAGACGGAAGATCAGTAGAACTGTTATTTGAAGAGGAAACGAAAAATGAGTGAAAAAGATACCCTGATTCTTGCAATTGAGAGCTCCTGCGATGAAACCGCAGCCTCCGTCGTGAAAAACGGAAGATGTGTGCTGTCTAACATTATTTCATCCCAGATCGCCATCCATACCCTGTATGGCGGTGTTGTGCCGGAAATTGCATCCAGAAAACATATCGAAAAAATCAACCAGGTTGTAGAAGCGGCCTTAAAAGAAGCCGATGTCACTCTGGATGATATCGATGCGATCGGTGTTACGTACGGCCCTGGTCTTGTCGGCGCACTTCTCGTCGGCGTGGCAGAGGCAAAAGCGATCGCCTATGCAAAAAAGAAACCGCTGGTCGGCGTTCACCATATTGAAGGCCACGTCTCGGCGAACTATATCGAACACCCGGATCTGGAGCCGCCGTTCCTGTGTGAAATCATCTCCGGAGGCCATACCCATCTTGTCATTGTAAAAGATTACGGTTCTTTCGAAATCCTCGGAAGAACGAGAGACGACGCAGCCGGAGAAGCCTTCGACAAGGTAGCCCGTGCCATCGGACTCGGCTATCCGGGCGGACCGAAGATCGACAAGCTGGCAAAAGAAGGAAACCCGCACGCCATCGACTTCCCGCGTGCCCACATGGAGGATGCGCCGTATGACTTCAGCTTCAGCGGCGTAAAATCTGCCGTTTTAAACCATCTGAACAAATGCCGGATGACAGGCGAACCAATTGTCGAAGCAGACATCGCTGCGTCCTTCCAGCAGGCCGTTGTGGACGTTCTGGTGGATAATGCCATCCGTGCGGCCAAAGATTACCATATGGACCGTCTGGCGATCGCCGGCGGCGTTGCATCGAACGGGGCACTCCGCGCGGCGATGGAAGCAGCATGTGAAAAAGAGGGCATCCGCTTTTACCGTCCGTCCCCGATCTTCTGTACCGACAATGCGGCCATGATCGGTGTGGCAGCTTACTACGAGTACCAGAAGGGAACCCGCCACGGCTGGGACCTGAATGCCGTACCGAACCTGAAGCTTGGAGAACGATAAGAAAAAGAAACTTCCGCAGCAGAACGGAGAAGAGAGATCTGCTGCGGAGTTTTTGCATTTGTAGAAAACGGAGGAAAAGATGAGCGAGAAGAAAGAAAAATACACTGTGGTTGTCCTGGCAGCCGGAAAGGGAACCCGGATGGGCGGAAGCGTAGCAAAACAGTTTCTGGAAATCGGAGGAAAACCAGTCGTGGTTTACGCGCTGGAGGTTTTTGAACATTCGCCGGAGATTGACCAGATCATTCTTGTGACAGGTGCGGATAAAATAGAATACTGTCAGAAAGAGATTATCGAAAAATATGGAATTAAGAAAACTGTTTCCGTATGCGCAGGCGGAAGGGAACGGTATGAATCTGTCTGGAAAGCATTGCAGACGCTGAAAAGCCTGGAAAGCGAACAGGAGCAGAAGACCGATTACGTTCTGATTCACGATGGCGCCCGCCCGTTTTTAAACCAGGAAATGCTGGAACGTCTCTGCGCATGTGTAAAAGAAGAAAAAGCCTGTGTCCTTGGCATGCCGGTCAAGGATACCATCAAGCTTACCGATGAAAACGGAAAAATCAGGGAAAGCCCGCGAAGAGATCTCGTATGGCAGGCACAGACCCCGCAGGCCTTTGCAGCAGAGCTTCTGTTTCCGGCATTCGAAAAACTGATGCAGCATTCCACAGAAGGAATCACCGACGATGCCATGGTTGTGGAGCAGGAGATGGGAATCGCATCAGTGATGGTAAAAGGCGGCTATGAAAATATAAAAATCACAACACCGGAGGATCTGCTCGTTGCAGAGAGCTTTCTGGCAGAAAAATAGAAAAAAGCAAAATACAGAAAGCAAACTATAAATAGATAAAAATAAATGTGTGAATTGCAAAACGGGGAAAAACAGCGAAAACGAAAAAGAAATTGAAAAAAATGTAAAAAAAATTCAAAAAAGTGGTTGACATTCTGAAACACTGCTGATATAATAACGAATGTCGCTGAGCGAGAGAGATAAAAACGCAAAGCTGACAAGCCAAAAACTGAGATGATTTCGGGAGTTACCGAGATTTGAATTCACACACGGAGAGGTATCGAAGCGGTCATAACGAGGCGGTCTTGAAAACCGTTTGTCCGAAAGGGCGCGTGGGTTCGAATCCCACCCTCTCCGCTCAAAACTCAGTTAATTGAATATCTGATTATGAATCAGGCAAACTATGGAGAAGTACCCAAGCTGGCTGAAGGGGCTCCCCTGGAAAGGGAGTAGGTCGTTAATAGCGGCGCGAGGGTTCAAATCCCTCCTTCTCCGCTCGACTTTGAAAAAAGTTGAAAAAAGTTCTTGACAAATGCAAATGAGTTTGATAAAATAAACGAGTTGCTGACCGAGAGAACAGTGAAGAACCTTGATAATTAAACAATGAAACACATCCTCGAAAGTTCTGAATAAGTAATTCAAAACGATCGAAAGATCCTTTAAAACAGTAAAAGGGATAAATTAGCTAGTATGTTGATTTTGAACTTGGAACAAATCTTTTATCAGAGAGTTTGATCCTGGCTCAGGATGAACGCTGGCGGCGTGCTTAACACATGCAAGTCGAGCGAAGCAGTTAAGTTGATTTCTTCGGATTGATTCTTGATTGACTGAGCGGCGGACGGGTGAGTAACGCGTGGGTGACCTGC
>NZ_QUJD01000050.1:0-1429 GCF_003480555.1 Blautia sp. AM29-29
TTTGTACACCAGACCAGATGATACTGCAGAGAGTACACATATCCTCTACCATATGAAAGATCATTTTTATTAATTGTAAACATATCTTTTCCCATAAAAACATTATACCATATACATAGGAATATATCAAACATTTGTTCTCATTTTTATCAAAAATCTTGCGCGTCTAACTCATCACTACTACAATATATTTATGGGTAATCCCCTTACTTCCAGTAAGGATTTATCCATCTCATTACTTAAACTGTTAGAATGTAGGATGCAATGGTATATCGACTTCATCACTTGGACCTCGCGTCCGTACTTTAGACTGATAACCGGCTCCTCATTCACAGTGTTCGTTTTATGCAGGTTGAATCACATTAGGTGCATTCGTGTCACACACAGTAGTTTGAACAGGTAATGAGTAAAACTGGTATTTATCCATTGTAATATTTTTTAAGGAGTGATAAATTTATGAACGCAGTAGGTATCGATGTTTCAAAAGGTAAAAGTATGGTTACAATTCTGAGACCATTTGGGGAGATTGTATCCTCTCCTTTTGAGATTAAGCACACATCCAGTGATATCCATTCACTTATTAAACTTATTCATTCTATCGAAGGTGAATCCCGGGTTGTAATGGAACATACCGGCCGCTACTACGAAGCACTTGCTCACCAGCTTTCAGCAGCAGATCTCTTTGTCAGTGCTGTTAATCCCAAGTTGGTCAAAGATTTTAATAACGATTCTCTTCGCAAAATCAAGTCCGACAAAGCTGATTCTGTCAAGATTGCCCGCTACGCTCTTGACAAATGGCAAAGTCTTGAACCGTATAGTATTACAGATGAATTACGCGCTCAGCTAAAGGTCATGAATCGTCAGTTCCATTTCTATGTGAAACAAAAAACGGCTATGAAAAATAATCTTATTGGCCTCATTGACCAGACCTATCCAAATGCAAATACTTATTTCAATAGTCCCACCCGCAGTGATGGTTCCCAGAAATGGGTTGATTTTGTCTCTACATACTGGCATGTAGATTGCATTCGTAAAATGTCTCTAAACGCTTTTGTTGAACATTATCAGAACTGGTGCAAGCGCAAAAAATATGCCTTCAATAAATCAAAAGCGGAAGAAATTTACACCAAAACAAAGGAACTTGTTCCAGTATTTCCTAAGAATGAAATAACCAAACATATCATCAGACAAGCTGTCGATCAGCTCAACAGTACTTCCGTTACTGTCGAAACAATACGCACTCTCATGAACGAGACTGCCTCAAAGCTTCCTGAATACTCAATTGTCATGCAGTTTAAAGGGATTGGTCCATCTCTCGGTCCACAGCTTATGGCTGAGATCGGTGATGTAACCAGATTCACGCATAAAGGAGCCCTTACTGCATTCGCCGGAGTTGATCCTGGGGTAAACGAATCTGGTTCCTATGCCC
>NZ_QUJD01000051.1:0-1101 GCF_003480555.1 Blautia sp. AM29-29
CTCTGGCACGTCAGGAAAGAGAGTTTGCCAGATATGATCTCGATCTCTCCACAAAGACTATGGCGAACTGGATCATAAACTGTGCAGACAGATACCTGAAACCGCTGTATCAGCTGATGAAAGAGGAACTTCTGGAAAGCAGATATATCCATTGTGACGAAAGCCGGATCCAGGTACTCGGAGAACCGGATCAGAAAGGGACGACCCAGAACTGGATGTGGGTATATCTCACGGATGAATTCAGTGGTTCCCCGCAGATGGTACTCTTCGATTATGAAAGGACCCGTGCGGGATATCATCCTGTAAACTTTTTAGGGGACAGGTTTCATGGGTATCTGACCTGTGATGGATATCAGGCTTATCACAGTTTAGGAGAAGGTATCATAGTAAGCGGGTGCCTTACCCATGCAAGACGACGTTTTGATGCAGCCCTCACAGCATTAAAAAAAGACTTTACAAAAGAACAGCTGAAAGAGACCATTGCATATCAGGCGATGTCAAGGATCGGGATCCTCTATAAGATCGAGGAAATGATCCACAATAAAGCACCGGAAGAAAAATATGAGGAGCGCCAGAAACAGTCCCGTCCGGTTATGGATGCCCTGTTTGAATGGCTGCATACGATGGAAGATTCTGTAGACAGGTCTTCCCTTATTGGTGATGCCATTTTGTATACGCTTAATCAGGAAGCATATCTGAAACGCTATCTGGAAGATGGCCATCTCAGTATAGACAACAACAGTGCAGAACGTGCATTGAAAAACTTTGCAGTGGGACGCCGCAACTGGCTGTTTGCCAAAAGTGTACGGGGAGCTGGTGCCAGTGCCCTTGTTTACAGCATTACAGAAACGGCACTTCTGAACCATCTGAAACCATACGCATATCTGACTTATATATTGGATGAACTCAGAAAAATGGGAGCTTTTCCTAAAGAGAAAGAGTTAAAGAAACTGCTTCCATGGTCAGAAGATCTTCCGGAATACTGCCGTACTAAACTAAAAAAATAATACTAAGCCATCTGATATAGAATTTGGCAGACAGCCAGAAACAGTATCAGATGGCTTTTATAAAATGTCAATATACGGATGATTACCTACTTAC
>NZ_QUJD01000052.1:0-942 GCF_003480555.1 Blautia sp. AM29-29
TCCCGGAAAGTTTTCCTTTCATTTCCAGATATTCGAAAACAATCACATCTGCCCTATTTTCTGATGCATAGAAAACGATTTCCCTGGCAATCTTTTTACCAAGTTCTGTATTCAGACGTTTTGCATATGCCCATCTTCCCTGCACCTGGCGGGATCCATGCTCTCTCTGAAATCTTCGGATCCGTCCCAGCACACGGTACATCCGGTCTTTGTCACTGGGAAAGTTAATAAACTTTCTTCCCAGGATAGTTCCGTCTGGACGCATGATGGTACAGACTGCATCCGTATTGATGCCGAGATCCACACTGCAGATCGTTTGTTCTTTGACGGGTGTCCGGTTTAAAGCTACCTCTTCCGCATACGTAAAACGCAGAAAATATTTGTCGTGCTTTTTCTCCAGCGTTGGTGCCGAAGCTTTTTTGCCCGACCAGTGTTTTCTTAAATATTCCATATCCGTATGTTTCAGCCGCACAGCAAACCATTTCCAGTCATGGCCATCGTACAGTTTTAAAAAGGCCGCATCTTTCTCTTCTGTGTTTTCACGGTACATGACATCGTGGTAAAAAACAGGCATGGCATACTGCTCACTTTTCAGATACGGCTTTCCTGTTTTCTGTCCCTCTGCTTTCCACTGTTCCAGACGCGTCCGATAAGAAGATACACTCCCAAGCGCATGCTGGACTGCCGCCCGTCTGAAATAGGATGGCATCTTGGGAAAGCAGAAATCAAAATCAAACCGGGCCGGATTCCGTTTCGTTGTATGCACCAGATGTTCCGCTGCATTGAAACGTTTCTTACTGTTCTCAATTTGGGCCAGTTCTTCCCATACAGATTCATACACTTTGACCAGATAGCGGACAGCAGAACGGTAAATCTCCAGTGTCTGGCAGATCGGAATATTCTGTTTTCGTAATTCTACACCATAACTGGATATGATTTTCA
>NZ_QUJD01000006.1:0-408 GCF_003480555.1 Blautia sp. AM29-29
GCACAATAAGACGGATTCCACAAATGCCCTCCCCACAACTCTTTCTTTAGCTCTGGATACAAAAGGAACATCTGGCGCGCAAGATTCCCCTTCATGATTTTGATCATGTCTGAAATATAAAACTGTGGTCGACAATCTACAAGCAGATGAATATGATCCGGCATAACCTCCATAGCCAGGATTTGAAATTTATATTCCTGTGCAAGACTTTCCAGCATTTCTTTGCATTCCACATCAATTCCGTCTTTTAAAACCTTTTTTCTGTACTTTGTACACCAGACCAGATGATACTGCAGAGAGTACACATATCCTCTACCATAGGAAAGACCATTTTTATTAATTGTAAACATATCTTTCTTCATAAAAATAGTATACCATATGCATAGGAATATATCAAACATTTGTTCC
>NZ_QUJD01000006.1:419-194143 GCF_003480555.1 Blautia sp. AM29-29
CAATCTACAAGCAGATGAATATGATCCGGCCTAACCTCCATGGCCAGGATTTGAAATTTATATTCCTGTGCAAGACTTTCCAGCATTTCTTTGCATTCCACATCAATTCCGTCTTTTAAAACCTTTTTTCTGTACTTTGTACACCAGACCAGATGATACTGCAGAGAGTACACATATCCTCTACCATAGGAAAGACCATTTTTATTAATTGTAAACATATCTTTCTTCATAAAAATAGTATACCATATGCATAGGAATATATCAAACATTTGTTCCTTTTTTTGGTGCGAATTTTGCGCGTCTAACTCATCACTGAAGTAACGAGAATGCGACGCGCAGTTTTCAAAAAAACGCACGGCAGGAAATCCCGCCGTGCGTCCATAGATTCTGATTTACGCTTAAATTATTTAAGAGTAACTTTAGCGCCTTCAGCCTCAAGTTTAGTTTTGAGCTCTTCAGCTTCTGCTTTGGAAGCACCCTCTTTGAGGACTTTCGGAGCACCGTCAACTACTTCTTTAGCTTCTTTCAGGCCAAGTCCTGTAGCTTCACGTACAACTTTGATAACTTTAACTTTGTTCGGGCCAACCTCTGTCAGCTCTACGTCGAACTCGTCTTTCTCCTCAGCTGCTGCTGCATCGCCTGCTGCTGCTGCAACTACAACGCCTGCTGCTGCGGATACGCCGAACTCTTCCTCACATGCTTTTACAAGATCGTTTAACTCTAATACAGATAACTCTTTGATAGCGTCAATAAACTCTGCGGTTGTTAACTTTGCCATTTTATTTTCCTCCTTGGATATTTTCTGAATAATGTTCTCAGGCTGCGTATTTCACGCTGCCCGCTTGAGGCTTAGGCCTCTGCTGCGCCACCTTTGGACTCTGCGATCTGGTTGAGGACGCGAGCCAGGTTTGCGATCGGGGACTGGATGCTTCCAAGCAGTTTGCCAAGAAGTTCTTCTCTTGACGGAACGTTTGCCAGTGCTTCCATTCCAGCTTTGTCGTAGTAGTTTCCTTCTACAACACCAGAAACCATCTCCAGCTTCGGAGCGGTTTTTGCAAATTTAGCGATGATTCTTGCCGGAGCTGTTGCATCGTCCTTGCTGATTGCGATAGCGTTTGTGCCATCCAGGTCTTTGGTAAGAGACTCGAAAGCAGTACCAGCGAATGCACGTTTCATCATTGTATTTTTGTATACTTTGTAATGAACGCCTGCTTCTCTTAACTCTTTACGCAGCTGAGTATCCTGAGCAACGGTTAATCCGCTGTAGTTTACCAGCAGCACGCACTGTGCGCCTTCTACCTGTGCGCTGATCTCTTCCAGGACCGGCTTCTTCAGATCGATTTTTGCATTGATTGCCATGATTGCACCTCCTTGTAGTATTTCGTACCTACGCTTTGGAAGTATAAAAAAAGCTCTTCGCGAAGATTGGCGAAGAGATCTCAAAATTCCATAACATGAACCTTGTGTAACTTCTCCTCGGCAGGCGTTTGAAACTTACGCCTTGCGGCACCTGCTGTCTTCGGCGTGATACAGATGGTATATTATCATATGTGATGAGGGTTGTCAAGATCAAAATAAACTTTTTTCATATTTGTGCAACTTCATCGTTACTGTTCACTCAGCAGTGAAACACCTGCTGTTTCGCTGCGTAAGAAAGTGATTCAGGAGTGAGCAGCCCTCCTTTTGCGAAGCAAAACTTTAAATGAGGGCTGCGAATGTTACAGTTCGCAGGGAATCTGTGAACTGTAACACTTCATCAAAATATACGTTCTGTTTTTTCAAACCGTTTCTACACATATCATGTTATACTTATTTTGTTGTCTCACCTACACCAAGGCAACTTGGAAAGGAGGTGACGTTGTTGGAGCCTATTACTTCGCTTATTGTTTCCGTTATGGCAGGTGTGATTTGCCACCTCATCTGCAAATGGTTGGACGAAAACGATTAGAAGGACAACCAGCCCAAAAGTTTAAGCCGCTTTACGGAATAGAAAAACCCGGAGACTGCCATCTCCGGGGTTTTCGTTGTTGAAACCTTTTAGCTTCGCTTTGCCTACGGCAAGTATATCATATGCAGAACCGAATTTCAAGATTCCTCTCCCACATTTTTATTTCACTTTCACCAGTCGCACAGCCATATACGGTCTTGACGGCATGTCGATCGTGAATTCTCCGCTGTGGCGGCCTGCCGGGGTGATGGTCATGTTCCAGGTGTCGATGACTTCCACATCAAACTCCTGGCCTTCCGGCATGTGGAACGGGCGACGGCATGGGCGGTTGGCTCCGAAATAGTACATGATACAGTCTTTTCTCGGATGGCTTGCGCCGTTCGTGCAGCAAGTCTCATCAAAGAATGCCGGAAGCGGCTCCATATAGCCCCCGTTTTCTTCCATAATATCCAGCAGGAACTGGATTCGCGCCGGGCTTCCGCCCTTCAGCTCTCCGCCGTGTGACCACCAGATCACACCGTTTTCATTTTCATACGTCTCGCCGTGCTGGCCATATCCACCTCTGGTATATGCCTCCCAGAACCGGCGTGTCATCTCCTCGCCGCTGATATTTCCCCAGCCGAACGGAAGATTTCCTTCATATGCAATCTCATCGAGTACGCACGGTTTTCCATACTGCGGGCGCCAGATTTCCACATTTTCTGCGGTACGGTACAGATCGATTCTCTGCAGACTGCAGTGCGTGATCCATCCCCTGGAATGATCGTACATGGTCATACAGTTGTGAATGGAGCGCAGATGGCGGTACGGATCCTGACGGCAGACGGTTTCTGCATTGGACTCCCACTCGGATACCGGTTTCCAGCGGAACAGGTCAAATTCATTTGCCATAGCCCACCATACATTGTGGTATGCACTGAAACGGTTGACAACGTATCTTAAATAAAAGTTCTGCTGCTCCAGATTCATGCGGGAATAGCCCCAGCGGTCGTACGGATGGAACAGAATCAGATCGGCCTGGATTCCCATGGTGCCAAGGCGTGCGATCGTGTTTTCAATGTGTTCAAAATAAGAAGGATTCGGACGGGTATAATCCCATACTTCATCCGGGTTTTCGATCATGGCATCAATGCCGCCGAACATATTGCGCGGCGCTTTTTCCAGCTTCTCTGTCCCAAAGTCAGACGGAGACCACGGAGAATTTTCACGAATTTCAAACGGATACTGTGCCGGCTCTTTTAAATTGTAGACATAGTGCTTCGGGAAAACGCAGAAGCGGATCTTATTAAACGGAGAAGCAGCAAGGCTTTCATACGTTTTCTCCTGAGTCTCCTTACTCTGCAGCTCCCACACATAGCAGGTCGTACCGCACGGGTAGTATTCCTTTCCGTCATCGTAAGCAAAATGGTAGGTGTTTGCTACCCGAACCGGACCGTGGCAGTTTTCATCGGCTGCGCTGACCTCCACCGTCACCTTCGCCTCATCGCCCCAGCTTGTTACTGCGGTAATCTCATACGTTCCTTCGCAGGATGGCATAAAGCGCAGTTTGTATACGCCGTTTCCATCATAAAAGCCCTCGGCACGCTTTTCCTCTGCCTGGCCTGCCATCGTTCCTTTCACCCACTGCTCCGCAAACGGATTTCCCTCGGACGGTCCCCGGAAAACCAGTTCTGCAATTCCATATCGTTTTACATATTCGGTATAAGACTGTAACATACGTTCCACCTTTCTAAAATAAGTATTGCTTCGTATCGTGATAATTTAATTTTACTAAATGTATTTTGAATAGTCAATCTTTTTAAATTAAATTTTTAAACAATAATTCAGTTATTTTTTTATCACTTTTGCCGATATCTATTTCTTTTTTCCTTGTATTTATTGACGTTTTTTCACTTTTATTGTAAACTTTCCCATAGAGTCTGCCGGACCTTTTGCTGAACAGTTCCGGCATTTTCTTTTTATCTGGCCCAAAATTCAGCATATATCTAACATGTACAGGAGAGGAGATGGTCCTTTGAAAAAACGCTTTTCCAAAATTTCCATACACTCACTTGGTTTTCGTATTTTTGTTCTGCTTGCAGTCATGATCGTCCTTTTTTGCGCGCTTGTCGCGTACAACAACACAGCCGCTTTCGGTCTGATGCTTGAGCGGATCCATGAGAACTCGGAAAATACACTGGTTCTGTACCAGAAAAGCCTGGATGAAAATCTTTCCCGCACGGAAACCTACCTCTATGTTTTCGCATTAAATGATGCCGATCTTCTTTCCCTCCGCGCAGCAGAACCACAGACAACCAACTGGTATATCACATTAAACCGAATCAAAAAAAGCTTTGAAAACGCAACGCCAAACTATACCGTAGACGGCTTTTTCTGCTATCAGGAAGCCACAGATGCCCTGGTCCTCTATGACCAGACCACCAACCCGACACCGTTCCTCTGGAACTATATCCGTGAAATCGCCAAAACAGAGGATCCGTCCTCTGTATGGAATCTCAACGAAATCAACGGGAAATATTACCTTGTCCGTATTCTGAGCCTGAACGGATATCTGCTCGGCGCGTACATTTCCACGGATACACTCCTTGGCACTCTGGTCGATACAAAAACGCAGGACAGTCTTCTGTATTTTTCCGATGGTCCCCTTCTTCTGCGCACCCCGTCAAACGATGTCTGCCTGGAGGCTCCCCGCTTGAAATGGCGACGATATCCTTCCTACGACATTGATGGAACCTCCTGGATGGCTGTTTCACATGAACTGAACGAAACACCGCTGTCGCTGACCCTGCTTTTAAAGGCTTCGGAATACACCAAATATCAGAGCAGCTTTTATCTTCTCGCCCTGATCGTTTCGCTCGGTCTGTTCGTAATCTGGCTGCTCCTGTCTGCTTCCCTGCACCGCTGGGTTCTTCACCCGGTTCACATGCTGACGCATGCGCTGGAACAGCTCCGCGGCGGTGATCTCAAGGTGCGGATTCCGGATGACGCTATGCTCGACGAATTCCGGAAAATGACGACCGCTTTCAACGATATGGTCGAAGAGATCGATGATCTGAAAATCGCGAATTACGAAAAACAGCTCGCCCGTCAGAAGCTGGAAGCGCTTTACCTGAAGCAGCAGATCACGCCGCATTTTATGATCAACTGCCTGAACACCATTTATCAGCTGACTGAAAATAACCATGCGGACCTGGCACGGCAGATGCTTCAGAACCTGAGTGTACATCTGCGCTATACGCTTTCCTCCGGCCAGACCGTCTCGCTTTTAGAAGAGCTAAACCTTGTAAAAAACTACGTGGAGCTTTCCTCCATCCGCTATCCCGGCGCGCTGCGCCTGCTCCCTTCCTGCGAAGAATCGCTGCACAATGCAACGGTTGTGCCGCTTATGCTCCTGAACTTTGTGGAAAACACGATCAAATATGAGGTCGTTATGGGGAAAGTGCTGAACATGCATATCGATATCACCGCGCAGGAAGAAAATCAGTGCACCCGTCTTCATATCTGTATCTGGGATACCGGACGCGGTTTTTCCGAGGATATACTTGCCGTGATGCAAAAGCTTGATACCTATGTAAACTCCGAGCAGGAACACATCGGCATCACAAATGTGGTGCTCCGCCTCCGCCAGATTTTTCCCGACGCGGCTTTTGCTTTTGGCAACCGCCCCGGCGCAGGCGCTCAGATTACCATTGATTTTCCTTACGTTCCCTTTTTCCGCATCGACGGATAACCGGAACAGCTAAAAATATGTTTTGGGAGGTTATTATGAACCTGTTAATTGTAGACGATGAATATTATACCGTCGAAAGCATCTCCAACAAAATCCGCACACTACGCCCGGACTTTTTTGAGATTTTCTGTGCCTACAATCTGACGCAGGCATTGGAAGCCTTTTCCGCGCATCCGATTGATCTGATGATCTGTGATATCGAGATGCCCGGCGGTTCCGGCCTCGAACTGCTGGACCAGATCCGCCAGGCACACTACGAAACCGTCTGCATTTTTCTGACCGCCTATGCAAAATTTGAATATATTTCCCGCGCTATGAAGCTTTCCAGCAGTGACTATCTGTTGAAGCCGCTGGACGACCATGCTCTTCTGGAAGCTCTTGACAAAGCCTGTGCGCAATGTGAAAAGCAGCAAAAGGACCGCGTCAACACCCTTCATGCCAATTACTGGAAGGAAAGTGAGCTCCCGCTTGCGGAACAGTTCTTCCTCGACCTGTTAAATGGCAGTATTTCCTCTGCTCCTTCCGAAGTGATGGATGAAATCCGCTATCGCCGTCTGAATGTCGAACTGATTCATCAGCCCTTCTGTCCGCTTCTGATCCAGACCGGACAAAAGAGTGTTTTTGCAGCATCTGATAACCGCACACTATATGAATTTGCCTTAAAAAATATTGCCCGGGAATATTTTTTCGAACCCGGCGAGCTGCCGCTGACGATCCGTGTGCTTGATGGTTTTTATCTTCTGCTTCTCCCGGCCTCCACACACTCTCGGGACGCCGTGATTGGCCGATGTCGTCAGGCCCTGACCGACTTTGTGACACACTTTCCGTTCTCGATCAACTTTTTCGTTGATCAGAAGGTCTGTCTCCCGGAAGACCTGCGAAAAGCTTTTCTTTCCATGAAAGCCTTCGCCGGAAAGAACGTCACCTACGAAAATCACGTTTTCGATCTTGCCGCTGAAACCGAAGCTCCTGTTCAGACGCCTTTTCAGCCGATTCCATCTGACCGCTGGTCCGATCTTCTCACATCCGGAAAAACGGAACAGCTTCAGATTGAGGTTTTCGCTTTCTTAAATCAGACGAAAAGCTCCGGCACTGCTACACGGGAATTTCTGACCGGCTTTTACTATCAGTTCCTGCAGCTGCTGTTCCGCCAGATGGATCATCCGGGCAGCGAAGACGAAGCCTTCCGCCGCCAGATTACCGTTGCTTCCCCGGAGCAGAC
Organism: Blautia sp. AM29-29; assembly: GCF_003480555.1. NCBI lineage: Bacteria > Bacillati > Bacillota > Clostridia > Lachnospirales > Lachnospiraceae > Blautia > Blautia sp. AM29-29. The sequence continues at coordinate 7,320 of NZ_QUJD01000006.1, forward strand.
CTTCTCCTCGTTTGGTGCTTTACGAGAATGGATTTCCAACAGTCTTCTGCTGTTCATACAAAGCCGTCAGGCAGCCGCTTCCCAGGACACGGCTGTTGCCACCGTGAAAGCATATATCGAATCGCACCTCTCCGACGAGCTGGATCGCGATACGCTTGCAGCCATGGTATACCTGAACGCCGATTATCTGTCCCATCTCTTCAAAAAAGACACGGGAAGTTCTCTCATCAACTACGTCATCGATCGCCGGATTGCGCGCTCCAAGGAGCTTCTCGCAAAGGGCGAAATGAGCATCCGCGACATTGCCATCACCTGCGGCTTTCAGAATATTTCGTACTTCTCCCGCCAGTTCAAAAAATCGACGGGCATGACACCGCGGCAGTTTAAAAATTAAAAAAATCCGGTTTTCCTTTTGCATATCGGAAAGCCGGATTTTTGGGAGTCACTCACATTTTTTTGTCAGCCCTTCACGCCGCCAAGGGTAATACCTTTTACAAAGTTTTTCTGAATGAACGGATAAATGATCATGATCGGCAGAATACCAAGAGCTGCCATCGCCATACGAACCGTTCCGGATGGAATCTGGGAGAGACCTTCGCCTGCCTGCGCCATGTTGTTGGCATTCTGCGTCAGTGCCTGAATATTCTGCATCAGACGGTTCAGCAGGTTCTGGATACTGTAAAGATCCGTTCTCTTTGTCAGATAGATATAACCATTGTTCCAGTCGTTCCAGTAAGCGATACCGGAGAACATGGCGACGGTGGTAATAATCGGCTTGGACAGCGGAATTGCGATCTTCCACATAGTCTGGAACTCGTTTGCACCGTCAATATAGGCAGCCTCGAGAATTTCATCCGGCACACCGGTGACAAAGTAGCTCTTCATCAGAAGAACGTTGAATGCGCTCATCATCAGAGACGGAACCAGCAGTCCGAAGAATGTATCTTTCACATGAAATACGGTTGTGTAGTTGATATAGGTCGGTACAAGGCCTCCGTTGAACAGCATGGTAAAGAACACCAGAAAGGTCAGGACATTTCGTCCCGGCAGACCTTTTTTCGAAAGACCGTAGGCCAGACAGGTTGTCAGGGCAAGGCTGCAGACAACGCCGGTTGCGGTCAGGATAAAGGACATTCCGTAGGCTTTGATTACCATGGAGCTGCTGGATGTGAATACCCACTCATAAGCGTAGGTACTCCACTTTTCCGGCAGGAAAGAGTAGCCATTCTGTAACAGGGTTGCATTGTCAGTCAATGAGGAAATGAACATCAGCAGAATCGGAATGATCGCGAGCAGTGTCAGGATTGTCATGATCAGATGGCCGAAAAAGCTATAAATTTTATCTTCTCTTGTTTTCATATCGTTCCTCCTAGATCAGCGCGCTGTCGCGGTCAATTTTACGTACCAGCAGGTTGGCGCCAAGCACCAGAATAAATCCTACGATCGACTGGTAAACCCCTGCTGCGGCAGACATCGAAACATTGCCCATCTGAAGCAGTCCGCGGTATACGTAGGTATCAATTGTGTTTGTTGTGGAATACAAAGCTCCCTGGTTCATCGGCACCTGATAAAAGAGACCGAAGTCAGAGTAGAAAATTCTTCCGATTGCCATCATGGTCAGCATGATAATGGTCGGACGCAAAAGCGGCAAGGTAATATATTTGATCTGCTGCCATCTCGTTGCACCATCGATCTTGGCTGACTCATAGAAGGATTTATCAAATCCCATCAGTGTTGCCAGATACACAATACAGTTGTAGCCAACCGACTTCCATGCACTGACAAAAACCAGGATAAACGGCCAGTATTTCGGTTCCGAATACCAGGAAACCGGATCTTTTCCCAGCGCCTTTAAAATCGTGTTGTTAATGAATCCGTTTTCTACACTGAAGAATGCAAAAACAAGATATCCGATGATAACGGTGGAAAGGAGGTTCGGAAGAAGGATTGCACTCTGGTAAACTTTCTTCCGTTTTCCTTCCAGTTCACTCAAGACAATAGCTACTGCGATTGCCAGTGTTGTATTGATTACAATGAAGGCTACGTTGTAGAGAATCGTATTTCGTGTAATAACAAAGGCATCGCTTGTCGTAAACAGATATTCAAAGTTTTTCAGTCCTACCCATGGACTTCCGTAGATGCCTTTTCCGGCATTGTACTGTTTGAATGCAATCACAAGACCCGGCAGAGGCATGTAATTGTTGATAAACAGATAAATGAGACCCGGCAGCATCAGAATATAGATCGGCAGAAAACGTACAAATGTTTTTCGTCTTTTCTGGCTCTTCTGACTTTTCACTCTTGCCATGTTTTTCCTTCTCCTTTTTTCTTATCCGCAGCCGGTCCCAAAGCGTTCCGGTTTTGACAGATTTTTCTCTTCTTACAACCTGCGCCGTCCTGTTTTTGGGACGGCGCAGTCATTTTTTGATCTAAATTCTTAAACTTTATTTGTTTGCTTCCTGCCACGCTGCAAGCTGTGCCTTTTTCTCGTCGATAATCTTCTGGAGGCCTGCAGTCATCATCTTATCATTCATTTCGGCAATTCCGGTCTCCGGGTCTACAAAGCCGTACTCTACGCTGGTCTGATACTCGTTGTATACGTTCTGTACTGCTGTGAGCTCGTTTGCCACATTTGTGCTGTCAAAGGAGAAACCGCTTGCTTTGGAAACCTTTGCATTGGTGTTAAACTCTTTCATCTCTGTCCACAGATCCGGATCATTTCCTTCCCATACATGGGTCAGGAACTGGTTCGGCATCATCCATCCCATAGAATGATTCCATCCGGAGTTGGATGCATCTACACCGTCTGCATAAGTAGCAAGTCCGTCATCGCCAATTTTATAATGTGTTCCCTCGATGCCCCATGCCAGAAGGTTTGCGATATCGGCATTTGTGTAGCACTCATTCAGGAATTTCATGGCTGCTTCTTTATGCTGTGCAGAGATCGGAATGGTCCAAGGCATACTAGCCACAGATGTGGAACTGATATAGTCATCCAGTGTCTGGAAGATGGTCATATCGCGACCGGTCAGTGTAGTCTCCTGCGCTTTGATGCCAGGCTTTCCGCCTGTGGTATAGCTCATCAGAGTTCCGGCTTTTACAAGCTCTCCGACTGCTGTTGTATCGGTCGATGCATCGGCACTGATATAGCCTTTCTGATTGTAGTCATACAGTCTTGCACAATAATCCTTGTAGAAATCGCTCTCAAAGAGATTTACAACATCAAGGTTCTGGCCATAGTCAAGCAGCACACCGAACACATTTCCTCCAAGGGAGTCTACGTTAGAGAACTGCGACATAGAACCTGTTGTCGGACGATAAACCTCTTTGTCCGGATACTTCTCATGCAGCTGTGCATAAATGTCATTTAATTCATCCAGACTGATTTTTACGATCTCATCGTCTGTGTTTGCTTCGTAGCCAATACCATCGAGATACTCGGTTGCGATCGCTGCGCATCCACGTCCCTGTGCAATGTCTCGGTTACTTGGAAGTCCATATAAAACTCCGTTTACACGGCAGGCATCTACATTTTCCTGTCCAACCGCATCAATAATTCCCTGTCCGTAAGTCTGAATCAGATCATTTTCTTCCAGGTCGGAGAGGTATCCCTGCTGAATTCCGGTTGCATATGGGAAACCTACACATGCAAGTACATCAATTTCCTCATTTGCGGAAAGCGCCAGCGTCGTGTTCTGGTTAAAGGAACCGTAATCAGTAATGGAAAGCTCAATTTCAACACCAATCTTATCTCTTGTGATATCATTGATGGCTTCCTGTACTTTCTCCGTATCTGCCGGAGCACCCGTCCAGGTCGGGAAGCTTACGATGATTTTTTCCACTTCTCCGCTTCCGTTCTCTGCTGTACTGGATGCGGTACTCTTATCCTTAGAATCTGTCTTTCCGGAATCTGAACTTCCGCCGCTGCTTCCGCATGCGGCCATGGAGCATGCCATAATGGATGCCATGAAAATCGCTGCTACTTTCTTTTTCATTCTTTCGTCCTCGCTTTTTATCTTTTTGTCTTGCTGCTTTATTTCGTTTCTGAGTTTCGGCCGTGACTCATTTGATGATCTTATTATATCTGCTTTCTTACCTCCAAAAAAGAACAATCCTGCGATGAATTTGCACTTTTCTGCGGTTTCTTTCCGCATTTTGTATAGTTTATGATCACTTTTCAGTTTTTTCTATGCATTCTGCTATCAGCACCCAGTCTCCCGCCGCTGGTTTCTTTGGCATAATGCACGACTTTCCACGCACTTCCACCTGGATTTCTGCTTTTTCTGTCTGTCCCGTTCTCGGATCAAACCAGGAAATTGCATAGATTCCGTCGCAAAGGCCCGCGAGCGGTGTACTCATGCCATCCATCTCTCCGTAATAAATCAGTGCTCTCGTTTTATCCCGGCTGATCGTGGCAGCCGCAAGCTTATTGGCAAACGGGCTGATACTCTCCTCTGCTTCTGCCAGATCGTAAGGCACCATCTCCTCAAAATGATGTTCTTCATAGAAACGTTTCAGATATCCCATCTGTGCGCCTCCGGGGCCGTCAATGGCTTTCGCCCAGGTGATGCCAAATTTGTTGAATGCATTAAAATCCGGGTTGATGTCACTTACCTCCCAGATATTATCCCAGATTCCCTGCGCACCGTACGTATAGCCGCAGCCGCCGGTCTGGACTGCCATATATGCCACGCGGCGCAGCATTGCATCGGTGCAGAGCCGGGTTCCGTTTTCTTCCAGTGTGGAACAGTATTCATACAGGGACTCGCCTTCGATGAATGGTTTTGTTCCGTGTTCCTTCCGATAGGCACGGTACCAGGACGGATTGATCGGGAAATCGCCGTGTCCGGCCTGATTCAGCACAAAATCAAACCACGATTCGTCATAATAGTAATCTGCAAACGGACGCTCATTCGTATAATGTGCGGTCTGCAGTGTTCCATATCCGTCCATTTTTTCCACATACTTTGCGACCTCGCGCCAGCCTTTGATGGCTGTTTCCCGCGGCTTTCCCGGGAAGTAGCCTGCCACTTCGCCTGACAGCGTCCACACAACCGGAAGGGCACCATAGCGGGCAATGATATAGCGTGCCAGATGTTTCTGGTGCTCCACGCCCTGCTCGATCGAGCCGGACCAGGCAAAACCGAGCGCGTTGATAAAGCCGAGGTCAGCGAGATACTGCATGCGGCGGTCGAGTTCGTTCTGGTAAAATGCCACATCTGGCACATCATCTGTGGCATCCGTTTTCCAGTAACGGCTCTTGTGCTCCTTCCAGCTGTCGCTTCGAAGGTTCGTCTGATAAACGTTATAACCCTGCTCCTTCCTGCGGTCCGCCATGCCGCGGAACATGCTCGTCATCTGCGGATGGTTCGACTCGTCCCACCGCTCACCAAAGGCAAATGCCCAGTGCGTATCACCGAGCCAGAAAAACGGTGTTCCGTCTGCATACGTCAGATATCTTCCTGATGGATGCACTTTCAGGAATCCGTGCCGATAAATGGCAAGATCTCCTTCGTATGGAATACATTCGATCGTTCCCTGCACTCCGGAAAGTCCCGTCTCCTCCGGTGCTTCCAGCCTATAACTCCACATTCCGGTTTCGGTCGGCGCAAAGGCAATCCGATAGGTATTTCCGCCGTCCCAGTATGCTTCTCTTCTGATCCTTCTTCCCGACGGTCCCGTAAAAATACTCCAAATGGAAACATCGAGGAATGGATTGTCGTATGTTTTCTTGCTCTCAAATGATAAAATAATTTGTCGCCACTGTTCTGCTTTCATCCCCATTTTATTTTCTCCTTTATCTGCGCAGAGCGCGCCCGGTTTTTTTCGGGCACGCTCCTCGAATCTGATTTTACCGTAACTGTTTATTGTTTATTGTTTTTTATTCCAGTCCGCGTTTCTTTGCAAGCTGCACGGCAATCTCAACCAGCTCCGCCGCATCCTCGCGGCAGACAAAGCCTTTCGTTACCTGCTCTTTCGTGTTTTTCTCCGCCATTTCCCGGTAATGTGCCAATGTTCCGTACAGCTCTTTTATCATTTCTTTCGAAAACGCCTGCTGATAACCGAACAATCCTTCCTTTTCCGATTCCGGATCCAGGAAATTCTGGCCTTTTTCAATGTCGCTGGTATTGCTGTATCTTCCGGTTGGGTAGTCAAGGAGGCAGGTACGCAGTCCACCGATCGTATTTCCGAACGCATCCTTTTTGTTTTCTCCGTCGCTGTCAACCGCAATCCGGTCACAGTGCGCCGGAGCTGCGCCTGTCCGTACCCAGGTAAAGAGATTCCGAAATGCTGCCGCAAAAAGAATCTGGGACGGATAGTCGTTTCCTTCCTCATTTTTTCCCATATAGAATGGCAGATGGTTGATCCGCACCAGATCCGGATCGTTCTGATAGTAATTCACGTAGCTATAGGAAGTGTCATGGCTTGCACCCGTCACATCATACTGGCGGAACAGGAACTCCGGATCATCGCTGTCCTGCTGGGCAATGCGCCATGCTTCCATTCTTCCGTTTTCACTCTCCGTCTGTACAGCGATAAACGGCTCGCGCGCCTTTTCCACACGTGTCAGACTGTAATGGTACGGAGTCATGGTTTCATACTGGTTGACCGGAATACCAAGGGAATGGACTCCTCCTCCGGAAAGGTAACCATTAAATACACACGCACCGCGTGCCACCTCCGGACGATACGCAAAGCTGTTCAGATAGCGGAACAGATACGAACCCGACTGTGACCAGCCCGTCAAATAGACGTATTCTCTCTTATATTCCCGAATCGGATTCTGCTCCTCATCGCCGCGCAGCAGCCACGCCAGGTCTGTCAGCATATCCCAGAAAAGACCCGTTTCGTAATCATGATTCAGATCGCCGAGTCCGCCTGTGACCTGCAGTCGCTCCGAGAACGGCACATCCGGCGTCGGGTTAGCCCAGGAAAGACAGCCGTAACGCTTTTCATCAAACTCTACCATTTTTGCGATCGTATTCGGTTTGCTTGTGATTCCCACATAGATATCTCCGTCCCGCACAAATTTCTTCCAGCCGAGAATCCACATGCGGTCAATCTCCATAAAACTCGTTGGATTGATGATCTCCACTACAACGTTTCCGCTGCATTTTGCAGTGTCCTGCGGTGCGCGGACAATGATGCGGTTTGTATACGGCGCATCCGCAGTGCGCACACGGACGCCGCCGCGCTCGTCGGCTGTCTCGTAGACATTTGCCGTTCCATACATATAATATTCCTTCTCCACATAGCCGCGCTCCGACAGCTTCAGGTAACGCTCCGCACTGGCAAACGGATAGCTTTCTTTCGTTACCGGAATCTCCTCTAGTCTTGTAATCATCTCGTAAAACCTCCCTTTTTCCTTGTATGATTTTATTATTCCATACGGCTCCAATACGAAAAACAACGATTCTGCTGTTTTTTGACACTTTTCTGCTGTTTCTGTTTCGATCAGACTTTTTCCGTTCCGGAAACAAAAACACAGAAAAAGCATCTCCGTGCAAATTTATCTCTGATTTGTACTTTTTCTTTCGGAATGTCTGTAGTAGACTGGTATTGTAGGGCAGAAAAAATCTATCATTCCCAATACCGTCTTTTCTGCCCATGCAAACAACTGTACTCTCAAGCTTTTTCTGTACCTGATTTTGTGAGATGATTTTTGTCAGTCGCAAAAGCAAGTGCAGAAAGACTCTGAGCGTACATTCCGTACCAAAGGAGGGTTTTTACAAATGAACGGAACTTATTATACCATTACCGAAGTTTTTGATTTCGGTCCGCATATTTCGAAAGTAATTCTGGATTATGGCAAAAGCATGAAGGGTGCGGTCCCATCTCCGGAGCAGTTTACGGTACACGTTACCCGCACTTCCACCGAGGGTGAGGACTTTGTCTGGCCGAATTTTATGGGCGACAAACCGGATGACTCGATGGACGGAACCCGCCGCGTTTCGAACGTTTACGTTTCTGACAAAACCGGTGCACCGTGCGAGGACGGCACCTGCCTGACGCTGGAGCTGCCGTGTTTTATCATGGAAGGAATCGGCTCGATCATCAAATTCAATGGTAATTTTAATGTATTTGTCAAAGTCGCTTACGATGTGACACAAGTCTCTGAAATTGCAACAGACGATGGTGCCATTTCTCCGCAGATGTTCGACGTAGACGGCGGAAACCGCGTCATCTACGGTGAATGGCTCAAAGAAGACCGCTACGAGGATCCGCAGATTCCGCTCTCTTACGTTTACTACGAGCCGGAAATGGATGCGGATGAGAAAATCCCGCTGATCATCTGGCTGCACGGCGCAGGTGAGGGCGGACAGGAACCGCCGATTGCAGCAATCGGAAATAAAGTTGTAAACCTAATTTCCCCAAAGGTTCAGAAAATTTTCGGCGGCAAGACCTACCTGCTCGCTCCACAGGCGCCAACCATGTGGATGGATGACGGAAGCGGAGAATATACCAAAGACGGTTCTTCCAAATATACCGAAGTTCTCGATGCCCTGATCGGTGCTTTCGTGGATGCCCATCCGCAGATCGACCGCTCCCGCATTTACATCGGCGGCTGCTCCAACGGCGGCTTTATGACCATGAAACAGATCATTTTCAACCCGTCCCGCTACGCTGCCGCATATCCGGTCTGCGAGGCTCTGGCGGATGCATTTATCTCCGATGAAGACATCCTGAAGCTCAAAGATCTGCCGATCTGGTTTACACACGCAAAAACCGACCCGGTTGTCGTTCCGGATGATTTTGTCGTTCCGACCTATGAACGTCTGGCAAAGGTCAATCCGAATGCACACTTCACCTACTGGGACAAGGTACTCGATCACACTGGAACACAGAAAAACGCGGATGGCACCCCATTCGAATACATCGGCCACTGGTCCTGGATTCCGATGCTGAACGATGAGTGTGTCCTCGATTACGACGGAAAACCGGTTATAACAGACGGAAAAGAGACTCCGATTCTGGAGTGGATGGCTGCACAGAAAAAAGCATAACACAGCACTTGCCGGATTCTCCGCCTACGGCGGATTGTTGCAGTGAAAAAAACAGATGGTATGAAATCGGACTTCAAAGCTGATTTCATACCATCTGTTTTTGTCTGTTCTTGTCTTTTTTTCTCTGTTCCGTTTGATATCATCAACCGTGCAAGTCGGCTGATCTTTTTGAAAAGCTCTTGCCCCTACTGTTCTTTTCTTTTCAGCTCTTCATAAAATTTCTGCAGCACATAAAATGCCGGTTTGCGGTACTTTTTGTCCTCAGAGAGCAGCCCCTTCCGGTTATAATATTTCTGGATCAGGCTTGTTCTGCGCGGGCAGCGGAAGTCGTAGAGAATCCAGGGGGTCATGCCCTTGATGTAGTCAATGTTCCGCAGCGTTGCAATCTGTTTTTCGTACACATCCGCCTGGCACTCCTCGGTTCCTTTGTCCGAGATGGTTCCATGGTGATGCGGCAGCGCGTCTGCGCCGAACTCCGTTACGATAACCGGCTTGTCCGGCTGGCTGTTTTCCATCAGTGCCGGCAGCATCGCAAAATCCGGGGTGTACCAGCCGCAGTACTCGTTGATGCCGATGATGTCAAGGTATTCCATCAGACGGTCCTCAATCTTATTTTTCGTAGCATTAACCAGGCAGGCCGCAGACACCATTCGCGTCTCATCCTCCCGATGCGCGCACTCTGCCAGTGCGCTCATGAATTTCAGCCGTTCATCCGTATCGGCATTCTCATTTCCGACAGACCAGATGATCACGCTCGCGCGGTTCCAGTCACGGTTGATGAGTTCGCGGAGCTGATTCTGGGCATCCTCATATGTTTTTTCACGTTCAAAACGAATTGCCCAGTAAACCGGAATTTCCTCCCACAAAAGAAGCCCAAGCTCGTCGGCGAGTTTTGCCATTTCTTCGTTATGCGGGTAATGTGCAAGGCGCATGAAGTTGCATCCCATTTCTTTCGCAATGCGGATATTTTCGATCCGTTCCTCTCTTGTCAGGCCTTTTCCGTTTTCCACGCTGTCTTCGTGGCAACTGATACCACGCAGGAAAACGGGCTCTCCGTTCAGCAGAATATCTCTGCCGTTCACGCGAATTTCACGAAAGCCGACCCGATCGCTGACGGTATCGGTTCCACAGGTTACTTTTACATCATACAGCTTCGGTTTTTCCGGTGTCCAAAGCTCCGGTTTTGCATCAAAAACAACTTCTCCGGCTCCGTTTTCCAGCTGGATTTCCCGGCTCACGCCAAGCTCCTCGATGACAAGCTCTGCCTTGGCTGTGATTTTTTCCGACAGTGTCACTTTCGCCATAACATGTCCAAATGTTCCGTCCGGCACAAGCGCAATTTTAAAAGTTTTGATATGGCATTTCGGAACACGGATCAGTGCGATATCGCGGTATACGCCGCAGTAGTTGAACCAGTCGGTATTCTCGGTCGGCACCTGCTCCGGCCGTCTCGTTCCGTCAACAGCAAGCACGATGCGGTTCTCCGCTTTCAGGTATTCTGTGATATTCCAGAACGCCGGTGTCGATCCGCCGCGATGCATACCGACGTATTTTCCGTTTAAGAAAACGCGGCACAGATAATTGGCTGCGCCCACCTTCAGAAAGACTGTTTCCTCTCTTTCTGCGATATAGGAAAATTTTCTCGTAAAGACCATGCTTCCCTCATACAGGAGATACATCGGATCGATGGTATTCCAGCTGCACGGAAGCTGCATCACCGGCCACTCGTCAAAGGAATAGTCGATTGGCACAGTGAAGCCTTTTTCGTCGCGGTATCTCTCTTTGTACCATTTCTGGCGCAGACAGGTATCGTACTGATCGACTGCATAATGCCAGCCGCCGTTCAGCAGCTCCTCTCTTCTTCCCCCTTCAAATATCATCGTGTCCACTGTGGCAAATCCCGTTTCGTACTGTTCGGTATAATCCTCGAGATGGATATCCGACATATACTTTTTCTCTTTTTTTGCTTCCATAAACTTTTCCCTCACTTCTCCAAACGATCCGAAACACGCTCTGCGAGTTTCTCAGGGTATCGCGGCAGTCGCCGGGTCTCATGCAGGCACGGACTTTGGCGCGGCACCACCCATTCCTTGTTTTTATTATAACGCTTTCACAGGAAAAATCTATGGTTAAAACTGTTGAGGATATTGCAAAAATTGCGGTACCGCTTATTTTTCTTCGTTTTCGTTCTTTCCTTCCGCCGCCATCTGCCGCTTTCTCCGTGTCACAAGGCCACCGATCCGTCCCGTTTCTTTTGCCGTGAGTGATCGCCAGCCGTCATTCAGCACGCGGTCTAAAAGACCCAGCTCGTCCGCAATTTCGTATTTCATTTTTTCCTTCTCCGTCATATGCTCCAGATCGATTTTTTTCTGCTTCGCCATTTTGTTCTACACTCCTTTTCTCTGCATTTTTGCTTTATCCAGAGTGTAGACACTTTTTTCCGGCCTTATACCTCCTGTTGTCAAACGGCTATGAGCAATCCGCTTCGCTGCTTGCTCATAGCCGAAGAGCTGCTTCGCAGCTTATCTTTTCATCCCTGCTTTCGAAATTCCCCCCCCCCGAAGGCAGGGATCTTTTATCTGCCGCCACAAAAAAACCTCGCTTTTTGAAATACGGTCCGGTTTCCCATTCCGTTTTTTCAAAAAGCGAGGTCCTTTTCTTTATTTCTATTCTATGTTCTTATCTCCTCACTCCGGCGTCTCTCCGAGCCCGCTTTTAATTGCGGCAACAGCCGCCCGAAGTGCCTCCTCTTCATCCTCCCCGCTGCTGCAGATCTCAATGGTTTCTCCCTGCTTGATTCCTGCAGCTACGATACTCAAAATACTCTTTAAATTAACCGTTCCCTGCATCCCGTTGTTTTCATAGGTAAACGACATGGAAGATTTGTACCGGCTTACACTGTTTGACAAATTTACCGCGTTTAAAAGATGCAGACCTGACGGATTGACAATCGTTACTTTTTCACTTACCATCTTACGTTCCACCTGTCTTTCCTTTGTAATCCGCTCATTTTTCTTTGAAAAATGGCTACTTACTCATTTTTTGCCGTGTCCCGAGTTCAAAAATCCTCCTGCATCGGTTTTTTGACCTTTTGACACTGATATTTTCATGATAGCACAGTTTTGTTAATACAGTTTGAACATTCTGTTAGATACTCCTCAATTCTTTCCTCTTACTCAGCTGACTGAAGAACAGGTAATAAATAAAGTACGCAATCGTTGTGATCACCCACGACAGCGGATAGCAGAAGGCCGCTCCTTTTAAGGAGTGGAAATGCGGCAAAACCGCCGTCATCCACACGATACGTACTCCGCAGATTCCTATTCCGGTGATAAACATCGGAATCCATGCATCTCCGACACCACGGAGTGCACCGGAAAGGATTTCGATGGAAATATAGGTGAAGAAGGTCGGAACCAGGAAATGGATCAGTCCGTGACAGATTTCACGCACCGCCGTATCTGTGGTAAACAGAGAAATCAGTGTATCACCGATAAACCACATAAACACAACCATCAGACCCGTCATCAGGAATGCCATGATCATGCTGGTGCGCACACCGCGGTGTACACGATCCATCTTTTTCGCACCGTAGTTCTGACCGACAAAGGTTGTCGCCGCAATACCGAGCGCATTGATCATCATCCAGAAAAGACCGTCCACCTTTCCGTAAGCCGCCCACGCAGCCACATTGTTGGTTCCCAGCGAGTTGACAGCAGACTGAATAATCACGTTCGATACCGAGTACAGAATTGACTGTACGCCTGCCGGAAAACCAATGCGGATAATCCGTTTGAGCATAATCCAGTCAATGCTGATTTTCCGCAGATGAAGCCGGTAAATGTCTCTGGTCCGCATCAGAGAGCCCATAACAAGAACCGCACTGATGATCTGAGACAGAATGGTCGCAAGCGCCGCGCCCATAACACCCATCTGCAAACCGACAACAAATAAAAAGTCAAGCGCGATATTGGTCATACAGCAGATGATCAGATACAGCAGCGGACGTTTCGAATCGCCGACCGCACGCAGAATACCGGAACCCATGTTGTAAATCAGGTTTCCGATGGTTCCAAGAAAATAAACACGCATATAAATCAGCGCATGATTTACAACATCATCCGGCGTGTTCATCAGATCGAGCATCCATCTCGAACAGCCAATGCCGACTACTGTCAGCACAATACCTCCGAGAATGGAAAAGGCAATGGAAGTGTGCACTGCCCACTGCACCTTGTCCTCTTTATTGGCTCCGTAATGCTGTGAAATAACAACCGTCGCACCACTCGAAAGGCCGACGAAAAATCCGACCAGCAGATTGATCAGCGTACCTGTCGTTCCGCCGACCGCCGCAAGTGCCTGTTTTCCGAGAAAGTGTCCGACAATCATGGCATCTGCCGTGTTGTAAAGCTGTTGGAAAAACGTTCCGAACAGAATCGGCAGGAAAAAGATCAGAATCTGCTGCCAGATAACACCTTCCGTAATCTGATTTACCTTTACTACTTCTTTCTTCTCTTTGTTCATACCCAAATACCTTCTAAAACTGCCGCCGGATCTCATGGCTGATTCCGACGGCAGTCCCCCTTTAAAATTTTCTTCTGCTCCTCTGCAGATACTCTTCTTCTGTTTTATATTTTCAGCTGCTTCATCCCTCTTGGCAAGCGGATATTTGCAATCCGCTTCGCTACTTGCTTGATTCGGTTAAGTAATCTTTCAAAAAATCAAACAGCGTCTGCATTTCTTCCCGCGTGCCAATCGTAATACGCAGATAATTGTCAATGCGGGGTTTCTCAAAATACCGCACATAAATATGGCGTTCCCGGAGTGCCTGAAAAATCTTCCCGGCCGGTACGCTTTTGTGTGTTGCGAAAATAAAGTTCGATTTCGAATCCTCGAAAGAAAATCCAAGCTTTTTCAGCTCCTCCTTCGACCATTCTCGCGTTTCCATCACTTTTTTCACCGTCTTGCGGAAATATTCCACATCGCGGATCGCTGCGGCTCCGGCGGCGATTGTGGTCTGATTCATGGTGTAGGAATTGAATGAATATTTCACATCGTTCAGATACGAAATCATCTTCTCATTTCCGATTGCATAGCCGATGCGCATGCCGGCAAGCGAACGGGATTTTGATGTTGTCTGCACAACCAGCAGATTTTCATATTTTTCCAGCAGCGGCTGCGCAGTGGCTGCTCCGAAATCCACATATGCCTCATCCACAATTACAACCACATCCGGGTTGTTCTGTAATATCGATTCGATCGCAGAAAGCGAAAGCTCCACACCCGTCGGTGCATTCGGGTTCGGGAACACAATTCCGCCATTTGGATGGTTCTCTGCAAAATACTGCTCCGGCACAATGCAGAAATTTTCATCGAGCGGAATCTGCTCGTACGGAATGCGGAATTCCTCCGCCCAGACATCGTAGAAGGAATACGTAATGTCCGGGAAAAGAATCGGTTTGTCAGAGTTAAAATACGTCATAAACGCCATCGCCAGAACATCATCCGAACCAACGCCGACAAAAACCTGCTTCGGGCTTACGTGGTAGACATCCGCAATCGCCTGCACCAGTTCTGCCGCGGTCGGATCCGGATAGAGACGGAGGGTATCCTCTTCTGCTACCCGTCTGATCGCCTCTGCGGCTTTTGGTGACGGCGGATACGGATTCTCATTCGTATTCAGCTTAATCATGTCAGCCTCATGCGGCTGTTCACCCGGTACATACGGCACAACTTTTCTTACATTCTTTTCCCAGTTACTCATAAGTTCCTTCCTTTCTGCCTGTGATCAGGAAATGCACCCTGACTTTATTCCGTCTTTCTGTTTTTTTGGAAACCCTGTGAATCGTAACCATTTTTTCTTTTCCTTCTGCCCCGGCAGTTCCCCGCCAATGCGAAGTCCCTTTTCTTCCCGGTGAACCGCTTTATCCTCTCTTCTTCCAAGTAGACGGATAGAAAAGGATCAGCATCGGAAACAGTTCCAGACGGCCTGCCAGCATATCGAAAATCAGAATCAGCTTGGAAACCGGACTGTATCCGAAAAAGTTACTGGTCGGTCCTACCTGGTCAAGACCAGGTCCGATGTTGTTCAGTGTTGCGGCAACTGCCGTGAAGTTTGTCTCGAAGGAAAATCCATCAATACTGATGATCAGCATGGAAAAGCTGTAGATCACCAGATAAACAATCAAAAATACGTTGATCGCCCGCAGAACCTCATGCTCTACCGGGTGATCGTCGAAACGGATGCGTTTGATACTGCGCGGATGTACGATCGAACCAAGCTCTTTTTTCACGGTTTTTAAGAGGATCAGGATTCGCGAAACCTTGATTCCGCCTCCCGTTGAACCGGCACAGGCTCCGATGAACATCAGCATCACCAGAATACATTTTGACAGCTCCGGCCAGAGGTCAAAGTCCGTCGTGGAATAACCCGTTGTCGTGATAATCGATCCGACCTGGAAAAAGGCGGTCCGTACTGTCTCACCGATGGAATGGTACATCGGATAGGTATTCCAGGAAATCACGCCTCCTGCCAGAAGGATAATCAGGAAATACGCTCTTACCTCCTGGGACGAAATGGCGGCCTTTCCCTTTTTGCAAAGCATCAGATAATAAAAGTTAAAATTCACACCGAACGCAATCATGGCGATTGTCAGAATCCACTGCTGCAGTGGTGTGTACACTGCACAACTGCTGTTCAACACGGCAAAACCTCCTGTTCCGGCAGCTCCCATGGCGAGTGTGACAGAATCAAATGTCTTCATGCCGGAAAGCAGCAGGGCAGCAATGGTAAAAAGTGTCATGCCAAGATAAATCTGATACAGAATTTTAGCGGTTCCGCGCACTCTCGGAACAAATTTGGAAACGGTCGGTCCCGGGCTCTCTGCCTTCATCAGGTTCATGACGGAACCGCCCTTCATCGGAAGCAATGCAAGAATGAACACAAGAACGCCCATACCGCCAATCCAGTGGGAAAAGCTTCTCCAGAACAGGCTGGCGTGTGAAAGGGCTTCCACATCACTCAAAATGCTGGCTCCTGTCGTTGTAAAACCGGAAACGATCTCAAACAGCGCATTGATATAAAACGGAATTTCCCCCGTAATTACAAACGGCACCGCTCCGAAAACACCAAGGACAACCCAGCTTAACGAAACGCAGACAAATCCGTCGCGGGAATAGATTTCCATATTGGACGGTTTTCTGAAGCAGAGGATCAGACCGGCCGCAATGCAGAGCAGTCCCCAGATAAGATACGCAAAGCCTGTCTTTTCCTGATACATGGCTCCGACCAGCGCCGGAAACAGCATCAGCATACCTTCCACTTTCAGCACCCAGCTGATGACAAAACGAATCATTTTATAGTTCATAATCCGCTTCCCCCGTTACTCTGCCAGAATCTCATGGATATCCTGAAGACCGGTTTCCGTTGTTACGATAATGACGGAATCTCCTGCCTCAAAGGAATCCTGTCCACCCGGAATGATGACCTTTCCCTGTCTGTTAATCGCTGCTACCAGAAGGTTTGGCCGTGTTTTCATATCCTGCAGACGGATGCCGATCATACGGCAATTCTGGTTCACGATAAACTCAAGAGCCTCCACACGGTCTTCCATCAGCTTATACAGCGTCTCAACGTTGCTTCCGATGGAGTTTTTCATTGCCCGGACATACTGCAGAATGTACTCTGCGGTGATGTGTTTCGGGTAGATCAGGCTGTCCAGGTTCAGGCTGTGGATAACATCATTAAATTCCAGATGGTTGATTTTCGTTACAACCTTTGAGGATACCTTCTCTTTCGCATACAGCGACAGAATGATGTTTTCCTCATCCATATCGGTGCAGGCCACAAAGGAATCCATATTCTGGATGCGCTCCTCTTTTAAGAGCTCCTGGTCACTTCCGTCACCGTAAATAACGGTTGCATCTGGCAGTGCTTCGCTTAAAACCTCACAGCGATCCTTATTTTTCTCGATAATCTTGACATCGACGTTCATATTTGCCAGTGATTTTGCGAGATAATACGTAATTTCACCGCCGCCAACAATCATCGTATTGTGTACCTTGTTTGTATGAACACCGATTTTCTTAAACAGGCTCTCTGCGTTCTGCGGTGTGGTAATGATGGAAAGGCTGTCTTTTGCCTGGATCACAAAATTTCCATCCGGTATGTAAACCTCGCCGTTTCGCTCAACAGCACAGACCAGCAGACTGTACTGAAGCGCTCCGGCCAGCTCACGCAGCGACATATGGACAATTTTCGATGTTTCCGGCACTTTAAAGCGCAGCATTTCGATTCTTCCGCGGGAAAAGCTGTCGATCTCAATCGCAGATGGGAACCGCAGCAGTCTTGCCATTTCCATGGCGGCCGCGTGCTCCGGGTTGATGATCATGGACAGACCCAGCTTTTTACGGATAAATTCTCTCTCCTCCCGATACATCGGATTTCGAACTCTGGCGATGGTGTGACAGTCTGCTGCCTGTTTGGCGATGACACAACAAAGCAGGTTCATTTCATCACTTTTGGTTACGGCAATCATCAGATCCGCATGCTCAATATCCGCCTCCTGAAGCACCTGATAGCTTGCTCCGTTTCCTACAATTCCCATAACGTCATAGGTGTTGGAGACGTTGCGGACGACAATACTGTCTGTGTCGATGACCGTCACAAGGTTGTCCTCGCGGCTCAGCTGGGCGGTCAGTGCGGCTCCGACTTTTCCGCAGCCCACAATGATAATTTTCATGTTCTCTCCCTTCAATGCAAAAGCATTTCGCGTAAAATAGTAAAGACCCGCCAGGCGGCATCGTAAAACCATTTTTCGATGCACTCCAAAAAGCAGATCTGTACCCCTATTGTACGATGGCGATTATATCATATTTCCAGGAAAAGCGGAATAGATTTTAACAACATTTTGGACGGAGTTTTTGTAATGATTGATCAAAAAAGGGAAAACCTGTTGAACCTTGCGCTGGCCGCAACGGAAGTCGAACGGCGGCGTGTGCCGGAGCTTTCGGCAGGTTATAACTCTTACAGCAAAACATGGGAAGTAATTGTACAGTATCAGGGAGACCTGGCTTTTCTGGAGGAGCAGGGAGTTCGTGTGACGCTGCTGCTGTTTTCGTATGCCATTCTTCTGGTTCCGGAGTCCCTGATGGATTACGTGACAGGACTGCCGCAGATTACCTATCTGGAGAAACCGAAATTACTTTATTTCGCAGATGCATTTGTGCGGAGCATATCCTGTATTACGCCTGTGCAGGAGGGGGTTATGGGTCTGTCTGGGAATGGGGTGCTGCTTGCATGCATTGATTCAGGCGTGGACTATGCGCATCCTGATTTCTGCGCACCGGACGGGACAAGCCGAATTGCAATTTTATGGGATCAGACGATTCCGGGGAATCCTCCGATGGGGTATGCTCTTGGGTCGGTATATACACGGCAGCAGATCAATGAGGCACTTGCATCTTCTACGCCGGAAGAACGGTTTGCCCTCGTGCCGTCCCGCGATGTGACGGGGCATGGGACAGCGGTGCTCGGAATCGCAGCGGGAAATGGGAGATCCTCGGCAGATGCGGCCATGCGGGGCGTGGCACCGGAAGCAACACTCGTGGTCGTAAAGCTTGGGAATCCTGATCCGGCGGATCTGCCGCGGACATCGCAATTGCTGCAGGCGGTAGATTTCTGCGTAAGATATGCACTTCTGGTGGAGCGGCCGCTTGTGATTAATTTGAGCTTCGGGAATAATTACGGTTCGCACAGCGGGGATTCCTTACTTGAAACGTATTTGAATGCAGTGTCAAATTTAGGGCAGAACGTGATCTGTATCGGGGCAGGAAATGAAGGGGATACCGGACGCCATTATACCGGGAACCTAAAGTCGGACCGCAAGTCGTCCGGTCAGACGCAAACAGTCCGTCCGACATCTGATCCGGCTGCGACGTCTGCGGTCTCGGCAACGGCTGACCGCGCTGTCTCCGTTGAATTTCAGGTCGGTGCTTATGAATCCTCGTTCAGTCTCCAGATCTGGAAGGTTTATGGGGATGAAATCTCGATCGAACTGATTTCCCCCGGCGGCATCCGCTCCGGCACGCTCTCTCCTGTCCTCGGCACGGCGCGTCTGACGCTTGGTCCGACAGAACTTCTCCTGTTTTATGGCATGCCATCCCCCTACAGCCAAGCGCAGGAAATTTACCTGACCTTTCAAGGCGCAGGAAACCATCTGTCCGTCGAAAACGGCATCTGGACCTTGCGTCTCACCCCCGGCCGCCTGATCTCCGGTTCCTTTGACCTCTGGCTTCCCGGCGGAAACGCCGTCGGTTCACAGACACGCTTCTTCTCCCCCACTGCCGACACCACACTCACCATCCCTTCCACCGCCCGCTCCGCCATCACGGTCGGTGCCTACGATCCCCGCCTTTCCTCCTATGCCAGCTTCTCCGGCCGCGGCTATACCCGTATTCTCCACGAAATTAAACCTGATCTCGCCGCCCCGGGTGTCAATATCCCAGCTCCCCGTTCCGGCGGCGGCTATGCTTCCTTCACCGGCACCTCGTTTGCCACGCCTTTTGTATCGGGAAGCGCCGCGCTTATGATGGAATGGGGCATTCTGCGCGGAAATGACCCGTTTTTATATGGCGAAAAACTGAAAGCTTATCTCATTGCAGGCGCAAAACCCATCGCATCCGAGAGCGAATACCCGAACCGGCGGGTGGGATGGGGACGACTTTGTTTAGAAAGTAGCCTGCCAGATTAAAGTTATTGAAGGATTCGATAGAAGAAATAAAAGCGCAATGTAAAGAGTTAAACGACAAATGAGACATATTTTTATCTCTGTACTATCTTGTACCTTGCTACGAAAATAAAACTCGTAGCAAGGTACTTATAGTGTTCATTTGTCGGGCAACTCTTTTTTATTTAACTGTTAATAACTTGCTGTTTAAAATTTTTTGAATGCAAAGAGAATCACTTACCCAAAAGATATTCTTCCAACATTTCCTTTACTTTTTTCTCAATTTCGTCTATGATCTCTTCACACCTTGTCTTTTTCATCCCTGCACCAGTTCCTACCGCCAGTAACTCTTTTCTGCCTGGATTTCTTCCATTTCCATCTACTGACGTAGTATGTTCGCCATAATACGTATTACTGTAAGTAAGATCATATGCCGGACTTAAATGCCATTTATCTTCGTCTGCTTCGTACAAATACGTGAAGTTCTTCGAATGATCATCTCTGTTATGTGCAAAAACATTGAAACACATTCGGCGGAACATATTTTCAACATCTTCATCGCAATTGCGTGTCATGATTTTTGTCAGTTTCATTAATCCATGATAGTCCAGACTTGGCTGCTCAAAATCCAATTCCAGAATTGCAGCTGTCGTCAACATGTGCACTTTCTTTTTCCCTTTCAAACAGTTTCTCCTGTCAAACCTTTTAGTTCCAAAATATCCTTTACATTTTTCTGATGGAAACAATCTCGTTTCACTCATCATAATTCCGCAGGCCTTGGCACAGCAGGAATAGTCATATTCCATTTTTCCTGCATCTTTTCCGTCCACATGCGCTGGAAATTTGATAATCCATTCTTCATTATCAATGGTTGTCATGATTTTAGGTCTTGCTCCGCCGCTGGTACCTCCCAGCAGATACAATTCGTCCAGTTTATCCGAATACTCTGTATTCAGTATCTTTTGACACTCTTCCGCCAGTTTGTCCAGATCTGCACTGCTCTGCTCCTCTGGAAAATTCTTTTCCGGGTGATATGTCAACGCTCCCATCCCCGATGTGCCCACAATCGCCAGACGATCCAGTACGGTCAGTTCATCCGGATTTTGTTTATGTGCCCGTAACAGGCGATCCAACAGTAATCTGCCCCAATGATCTGGAAGACTGTCCGCAAAAACCCCAAATAATCCTTCAAAATGATCCTTAACTGGAACAAATACCTGTTTTTGCAAAGGCAATGAAAATGGGTTGATCGAAAATCCGGTTTCCAGCCATTCATCACTGTACTGAAATGCCACTTTGTGGTCTGCCGTCATAGCTAATGTTCCCACCGTTTGATCCTCATAACACACCTGCAGTACTTTATCTTGTTTCATTGATAACCTCCTGAATATCTTTATACGGTACCTGCGTGAAAATATTTCTGAGCTCATCTGCAAGATCCAGTGCGATTGCAATTTTCGTTAAAGATAACAGGGAAATTTGTCCTGTCGTTTCGAATCTTTTGATTGAGCCGTAACTCACTCCGCTTATAGATGCTAATTTTTCCTGCGTAATTGAACGTCTCTTTCTGATTTTTCTCACTCGCTGCGCAAGTTTTTGATCCAGTTCTTCCGGAGTTTCCCATATAAATTGTTCCATTTTTTCCCCTTCTTGTTACAGATTATATGTTATCTAAAATATCCTGTTTTTATTCAAAACAGATTATATATTATCTATTCTATTTTACCACTCACGTGCAGAAAGCACAATGATTTCCTGCCCTGTTTCCATAAAAACTCCACCCCGTTTTTGTAACTGCAGATAAATTTTGCATCTCCTTTACTCTATAGGGATAATTTGCGCTTTTTTGACTATCCGGTAGTATTTGTTTCAGAGTAAGTAAAAAAGCCTCTGCCGGGCAAAAATTTTGCTTTCCGGCAGAGGCTTTGCTGGTCAAACGGATATTCATGCAAGCATGATTCGCGATTTTTCTTCCATTTCGCATGGCTTGGAATCGTTACAAATACTGGCTGAATTCCACTTTTTCTTTATTTGGTCCTTCGATCGTGAAGAAACGGACGCCATTTTCCCAGAACGGAAGGAAATGTACTTCATCCTGCGTCGTATTCAGACCGGCCCCGGTAATCATTTCGTGAACCTTTTCAATATTCTTTACGTCAATCGCCACATGGTCGATTGCTCCGGGTTTCAGTGCTGCAGCTTTGTTTTCGTACGTTTCGATCACAAGTGTTCCAAGCTTTAAGAATGCCACTTTCTCATCCGCCGCCTCATTTACGGTGCGGAATGCAATTTCAAATCCAAGCTTTTCATAAAACGCAATCGTCATCTCAATATCGTTGGTCGGAATACCGACATGCTGGATTCCATTTAACTGCTCTCTTAATTCCATTTCTTATCCCCCAGTCTTTTTTCTACCTGTGCCAGATCCGGCATGGCCGGAATAGAGCGTGTCTGAAAAAGGCTTTTCGTGAACTGCGAGTCCCAGTTCGTGGGAGATTTTATCCGAATAAGGGCGGCGTAGCGGGCTACGGCAACCGAATGAGGGTAAAATATACCGCAAAGTGGGGCTTGCAGATTGCGGAAATGATTTTTCAGACACGCTCTAGCACCTTTTTTCTCCACACAAAGGCTTGCAACGGCGTTTCCAAAACGGGCAAACGCTGCCAGTTCTTCCTGCGGCTGTAAAGATATGCTCCATTCCACCAAGCGTCACTACAACTATTTTTACACTCTGATGATATAATATTTCCGCTGTTTTTGCAACATTTTGCTCTCTCCTGCCCGTTCGCTGCCGTTTTGCTGTTTCTTTTTTTCACAGATCACAAGGATGAGTGCCAGCATTCCTCCCATCAGGCTGCACCAACTGCCAGCCGCCCGTCCGGGCGCATGGTACACAAGAACAACTTTGTGCTCGCCTGATGGGATTTTTGCGCCGAGAAATGCCGTGTTTGCGCGGAACAGCAGTGTTTCTTTCCCATCCACTTTCAGCACAAAATTTTCATCGTATGGAATGCTGGTGATGAGGTATCCGTCTCTTTCCGCGGAAACCACGCCTGTGATGCCGTCGCCGCCGTATGTTGCTGTTGTTCCGCCAATCAGGGTAACCGCCTGACTGTACAGCTGCTCCGTTTTTTCCAACGGCTGTGCCATACCAGTCCATGTCTCAAAATTTTTCAGGATATAATGGCCTTTTCCCATCCGAATGAATACGGTTCCATCTTCTTTCATCGTTACAAGATAGTTAAACTGTGTATTCCCATTGGCATACGTATGGTTGATGCCGGTCAGGCGGTTGGTCTGGCCGTTGATGCGGATAAACATATCATGACTCGCTTTCTGATTCTCCACCTCGAAAGAAACGGCGAGCAGCGTCGCTCCCTCTGCGGTACCCGGCAGCGTTGCTGAGACGGTCACGGATTTTTTCGTCTCAATCTCATATCCGTCCGCTGTCTTCTGAATGCGCAGATCTTCCTGATCAGTCTCTGGAATTTCAAGGTTCACTTTCTGAAAACAACTGTGAAACAGGGGTCCTACAGAACCATTCTTTGTATCTGAATCTGCAGCGGCTCTGAAATTATCCACAGATTCCGCCGATTTTTCCTGATCCGGGATTGCCGCTGTTGTCTTCCGCATTTCCTGATCCGGGATCACGGCTGCCGTCTCCAGTATTTCCTGGTTCCGCGGATAAGGTAATGATTTGTATTCCGTCTCGGAAACCACCTGGTCTGTCACGTAGGCAACCGGCGCTGCGGATATGGCACGATAAACCTGAAAGTCCCCGTAATCCCGGTACAGTTCATACCCCTCCGGCCGTGTTTCTGCCAGAATATATTTCACTCCCATGAGCTGCCAGAACAGCGGATCATCGGAAACCGTCTGCATCATGCGGTTGCGGAAGGCTTCATTAATCCCATACGTCTCGTCCCGGAATTTCTTATATTCTGCATTGTATGCCGAGGAATAAATCGTCGAAACATTCTGTCCAATATCCCATATCCGGTTGACGTTCGCAAGGTTCTGTCCGCCGTCTCCATACTGCTCCATACGGTACCAGCCGGGATCCTCCGCACGGATCTCGCGGATTGCCGCTGCAATCTTGCTGTCCGTCAGAGCTTCATACGTTTTACGCGGGATCATCACATGCTTTTCCTGATTGATTGCTTTTCCGGCAAATGCAAGAATCACAGCACTAAAGACGAGCGGCAGAAACGGAAGCTCTCTGCCCCGCAGCCGTTTTTTTGCCGGAAACCACCGCCATGCCAGATAGCACGCAGTCACACAAATCACATCCAGTATGCCGAGATGCCAGTATGGTTCAAAGTATGTCTCTTGCTTTGCATTCCACATCAGAATCAGAACTATGAGGTACGGAAGCAATTCTCGCAGCTCTGTCATGACTTTGCGCTTAAAATTCCCGGTGCTTCGATTTTTTCCACACTCCCGCTTCCGGACAAGCTGGTTTTCCACATAAAGCCCGACTTCTGCACAGAGGACCGGAAGAAACGGGATGAATACTTTATCTTTGCTGTACAGGCCGCCGTTCAGCAGATAGCCGAACAGGGGAATACAAAAGAATACCAGCAAAAGGAAGGACAACAGTTTCTCACGCAACCGGCTCTTTCCGATCACTCTGCCCAAAAGCGCCACCCCCGCAAATGCGGAGAGGCCAATGCCGTACGGCGTGTAGCAGAGACGCAGGATCAGAAACTGCGGTTTCCACATCGCCGGATCGGTAAAAAGTCCTGCGATGCCGCCCGCTGCGGTGCCGCGTCCGCCCTCGCCGCTGCCGCCGAACAAGGCGGCAGCCGATGGGATCAGCAGAATACCGGAAAGAAGGATTCCTGCGAGGACCGGAAGCGCAAAGCGGATTGCTGCGCCAAAAAAGCTCCGCAAACCCACCAAGGTTTCACCCGTTCCGGCAGATTTTTCACCTGCCCTCTGCTTTTTCTCTGCCCCGGCCTTTTGATTCCGCGACACTTTTCGATTCTCCTGTTCCGCTTCATACGCAGCATTTTCTGTACCGCATTTCAAATACTCCGTCACCGCATACGCCGTGAGCGCAAGCAGCCCGCCGACAGAAAAATAAAAGCTGGTCAGAATCATCCCAAGAACGGAAAGAATCAGAAGACCGCTCTTTCTCTTCTGAAAATGGCGGTCCACGCCCCGCAGAGCCAGCAGCAGAAACGGCATATAATCGACAAACATAAGCTGATTATAGGAATGATATAGAAGTGCGGTAGAACACGTAAAGAAAAGTGATGTAAAAAGACAGTTGCCGTAATGCAGACCCTTTTTGCTGATCCATTGATAAAAAAGCACTGCATCCGCCGCATACAGCAGCGCGGAGGAACCCATCACCCACAGGTCCATCGGGATGAACGGGAAAAGGTAGGATAACAGCATGGTCGGACTCAGCAGTCCGTAGTAGGCAAAATGGTAAATATTCTGACCTCCTCCCAGATTCCATGCGAAATCCGGGAAGAGGTTTCCGGTCGCGTAAAACCGCTTCCGGAAGTAATCGGCAAGGGTGCTGTGCTGGCTGATCCAGTCAATCGAGGAGCCGAATACGCCGTATTGCAGGACGAACAGCCGGCACAAAAGCAAAGAAAAGAAAAACAGACCAGCCGCCGTAAAATCCTTTCCGGTAAGACCTTCCAAGAAGCCGTTCCGCCGTCCTTTCGGCTGGCCTTTCTTTTTCCGTGATTTTCCCGGCTCTCTTATTTCCTTTAAGATTTCCTTTTTCATGCCCGGATTTCTCCTCTTTCAGACGCATGGCGTTTGTCGGCATACTCTGGAAAATACACGTTTTTCTTTTCTGCCGTATGGGTATCTTTTCTTCTCTTTGCAGCACTCTCCTGCTTTTTCACCGGCTGCACACTGTGCATCTTGACCGTCTCTTCACTCGTCTCCTTTAAGAGATAGATCGGACGGTGCTTTGTTTCAAGATATGTCTTGGAAAGATAAATGCCTACAATGCCCGTGCAGAAAAGCTGTACACCGCTCACCAGAAAAAGGATGCATGCCATCGACGGCCAGCCCGCAACGGGATCGCCAAACAGCAGCGTTCTTCCGATGATGAACACGATCAGAATCATAGAAATCAGGAAAAAAAGCACGCCCATGACAGATGCAAGTGACAGCGGGGCTACGGAAAAACCTGTGATGCCGTCGATTGAGTACGCGAGGAGCTTTCGAAGTGGCCACTTTGATGTTCCGGCGCAGCGGTCCTCGTGCTCAAATTCCAGCCATTCTGTGTGAAAACCGACCCATCCGAAAATCCCTTTGGAAAAGCGGTTGTACTCACTCATTTCCAGCACGGCATCCACCATTTTGCGGCTCATCAGACGGTAGTCCCGTGCACCGCTTACAATCTCTGTTCTGGAAAGGCGGTTGATCACACCGTAGAAGGCATTTGATAAGAAGGATTTGATTTTTCCCTCGCCCTCCCGTGAACTGCGGCGTGCCGCTACACAGTCACAGGTGCCGCTCTGCAGCATCGCGTACATTTTCGGAAGAAGGGACGGCGGATCCTGAAGGTCGACATCCATCACCGTTACGTAATCGCCTTTGGCCGCCTGCAGTCCGGCGTACATGGCTGCCTCTTTTCCGAAATTTCTCGAAAACGAGAGGTAACGGCAGCGCATATCCTTCTGCGCAAGCCGGCGCATCTCAAACAGGCTGTGATCCTTCGAGCCGTCGTCAACAAAGATCAGCTCGAACTGAACCTTCTGCTGTTCTTCCATCTCATCCATCTGACGTACCATCGTCTCGTAGTAAACCGGAATTGCTTCCTCTTCGTTGTAGCATGGTATGATAATACTGATTGTCTCCATTTTTTTCCTCCCGGGGATTACATACTCTCTCAGAATCCTTCTGCAGATCCTTCCTGCTGCAATCCCGCTTCTGTCTCATTCTTATGCAAGTCAGGTTTTTGTGGCTGTTTCTCCCGCTGCAGAATCCTCGCCTGCCTCCGGGAAACGCAGGATGACTTTAAACAGATCGCCGTCTGCCGCAAGCTCCATGCGGCCGCCCATGTTGGCCGTGTAGCTTGATGCAATCGCAAGGCCAAGGCCGTGCCCCTCGCTCGTCCGTGATTCGTCGCCGCGCACAAAGCGTTCCATCATTTCCTCCGCTTCAAAATTCATCTCATAGGCGGAAATGTTTTTCATCGTCACGAAAATCTCCCCTTTTTCCTTCCCTGCGTCAATGTAAACTCTCGTTCCGCCCAGGCTGTATTTCAGGATATTTTCCACGAGGTTTTGTATCACGCGGTACATTTTCCCATTATCCCCAAGGAACGGCAGTGGCTCATCTCCGAGCGCCGTGCGGAACGACAGATTGCTCTGCGCAATCGCATCGTCCATATCGGCGAGGGTCTGCTCGATCAACCGTTTCATATCCATTTTTTCCATCTGGAATTTTTCGGTTCCGCTTGTCGATTTGGAGAGCTCGAAGAGGCTTTGGATCATCTCCTTTAGCTGTTCCTGTTTCACAGAAATCACTTCGACGTAATCCTGTGCCGCCGGTGTCAGATCCTCTTTTTTCAGAAGATCCGTATAGCCGACCATCGAGGTGAGCGGTGTTTTCAGATCGTGCGATACATTGGTAATCAGGTCAATTTTGAGACGCTCCGCCTGCATCTGTTTTTCTACGCTCTTCTGCATAGCGCTCTCAATATTTTCCAGCTCTGCAAACGCCGGATACAGCAGGGATTTTTCGGATATTTCATGGATCCGGCTTTCCATGCTGCCTTCTGCCATCGTATGGATCTGTTCCATCAAAAGGCCCATCTCCCGGTTCAGGCGACTGCGGTATGTTTTCCAGGCAAACAGAATTAAAATCAGCGTGGTCAGCCCGAGAAGAATGACAAACAGCACCTCGCCATCCATTCCGTTTATCAGTCCGGTGATCATGGTAATCACGATTAGAAGTTCCGCAATCAGTGCCACACGGAACGGCCATTTACTCTGACCGGCAAGCTGCCGTTCCAGGCTGGTCCGATCTCTGTAACGCTTCCTTTCTCTGCAAAAAAAGGACATTTCTCTCAGTTGTTTCTTTTCATAGCGACAGACAAGAATGCCGGCACTGAGAAGGAAAACGCCACAGATTCCAAAAAACAGAAGACCTGTCTGCACACACTCTATTACAGTACCCCATTCGGCAACAATGCGGTATCTGGCATAGCTGTGCCGGAGCGGCTGAAGCCATCCGAAAAAAGCAAATCCTCCGACAAGAACCAGAAGCTCATTTGGCACCTTTTCGGATTTTTTCAGAAACAGCTGCTCTTTCTCTGCTTCCGCAGCGGCTCTTGCCTCAAACTGCATCTGCCGGGATTTTTCTATTTCATCTGTCTCGGACTTATCTGCGGCTGCCCCTTCGCTGCTTTTTGCTGTTTTTCCCGCTTTTTCCGGTTCGCTGCCGGCAAAAGCAGTCATTTTCGAGTTCCCGGTATTTTTTCGGAATTTCCATACCAGATACAAGGCTGCGGCTATGCCCAAAACGCCGACTACCGTCACTCCAATGCCGATACCCCATTCGATGTTGCGCCACATTCCCCATTCGAATTCACTGGCCCATTTCCGCAGAAGCCTTCCGCACAAAATCAGTACCATAGCAAGATCGAGAAGCATCCACAGCAGGATGCGTTTTTCAGTCTCCGTTAATTTTTTCAATTTTGTATCCAATTCCCCACACCACCTTTAAATATTTTGGATTTTTCGGCGTAATTTCGATTTTCTCACGAATGCGCCGGATATGAACCATGACGGTATTTTCTACGCTGTAAGCATCCTCCTGCCAGACCTGGCTGTAGATTTCTTCGGCTGAGAATACATAGCCGGGATGCTCCATCAGAAGCTCCATAATTTTGTACTCGGTTGCGGTCAGGCGAACAGGTTCACCGTCCACCAGGAGTTCTTTGGTGTTCCGGTTCAGCAGCAGACCGCCGTTTTTCAGGATATCCTGGCTTTGTGTGGTTCCGTTTGCGGCGCCTAAGGAGAAGTAACGGCGGAGCTGGGATTTAACACGGGCCATGAGTTCGGCGGTATTATACGGCTTTGTCACGTAATCATCGGCGCCCATCGAAAGTCCGATGACTTTATCGCTCTCTTCGGTTTTCGCGGAAAGCATGATAATCGGGATGTTGTTTTTTTCTCTTATTTTCATCAGGGCGGAAAGGCCGTTCATTTTGGGCATCATGACATCGAGCAGGATCAGATGGATCTGTTCGGTCATGAGGATGTCGAGTGCCTCCATGCCGTTGTAGGCTTTTTTTACCCTGTAGCCTTCCAGTTCTAATAGTTTGCCGAGAGATCTTACGATTTCCCGGTCGTCGTCTACGACTAATATGTTGTATTGGCTCATCTCGTTTTTCCCCTCTTGGTTCTATGGTGTTTATCATAGCAGAGAAAACGGAGATTATTTGGATAAAAAACTGACATTTTTCTTAAAATGTAATCCCCCATTACGTTTTCCTGCTTTTTTTACAAAAAAAAACACTGATTGGTAGAATTGTAAGCTGGTGTAAAAAATAAAAACAAACGCATATAAATTAGTAAAAATGCCTGCCATAGCAACTGAAAATGTGGAAAAAGATAAAAAAAGTCAATATAAGTGGACAAAATACACAATATCAAACGGGGATTTTATTTGATATAGTGTAAACATCACAAATAATCAAAGAAAATGCGTAATAAAAACGCACAAAACAACGGAAAGGATGGGGAGTATGGCGAAGGAAAAAATGAAAAAGAAAAAAGGAGAGAAAATTACCCCTGCAATCTTGTGGAAACAGCGTTGGCTGCTTGTGATGTCAGTACCATTTGTAGTCTGGCTGATTATCTTCAAGTACATTCCACTGTGGGGATGGACCATGGCATTTCAGGAGGTAAAACCTGCGACATTTGCACTTCCGATCTGGGAGAGAACCTGGGTTGGATTTCAAAATTTTACAGATGCATTCAAAGACCGTCTGTTCACACAGACATTAATCAACACATTGGGAGTAAGCTTCCTTGACATCGCGGTTGGAACGATCGCAGCAATCGCATTTGCGGTTCTTCTGAACGAGATGTTCTTTATGAAGTTCAAAAAAGTAACGCAGACCATTTCTTATCTGCCGCACTTTGTATCCTGGGTTATTATTGCAAGTATTGCAAAGAATATTTTCAACGACGGCGGTGTTGTTGACAGTATCTTCGGCAAGAACCTGCACCTGATGAGTTCCAACTCACCGCTTATCTGGGTAACCATTATCCTGATTAACTGCTGGAAAGAGGTTGGCTGGAACGCAATTATTTATCTGTCCGCCATGGCAGGTATTGATCCTGGTCTTTACGAGGCCGCTGATATGGACGGTGCAAGCCGTCTGCAGAAGATCTGGCACATCACTCTGCCGGGTATCCGACCGACCATCATCGTACTGCTGATTATGAGTATCGGTGGCGCCCTGAACGTAGGTATGGAGCGTCAGATGCTTCTTAGTAACCCGCTGGTTGAGGATCACACGATGGTACTTTCCTGGTTCTCTTATAAGAGAGGTATCGGAAACAGCAACTACGGTCTTGGTACCGCAATCGGTGTATTCCAGTCTGCAGTCAGCGTTACCCTGCTGCTGATCGCCAATAAGATTGCCGGTCTGGTAGGCGAAGATAAACTTATGTAGGAGGACGCGAATATGAACAAGAAAGCAAAAAAATTTGACTACGTACTGGCGGTAATCTTCGTATTCCTCGTCATCATCACCATTTATCCGTTCCTGAACGTACTGGCGATTTCGTTCAACGATTCTACGGATACCATTAAGAATGTAAACTTCATCATTCCGAGAAAGTTTACATTAAGCAACTATAAATATGTATTTAAAGACGGCGGCATTGCAATGCCGGCTGTGATTTCTGTAACAAGAACCATCATCGGAACAATCGTAGGTATTGTATGTACCTCGATGGTTGCTTACACATTAAGCCGCAGAGACTTCGTACTCCGCAAACCATTCCAGCTTCTGTTCGTTGTTACCATGTATGTCGGTGGCGGAATGATTCCGGAATACCTTCTGATTATCCGTACCTTAAAGCTGGGCAATAACTTCATGGTATACATTCTGCCTGGTCTGATGTGGGTTTATAATATGATTCTGGTCCGCTCTTATATCGACGGACTGCCGATGGCTCTGCAGGAGGCAGCAAAGCTCGACGGAGCAAACGATTTTCAGATCTGGTATAAAGTCGTTATGCCGCTTTGTAAACCGGTTATCGCAACCGTAGGTCTGTACTATGCAGTAGGTCAGTGGAACTCCTTCATGGATACTTACCTGTATGCGAAAAAACTCCCGACTCTGCAGTACAAACTGTATGAGATTATGAACCAGGCGACCATGAAAATGGACGTTCATGCAGGAACCAATGTACAGACGGCCGTAACACCAATGTCCGTACGTATGGCCGTAACGATTGTAGCAACTGTGCCGATCGTTATTGTATATCCGTTCCTTCAGAAATACTTTATCGGCGGTATGACACTTGGTTCTGTTAAAGACTGATAAAAAACAGTATTAAAAAATTTTTAGAAAAAGATGATGTTTATTCCTGCCAGGCGAAAGCAAGAGTGCAGGATGACATAAACCATTTTAAGGAGGGCTTTTATGAAAAGAAAAGTAGTATCACTCATGTTAGTATCTGCTATGGTGGCCGGAATGCTCGCAGGATGCGGTTCCGACAGTGGCAGCAGCAAGGGAGGATCCAGCACAGAGACTGGATCAGCGGCAGAGGCAAGTTCTTCAGGCGAGACAGCAGATGATGCAGATGACAAATCTCCGATTACCTTTGAGTATTTTAACGCTGATGGTAAAAACGGCAACTGGGATAACCCGGTAGCAAAAGCAATCACAGAGGCAACAGGCGTTACACTGGATGTTTCCTATCCGGTAGCATCCCAGGGTGATGCAAAAGAAGATATTGCGCTGATGATCGCAAATGATGAGTATCCGGACATGATTTATGCAAAAGGCTCAGCAACGGATTTGTATCAGGCAGGCGCGCTGATTGATATGACAGACCTGATTGAAAAATATGGTCCAAACATCAAAAAAATGTACGGAGCAGAGATGGAAAAACTGAAATGGAGCCAGGATGATCCTGGAATCTATCAGCTTTCCTACGCAGGTGTAAACCAGAAAACCCTGACAACAGGCGGAAGCTGCCAGATTCAGTGGGCTGCATTAAAAGAGAACGATTATAAATATCCGAAGACACTGGATGAGTATGAAAAAATGATCAAGAGCTATCTTGCAGCACATCCAAAAACAGAAGATGGTCTGGATATGATCGGTATCACCATGAGTGCTTCTGACTGGCACTGGATGATTACCCTTGGAAACCCGGCAGGACTGATCGCTGATGCATCCCCGGATAATGGACAGTGGATTATTGACGACGAGTACAACGTACATTACAAACATGTAACAGATGAAGAGAAAGAATACTTCAAATGGCTGTGCCGTATGTACAACGAAGGTATCCTGGATCCGAACTTTGCAACGCAGACAGATGATGACTATATTGCAAAAGTTGCCAGCGGCCGTGTTGTTGCCATCACCGATGCTGAGTGGCATTACAGCCAGTGCGAAGCTACTCTGGTAGCAGACGGAAAAGTAGATCAGACTTATGTTGGACTTCCTGTAACCTTAAGAGAAGATCAGGTAGAAAAAGCCCTTCTGTATCAGGGAACTACCGTTGGCTGGGGTATTGGAATTACCAAGAGCTGTGAAGATCCGGTTCGTGCCATCAAATTCCTTGACTATCTGTGCTCCGATGAAGGACAGATCCTGTATCACTGGGGTATTGAAGGCGAGAACTACTTCCTTGATGATGATGGACAGCCATATCGTACTGACGAAGAAGTAGCAAAAGCTCAGTCTGATCCGGATTATGCAAAGAACACCGGTATTGACAACTACACTGGATTCCCGATCTACGGAACAGGTTCCTACTCTGAAGACGGATTCCCATACACTCCAACTACCAAAGAGTCTGTTATTGCAAACTACAATACAGCAGAAAAAGAAGGATGCGAAGCGATGGGATTTGAAATGCTGACCGACATGTTTGCACAGCCGGAGGAGTTTGACCTTCTTCCATACTCTGCACTGTGGGCATATCAGCAGCCACAGGAACTGGCTGAGAAACAGACTATTCTGGATGAAATTGCATGGCCAGGACTGGTTAAGTGCGTAACTGGTACAGAAGATGAGTTTGATGCAAACTGGGAGAGCATGGTACAGGAGCTGACAGACAATGGTCTGGCAGATGCAGAAGAAGCTATGACAGAGTTCCTTGCTACCAAACTTGTTGATGTAGAGTAAGTAAAGCAAAAACATAAAAACATAAGGTTTTGCCGTTGAACGGAAGGCGGCACAAAAACATGGTCTGATATTATTAAATGTCAGGCCATGTTTTAAAATACAGCGACAGTAATGGGAAATGTGAAACATTGTAAAAAGATAACAGTATATGGAAAATCTGCAAACAATTTCATGAGACAAAATCATCGGGAGGTTTTTGGAAAATGACAGAAAAGAAGGAGTTTCAGGTAAACAAAAACACACCGTTCTGGGATGCATCACTGACGGATCAGGAAAGAATCGACTGGCTGTTAAAAGAAATGACGGTCGAAGAAAAACTGGGATACCTCGCCAGCTCTTCCCCGGATCTGCCGCGCCTTGGCATTCCGGGTGTCTCTGTGGGCGGTGAGGCGGCACACGGCGTTGAGGGCAGAAACGATCAGAACGGTCTTGGAAAACCGGATGTGACAACATCCTTCCCACAGCCGATCGGTATGAGTGCATCCTGGGATCCGGAGCTGATCAGACAGGCCGGTGAAATAACAGGAACCGAGGCGCGCGTCGTATGGCACCGCCATGAGGGCCATGGACTCAGCAGATGGGCTCCGACCGTTGATCTTGAGCGCGATCCGAGATGGGGAAGAAACGAAGAAGGTTACGGAGAGGATCCTGTGCTGACCGGAAAAATGGCCGGTGCTTATATCCGGGGAATGCAGGGCGATGATCCGAAGTATCTGCGCTGTGCAGCGACCTTAAAGCATTTCTATGGAAACAACACGGAGGTCGGCCGCGGATGGAAAAATTCTTCCATTGACCCGCGGAACAAATATGAGCTGTATCTGGAGCCATTCCGCAGATGTATTGAGGACGGCGGCGCAGAGGGCATTATGACGGCATATAACAAGATCAACGGAACGATCGGTATCCTGAATCCGGAAGTGACCGATATTCTGAAAAAACAGTACGGTCTCCGTCACGTTGTCAGCGACGGCGGTGCGATGGGACTTGTCGTGAATCTGCATCACTATTTCGGACAGCATGCGGAGACGATCGCAACGGCGCTGAAAGCCGGTGTGGATGCCATGTCTGACGATCCGCGTATGGTAGAGCAGGCGGCACGCGAGGCATATGAGCTTGGCATTCTGAAAGAAGAGGATATGGACCGCTCTATTCGCTGTATGATGGAGACGAAGCTTCGTCTCGGCGTTTATGATCGGGAAAATCTGAATCCGTATGACCGTGTGACCGAGGACGATATCGATTCCCCGAAGGCACGTGAAATCTGTAAAGAGCTGAGCCGCGAATCGATCGTACTTCTGAAAAATGAGAACGGAGCGCTGCCACTTGACAAAGCCCTGAAAGCAGAAGATATTGCCATTGTCGGACCGCTTGGTGATGCATGGTATCAGGACTGGTACGGCGGAACGGCACCATACCGCACAACCTTCCTGCAGGGGATGGAAGTACTGAAGCAGGAGAACATTACATTCGCGGATGGTCTGGATCGCGTTGTTTTCCGCTGTGATGGAAAAAGTCTTGCCGTAGCAGAAGACGGAACACTTCAGATGGCAGATGAGCCAGATGTGTTTATCAAGGAATACTGGGGTGAGGGAAGCTATACGTTCAAGAGTGTCCGTACCGGAAAATACCTCGGCGCAAGACTCTCAGAGTCGCAGGGAGAAAAGCCGAAAATGGGACAGATTGCGGCAGACCGGGAGGAAGCCTTCGACTGGTTCGTGATGGAGATTTTCCACGTGGAGCCACAGGAGGATGGCAGCGTTGTGCTGACCAACCGTTTCCATTACCCGGTTTATAAGGATGCAGAGGGATTTTTCTCCTTTGAGCAGACGGAGGGAATTCCGATTACGATGGAGGTTGTCGAAAACGGAATTGAAAAAGCAGTTGCTGCAGTCCGGGGCAAAAAGCAGGTTTTGCTTGCGCTCGGCTGTAACTCCGTGATCAATGCGAAAGAGGAGATCGACCGCAACACACTGGAGCTGCCAGAGGAGCAGGAGATGCTGCTTGACCGGATCGCAGAGGTCAATCCGAATACCGTTCTGGTGCTGTTTACGAATTATCCGTACACACTTCAGAAAGCGATGGAAAAACTGCCGGCGATCATCATGTCTGCAACGGGAAGCCAGGATATGGGAAGCGCAATGGCAGAGGCTGTGCTTGGAATCTATGCACCGGCCGGCCGTCTGAATATGACCTGGTATGAGAGTATCGATCAGCTGCCGGACATTGACGATTACGACATCATCAAAGGAAAAAGAACGTACCGCTATTTCGACGGGAAGGAATTGTATCCATTCGGCTATGGCCTGACGTATACCACATTTGCGTATGAGAACTATAAGATTTCCTTAAAAGATGACCGTCTGCTGCAGATCTCTCTCGATGTGAGAAATACGGGCGCTACCGCAAGCGACGAGGTCGTCCAGATCTACGGTTCCGCTCTGGAATCCTGCGTAAAGAAACCAATCTGCCAGCTGCTTGATTTTGTCCGTGTGAAAAACATTGCCCCGGGCGAGACGAGACACATCGCACTGGAAATCCCGGTGGAGGAGCTTCGCTTCTACGATGTCATCAGCCGCAGACTGATGGTAGAAGAAGGAACGTATGAAATCTATGCGGGCGCATCCTGCAAGGATAAAGCCGTTTCCGCAGAAATCTTTATTCCGGGCGGAAAAAGGGGAGTACGCGATCTGAGTGCATTTACCGCGGCAGACCACTACGATGATTACGAGAACATGTATCTGACGGAAGGCCACTTCAATTTCAAGGCAGTCCGCGTGCAGGATGAGACGAAAGAAGGTGTTCTCGTTTACCGTGACTGTGATCTTTCCGATGCTGCTGTTCTGGCGCTTCATGTGAAGAGTGAACGCGGCGGCAGTGTGGAAGCCTTTGTGGACGGTGTTTCGATGGGAAGCTTTACCGGTGACACAAGAACCTGTGAGTTCCGCAGCGCCCCGAAACTGGACCGCTATGCGGAGGAAGAAGTAAAAGAGCGCAACCGGTACCGCGAGCCGGTTTATGAGGATGTTGAAATTTCCCTCGCAGACAGACCGCAGACGGACGGCGTATCTGAGATCCGTCTTGTCCTGAAGGGAGATATGCGGATCTGCTATCTGCGTGTGCTGAAAAATAAGAGCACAGGAAAAATTCAGATGGGCGTAGCAAACTAACCAGATCATGTATTGTCTGAAAAAAGTATTGACAAATTGTGTGAATATGAATAAAATATTCCTGTAAAAACAAAATACGGAGATCTTCAGGGCAGGGTGTGATTCCCTACTGGCGGTATAGTCCGCGACCCGCTGCGATATCAAACAGCGGCTGACTCGGTGCAACTCCGGGACCAACAGTTAAAGTCTGGATGAAAGAAGACGAAATAAAGTTTATTTGCATGGAAATATTTTTTGGTGCCCTGAATTCAAGAAAAGGAATTCAGGGCACTTTTTTCGCGGGCAACGAGCCAAAGTCCGTGCTTGCACGAGACCTTGGCGACTGCCGCGAAAACGAGTTCAAATTCGTGGAGCGTATTTGGACTCGTTACTTCCGGCAGAACCGGTCAAGATCTCCAGAAAAAAAAGGAGAAATGCAGTTATGAATGCACAGACAACAGCAAAACAGACATCAAAGATGTCACAAATCGGAAAAACCCGTTACATGGTACAGGTGGCAATGCTCGGCGCAGCCGCAGTCGTATTGATGTTTTTTGACATCCCGCTTCCGTTTGCCCCGAGTTTCTACAAGATTGATTTAAGCGAAGTTCCGGTGCTGATCGGAGCCTTTGCGATGGGACCTCTTGCCGGAGCTGCGATTGAGCTGATTAAGATTCTGCTTAACCTTGTCATGAAAGGAAGTACCACCGCAGGTGTTGGCGAAGTGGCAAACTTCCTGATCGGCTGCGCGTATGTTATGCCGGCCGCATGGATCTACAAAACACAGAAAACAAAGAAAAATGCCATGATCGGTATGGCAGTCGGAACCGTATTTCTGGCAGCAGCCGGCGGTCTTCTGAACGCTTTTGTACTGCTTCCGGCTTATGCAGCAGCCTTTGGAATGCCGATGGATGCCCTTGTGGGAATGGGATCTGCAGTCAACAAAGCAATTACAAGCCTTCCGACCTTTGTTCTGTTTGCCGTTGTACCGTTTAATATCATCAAAGGTGTTGTGGTATCACTGGTAACCATGCTTCTGTACAAGCACATCAGCAGACTGCTGAAGGGTGAGGCGATGAATTAGTTCATCATTTCCGAAATCATTTCCGTAAACGGAGAATCCAATAAATACGTTGTAGAGAGACGGACAAAATGCAGAGAGAAATCCTCTGTTTTTTGTCCGTCTTTTAAAATTTTCGGGGAATGGCGGCAATGGATTGCCCACACAGGTCTTTTAGTAGTACAATGAAGCATAATCGATAAAAGAAAATACGCAGCGAAATTGGAAAGGAGCGCAAAAAAAAGAGATCCGCACATTGGCTGAAATCTCTTTTCTATCACATTTTAATATTGTTATTATGTCTCGAAACTGTTAAGCGCTTTCCAGATGTTCCATCACTTGAACGCCCCATTTAAAAAGGGCGGTTCGCATGGCAAAGGTCAGGACTGCGGTAAGCAGAATCATCACGCTCGTGGTGATGTGGATGTTGAGGTGAAGTTTTCCGTACAGCAGGTAGCCGGCTCCGATCAGGATTGCGCCGACGGTGAGGTCGATGAGGACGGAGATCAGGGAGCGGTTGTTGGATTTTATGGCGGCGGTTTCGTTTTCCCAGTTTAATTTCGGAAATGCAAGGTCAAAAAGGAGCTGTTCATAGTTTACGAACAGGGTAAATAAAACCGTGATCGCCGTGGTGTAAAGAAGGGTCGCCGGGTGCAGACCGAAAACGACCGCGATGATGTTGAAGACCAGAGCGTACGGCAAGGTGCCAAGGAGACTGATCAGGATGCCGCTTACCAGCATGGCACGGATCTGGTCGTGATAGCTCATCGGAATGCATTTCATATAGATGTATTCGCTGCCCTTTCGGGACATCGCTGTGGCGGAGATCACGCAGAACATGGACATCATGACGGCAATTCCGGCGGCGGTAAGGACGGCAACTGCGACAGGCAGTTCCCCTTTCAGGAGGCGGAATATGGTGCCATCGGCGACAAGCCGGGTCCAAAGGCCGGTGGTTTTAGCCATGCCAAGGCTGGAAATGACGGAAACGAGGGCAATGCCAAGCATGAAGACCGGCCAGATGAGAGGCATCAGAACACAATTCATAAACCAGGCCGGGGTTCGGTACAGTTTTTTCCATTCGATCATCGCGTAGGTGCGGACCGGATTTTTGCTTTTGACGGTTCGGGTCACTTCTTCTTTGGATAAAATGCGTTTTTCGCTGGTGGTCTCGCTCATGCCGAGGACAGCCGGGAGGTAGATTTTCCAGGCGAGGGCGAAAAAGACAGCAAGGATGACGGCTGTTGTAGCGATGTAGAGTATCATTTTGAGAAAGGATGCATCTGCAAGGCTTCCGGTCATCAGGGGCAGGTTCGGAAAAATGGTCCGGAAGGCGCGCAGAGTGCCCTTCTGGCTTTCCATCAGGTTCATGATATCCTGCATTTCAAAATTTCCGATACTGCGCGAAAATACGTTGATGCCGATCGCAAAAATCAGGGATGCGGCGAATCCGAGGTAGCTTAAGAAATCCTTGTTTCGGATATTTTTGAAAAGACGCATCACGAGCATCGTCAAAACTGCGGCGTAAACGAGCGGCACAACCGGGAAAATAAGGCAGGCGAGGATCATATTGATCCAGTAAAAAATGCCCATTTTGGCGCTGATCCCGTACCCTAACAGAAACGGAAAGAACAGCAGTACAATAAGATAGTATTCGTTCAGCAGACAGCAGAAGCCTTTCGCAC
This sequence comes from Blautia sp. AM29-29, assembly GCF_003480555.1. Lineage (NCBI taxonomy): Bacteria > Bacillati > Bacillota > Clostridia > Lachnospirales > Lachnospiraceae > Blautia > Blautia sp. AM29-29. The sequence continues at coordinate 46,303 of NZ_QUJD01000006.1, forward strand.
CGACAATCTGCGCCGGGGTAAACGGCAGCGGCAAAAGCTTTACGAGGTCAGAGTCCATGTAATACTCGCTCAGAAACAGCGGCAGGCCATAGAAGAAAATGACCATCATGCCAATGGCACAGACGAACTCGATCAGCAGGGTTTCCAGCCCGAGCGGCTGCAGGAAGGTATAGCCGGAATATCCCAGAAGAAACAGTAAGACCGACACGGGAAGGAGGCAGACACCAAGCAGAAGGTATACAACGATACGTCCTCCGTCCGAAAATGCTTTCTTTTTTCCGCTCTTCTGATTGCTTTTTCCTGGTCCGCTTTTCAGAAGGAAACGGGTGAGAATCCATAAGTTACGCATGTTCGGTGATCTCCAAAAAGATATTTTCAAGTGTCTGATCCGGATAGGCCGCTTTTAATTCTTCCAGGGTACCCAGGTATACCTGGCGGCCGTGATGGATAATGGCGATGCGGTCGCAGAGTTTTTCCGCTACTTCCAGCACATGGGTGGAAAACAGCACGGCGTTTCCGGCATCGGCGTGTTCACGCATCATCTGTTTGAGCTCGTGCGCGGAGCGCGGGTCAAGGCCGGTCAGCGGCTCATCGAGAATCCAGACCGGCGGCTTGTGGATCAGTGCGCCCATCACCATGATTTTCTGACGCATGCCATGCGAGTAGCTCATGATACGGCTCGAAAGGTTCTCTTCCATCTCAAAGCGTTTTGCGGTTTCTTCGATAAAACGCTGACGTTCTTCCGTTCCGACACCGTAGATATCTGCCATAAAATTCAGATATTCAATTCCCCTGACGCGAAGAAACGCATCCGGGTCGTCGGGCACAAAACCGAACTGGCGCTTGGCTTCGAGCGGATCCTTCTGGATATCTTTTCCATTGATTTCAATCGTTCCCTCGGACGGTGCCAGGATGCCGGTGATCATTTTTAATGTTGTCGTTTTCCCGGCTCCGTTTGGGCCGATAAATCCGGTGATCTTTCCATCTTCGATATCCCAGGAAAGATCATCGACGGCTTTTTTGCTTCCATCGCCGTAAATTTTGCTGACGTGGTTCAGACGAATCATGTTTTATTCCCCCTCTTTTTTTCTTGTAAAACGAAACTGTGATTCTCTTGCTTCGTTTCTAAAAACAGACTGCCCTTTTCTCACTCCGAAAGCTCTTATCCTTCCCTGCGCAGGAAAAGGAGTCAGGCGGATCTTCGCAATCCGCTTCGCTACTTGCTTGATTCAGTTAAATTTCGAAGCACGGGCTGTGATCTTGTGTTTTTTTCAGTATGCATTCTTCTGCCAGAACTGTCAATCAGCGGAACGAAAAATACAGAATTTTGTAAGAACTTGTAAGACTTTTAGAGCGTGTCTGAAAAAAAAGATACCGCAAAGTGAAGCCTGCAGATTGCGGAAATGCTTTTTCAGACACGCTCCAGAATCAAATCCGATTTTACCCTCTACTTTTTCAGAATCACATTGATGACTGTATCGACTCCATCCGGCAATACCGGGTCTTCGCCGAGATCGGCGAATGCCATGGTCGGATAATCGCTGTGTACCCAGCTTGTGGAAACCGGGATTTCCGCGCCGGTTGCGACGTAGCGGATCGCCTGGATTTCTTCTTTTTTCACGCCGGGCAGCGGCAGCGGCCCAACGGTATTTTCATAGACATGAAAATACAGATGGTTTCCGTGGCGCGTCACACGGCCAAAGTCCGGTTTCTCAATACCGGCTTTTCCGCAGCCGTAAATGCTCTCTCCGTTTTTCTTCATCCACTTTCCAATCTCAGCCAGCCGTTCGATCGACTCCTCCGGGATATTTCCCCTGGCGTCCGGGCCGACATTCAAAAGCAGGTTTCCACCCTTCGATACGCACTCGACCAGCTTTTTGATCAGCATCGGTGCCGGTTTGAAGAAGTGGTCGTTGGCACAATAGCCCCAGTGATTGTTCATCGTAACGCAGGATTCCCAGGCGATATCGTTTCCATTTACATCCTGGATGCCATTCGGCGGAATCATCTGCTCCGGGCTCACAAAGTCGCCGTGGTACGGGGTCGGATTTCCGGCCGCCAGAGAACCGTAGCCCTCTCCGCTCACCTCGAGACGGTTGTCGATGATGACATCCGGCTGGAGCTTCCGCACCATATTGATCAGCTCCGTCGCTTTCCATGCTTCGCCGCGCAGCGTATCGTAGGAAAAGTCAAACCACAGCACATCGAGCTTTCCGTAGTTTGTGCAGATCTCGCGTACCTGATTGTGCATGTAGGTCAGGTAGCGGTCGAAATCGCGGTCATCGTTTTTGTATGCCGGGTTGTTCCGCATCGGGTGGTTCCGGTCGCCGTAATGTGGGAAATCGTCGTGGAACCAGTCGAGCAGGGAGAAATACAAACCGACCTTCAGTCCTTCTGCGCGGACGGCATCAACGTACTCTGCAACGAGGTCGCGGCCGCATTTCGTGTTGGTGGATTTGAAATCGGTATACTGGCTGTCAAACAGGCAGAATCCATCGTGATGCTTGGCAGTCAGAACCACGTATTTCATACCGGCCTCTTTCGCCGCCTTGGCCCATTTCCGCGGCTCGAAATCAACAGGATTGAACTCCTCAAAATATTTCATGTAATCTTCTTTTGGAATCTGCTCGGTACTCCGCACCCATTCTCCGCGCGCCGGGATGGCGTAAAGCCCCCAGTGGATAAACATGCCGAAACGGGCGTCGCGGTACCACTCCATCCGCCTGTCATAGGCTTCTCTGTCAAATTTGTACATCGTTTTGCTTCCTCCTGTTTTAGTTTTATATTGGTAATGATTCAGAGTACCATTTCGCATGGCTCTGAATCGTTACGTCAAGCGGATATTCGCAATCCGCTTCGCTGCTTGATTCGATTAAATCTTAATTTTCACCCATTTTCCCTGTTTGAATCGGATCGTCGCAAAGATAAACCGTGACATCTGATCCGCCAGCACGCCGAACCAGATTCCGACGATGCCAAGCCCCAGCGTGTAACCGCCGAGATACGAAACGATCGTACGAATAAATGTAACGCTGATCATAGATGCAACTGCCGTATAAAGCGTATCTCCCGCACCGCGCAGGCATCCCATGTAAATAACCTGACAGATCTGGAAAATGACGACGAAAATAATGACATGGATGATGCTGACACCGATTTCAATGATATGCTGTTCTTCGAAAAACAGACTGTACAGCCATCTTCCGCCGAAGAGATAAATCGCAACGAGGCATACTGCGATGCCCGCGCCGATCAGACGGCACGTTCTGCCGTACTCTTTCGCAAGATCCGGCTTTTTTGCGCCGAGGCTCCGGCCGATCAGTGCAACCGCTGCGGACTGGAGGCCGTCACCGAACGCAAACGAAAGCGACATAATATTCATGCCGACCTGGTGTGCCGCCATCGCATCGGTTCCCTGTTTGGCCGCCATGATCGCCGTCATCATAAAGCCGATCCGCATGAAAACCTGCTCGAAAAACACACTGTACCCGACCCTGACCAGGCTGATGAACGCTGCAATCGTCGGTTTAATTTTGTTCTTCAGAATATAGCCAAGATTCAGGAATCCGTCTTGCTTTGTGATGGAAAGGATGCTCATCACACATCCGACAATCGTTCCTGTGACGGTTGCCAGTGCCGCACCCTGAATGCCGAGTGCCGGGAACCCGAAATGGCCGTTGATCAGAAGATAATTCAGGATAATATTAATCGTATTTGATGTTACATTTGTGCGCATCGTGATTTTTGTATTGCCCGCACCGCGCTGTGCCGAGTTGATCCCCATCTGGATACAGTTAAAAATCATACCGCCCATGATGATACGGAAATATGTTACTGCGCCGTTATGCGTCTCCGCCGTTGAGCCGCACAGATGGATGATCGGACTTGCAAACGCCACAAATCCAACACTGAATGCAGCTGCCGCAAGGATAATAAATACAAGCGCAGTTACCAGAGTCTCATTCGCCGCACTCTGTCTTTGTTCCCCTCGCCGCCGCGCAACAAGGGCGGAAATCGACACATTCAGTGCAAAGAAAAACGCCAGGCCAAGCAGCTTCGGCTGTGTCGTCAGGCCGACCGCGGCAACTGCGTAAGAGCCAAGCGAGCTTACCATCAGCGAATCCACAAGACCCGCAAATGCAATAAAAAACGACTCCACGATCGCCGGCCACGCCATGTTGACGGCGGTCTGGAATGTGTCTTTGTGGTATTTCCCCTGTAACTTGTTTCCTAAGTACCCCATTTCTTTTCCTCTCTTTCGTCCCAATACCAATTTCTATTTTACTTTGTTTTAACAGAAGGGTCAATACGGTACCGGCAGAAAAAAGCCAGCCGCAAAAGCAAAATTCTTTTCGCTTTTTGTGGCTGGCTTTTCTTTTATCTTTCCGTAGCGATTCAGACCCCCATCTTGATTCCGCTTACGCTACATCCCAGGATTGCTTCTTATTTTTTCAGCACAAATTCTGCCTTATTCTCTGTCGTGCTGTCGCTTCCGATGAAGACTTCGAAAGCACCGTTTTCACTTTCTACACGCTCATTTTCTGTCAGGAAGCGAAGCTCTTCTTCTGTGATTTTGAAGATGACTTCGGTTTCTTCTCCCGGCTGAAGGGTTACCTTGCAGAAATCTTTCAGCTCTTTCACCGGGCGTACCACGGATGCGGCTACGTCGTGGATGTAAAGCTGTACGGTCTCGGTTCCCTTTGTATCGCCGGTGTTTTTCACGGTTACGGAGGCTTTAATCTCATCTTCCATGCCAAGCTCTGCCTTGTCCAGTTTCACATCTGAAATTGCAAAGCTGGTATAGCCAAGGCCATATCCGAACGGGAACAGTGGTGCGTTCGGGATGTCGAGGTATTTGGAACGGAAACGGTCTTTGTCCTTGCCCGGCACATGCGGTCTTCCGGTGGAATACTCGTTGTAGTGAACCGGCACCTGGCCTACAGAGTACGGGAAGCTCATGGTCAGCTTGCCGCTTGGAGCGTATGCACCAAAAACAACATCTGCGATTGCATTGGCACCCTCGGTACCCGGCATCCATACTTCAAGAACGGCTTTTGCTTTCGATACGACATCGCGCAGGTCGAGCGGACGGCCGTTGAAGAGAACAACGACAACGTTTTCATTAACTTCTGAAACGCGCTCAAGCAGTCTCTGCTGGATTTCCGGAATGCGGATGTTCGCGTTGCTGGTTGCCTCGCCGGACTGCAGACGGTCCTCACCGATCGCAAGAACGACAACCTCGGCCTCCTTTGCTGCGTTTACAGCCTCAAGAAGCATTGCCTCCTCTTCCTCCGGTGTATGGGACTGCTCCATCGCTTCACCGAAGCCCTCCAGACGGATGTCGGAGCCGAGCATCGGGGAACCTGCATGGAAGCTCATGTTTGTCGTATCTGCCTGCACTTTTACGGCCTCTTCCAGATTTGTCACATCCTTTGCATCTCCGATAAAGGACCAGGCGCCCATCAGGTTTCTGCTGTGGATATACGGTCCGACCCAGGCAATTTTTTTCTCCTTGCCAAGCGGCAGGATTTTCTCTTCGTTTTTCAGCAGTACAAACGATTTTCTTGCGGCTTCTCTTGCCAGATCGCGGTGCTCTTTGCAGAGAATGACCTCTTTTTCTTTCGTCTCGTCTGCGTCTTTATACGGATTTTCAAACAGTCCCAGTTTGTTTTTCAGTTCCAGAATACGCATGCAGGACTCGTCGATCAGATCCTCGGAAAGCTTACCCTCTCTTACAAGACGGCACAGGTTTTCGCAGTAAATGCCGGTCATCATATCAATGTCAACGCCTGCCTCGGCTGAGCGTACAGCTGCCTCCTCGCGGTCTGCGCAGTAGCCGTGGTAAATAATCTCCTCGATTGCCGCCCAGTCGGAAATCAGAACGCCGTCAAATCCCATTTCGTCACGCAGGATGCCGCGCATCAGTTTCTTGTTTCCGGTTGCCGGAACACCGTTTACCGTGTTGAAGGAAGTCATTACCATCGCTGCGCCTGCATCGATGCCGGCTTTGTAGGACGGCAGATAGAAGTCACGGAAGGTATGCTCGGAAAGCTCTACCGTATTGTAGTCTCTTCCTGCTGTCGGAGCACCATAGCCTGCGAAATGCTTCACACAGGAAGCAATCTTGTACGGCTCCTTCAGATCGTCTCCCTGGAATCCGCGCACCATTCCGGCACAGAACAGACCGTTCAGATACGGATCCTCACCGGTAGACTCCATGACACGGCCCCATCTTGCATCGCGGACCAGGTCGGTCATCGGTGCGAAGGTTACGTGAAGGCCGGAAACGGCTGCCTCTTTTGCAGCAACTGCCGCACACTTTTCGGACAGCTCCGGTTCAAACGTTGCGCCCTGTCCCAGCGGAATCGGGAAAATGGTCTTGAAGCCGTTGATGACATCCAGCATGAACAGCATCGGGATGTGATGCGGGTGCTGCTCCACAAAATCCTTCTGGATTTTCTTTAACGTTTCTGCGCCCATGCTGCCCAGGATGGAACCGGAAAGCGCTACATTTTCCGGCGTAAAGCCTTTATCCGCCATCGGTCCCATGGCTGTGATGTCCATATCTTTATTGAAGAAGGCACCCACCACCTGGCTCATCTGGTTCACTTTTTCTTCCAGCGTCATGTCGGCCAGAAGCTCTTTTAATTTCTGCTCGGTCATTTTTTCTCCTCCATACCTCGTTTTTGCTGTATCTGCTTCTTCAGAAACCCCTAAAATGTCAGAAAAATATCGTTTTTCCGTTTTTTCTGAATCTTATACTGAAATTTTACCACATCTGATCTGAAAAAAATATCCCCTGATCCGACCTTTTTCTTTCACTATTCTGACCTGTTTGCTGTTGTTCCGGTGCGTAAGAAAGTGATAAAATCCTCTGTTATTTCCCGGACATGTGAAGGGTGGCTTTCCGCTATTTTTCACTAAAGCTTCTTCGGTATTCCAGCGGTGCGTATCCCGTATTGTCCTTAAACATCTTCGTAAAGTACGAGAAATTGCTGTACCCCACATACAGCGACACCGTATTAATTGGCAGCGAACTCTGTGTCAGAAGCTTTTTCGCCTCCTCCACCCGCTTTTGAATAATATAATTGCTGATCGAAATACCCTTTTCTTTTTTAAAAATCCGGGGCAGATAATCGGTATTCAAAAAGACAAGCTCTCCAAGCTCCTCCCGGTGAATCTCCTCCCGGTAATGTGCATCAATGTATGCGCATACCTGGCTCGTAACCGAATCTGATTTGTTGATGTACTGTCTGTACTGCACTGCTTTCCGAACCAGTACCCCCGCATATTCTATCATCTCTTCTCTTCCGTAAAGAGAATTCCGATGCAGATTTTCCATATCCGCATCGGCAAACAGCGCGTACGCCTTGATCTCCCGTTCCGAAAGCCATGCATACACCACCTGGGTCAGATCGGTACGGAGCGCTACCAGAAATTCTCTGGTAATCATTCCTTCCCGTTCCGTCCGGTCAAGGTATTTCTGCAGCCGCTCCAGCAGCTCCTCCGGTTTTTCCTCCGAAAGCAGAGCTTTCCACACATCCAGCTCCCTATTTTCGTAGCTGGTCTGCGGAGCCCGAAACTCGTTCAGAAACAGCACCTCGTTCCGCACGGAAAGGCTTCCCTCCCGCATTTTCTGAAGATTCCGGCTCTGCTTTTGCATCCCCAGTACAGATTCCCACTGCCCGGCGCCGCACCACAGCTCCGGATAGATTTTTTCATTCATCCACATAACAAATTGCCGCAGAATTTCACCGTCCTGCCCGCCGTCCTGCGGGAACGCTTTTTCCCTTGACTGCGTAACAATCCAGTAGATGCCCGGTTCCTGGTAAAAAACAGTATCTACCGCAATATCCGTTTCCTCATACAGTTCCGACAGCACATTTTCGATCACAAATTCCATGGTCGCCGTATCCCACATTTCCCGCTTATTGCTCTTTGTTTCCGGCATCAGACAAATCAGCCGGAAATAGTGTCCCGGTCCGTATGGAAGCTGGCGCTGTGCTGCCGTTTCGCAGAATTTTTCCTCGGAGAAGCCGCTTTTCAGCACATTTTTCCAGATATCCTGCTGCAGAATTTTTCTGTTCCGGTTCCACTTGATGCTTTCCTGCCTGAGATCCTGTATTTTCTTTTCTTTCGCAACGGATTCCGCCGCACGCTGTACGGCCTCCTTCAGCTTTTCAAAATCAATGGGCTTCAGCAGATAATCGACACTGTTCAGCTGTATCGCTCTTCTGGCATAGTCAAACTCCGCATAGCTTGTCAGGAAGATGACCTGGACCTTCAGCTCCTCTTTCCTGACCCACTCCACAAAGTCGAATCCCGTTCCGCCCGGCATCACGATATCGCTGATTACAATATCAATGTCCACCATTCCCATGATGTTCTTCGCCTGCTGTACGGAAAACGCAGTGTACACCTCGCTCACCCCGGTCTCTGTAAGATCGAGATTTCTTTTGATACTTTCAATCACGTACTCTTCATCATCCACGAGCAATAGTTTCATGTTCTTCTCCCCCTGTCTTGTATGGAATATGGATATCTACAATCGCTCCGCCGAGCGGGCTGTTATCGAAATGAATCTCTCCTGTATCACCATAATAATAACGGAATCGTTTCAGGCAGTTTTCAATCCCGATATGCTTTCCATGCTCGGAAATATCTTCCCCTGCTTTCAGCCTTTGCAGCGTCTCCTCCGGGAAGCCGTTTCCGGTGTCCGAAATATAAATGTTGACATACTTTTCTTCGCCACGGTCCTCCGGGTAAACCGTCACGGAAATCAGCGGAACCGTCTCCAGCGTCAGGGCATGTTTTGCCGCATTCTCTACAAACACCTGAATCAGAAACGGGAAGATTACCGCGTCTTTCACTTCTTCATGGACTTCAAAATAATAGGTGAATTTTTCCGGATAGCGCAGCAGCAGAATTTTGAGGTAATTTTCGCAGTGGTTCGTCTCCGCCGTCACCGGCACCATCTCGCTTGTATTGCGGAAAATATAGGCGAGATAATCGGACGTAATACGGCTCATCGACTTTGCATGATCGTACTGTCCGAAGTCAATCATGCTGTAAATAAAGTTCAGACAGTTCATGTAAAAATGCGGACGAATCTGGATTTTGAGGTAATCCATCTCGATTTTCTGTTTTTCCAGCTCCTGCTCATACAGCGTGATCTTCAGACGTCGGATCTGATGAATCATGTTTCGGAATTTATCGTCAATCTGCTCCAGCTCTACCAGATTTCCTTCCGACATCTGATAGGTGAGATCCCCATTGTCATATTTTTGAAGATTTTCCGTAAACATAGCGACCGGCTTCAGGATTTTTGTCTTCAGATGGAACAGCAGCACGGAACCGGCAATCACCATCAGAAATGCAACGCCGAGAAGAGCAAACACACTTCCCGTCATCAGATTTAAGACTCCCGTCCAGGAGATTTTTGTACGAATTTCAAACGGTGCCTGTGAAAGCTCCTGCCGGAACGTATAATTGCCGGTATCAAGCTTCAAACCATCCGTTACAATTCCTTTTTCCGTCAGTGTTCCGATGCTTTTTCCGTTCTGGTCAACGAGACTGACATAGCCGCTCTTCCCAAGAGACAGCTCAGAGAACGGTTCCAAAATCGTCTTCAGATTGACGTAGCAGCCGAATCCGACGCCCTGACTCTGTGCTACCTTGAGCATATAAACCTCATTGCCCTGGCGCATCACGGTCCATTTTTTCTTGACTGCATACGTCTGCTGGGACAGACTCCTGATCCGGCGCTTCAGCGCTTCCTGCAGATACGGATCAATGGAATAACGCCCGTCGGAGGAAATGCTCAGCTGATATAAGCTCTCATCCTTCTGCGTATAGAGAAAAACATTGTAATCCGTTCCAAAATCCCACGCTGCAGATACATAGTTCCTTCGCAGCTGTGTGATGACATATTCCTCATACTGATCCTTCTCCATCAGATCCATATATTTCCAGAACGCAGAATCCGGGTTGGAGCTGTCCATTACAGTCGAGAACAGGTTTCGGCTGATTCGAAAAAAACGGTTATCCAGCTCATCCGTATACAGCTTTGAAATCTCTTCCAGCTGCTCATATACCTGCTGCTGCGTCCGGTTCAGAATAATCATGCTCCCAGCCAGAAAAAGCAGCAGCATACTCAGCAGGCAGATCAAAAGATAACGCCCCTGCTGCGCCAGTGTTGTTTTTTTCGTCTGTTTTGAAATACGCATGATATTTCCTCCTTTTTTCTGTTCCGGTACGCTCGAAATTTTTCCGTGTTTGATTTTACGAACTGATCTTTTTTTCTGAATATAATACAGCAGAAAAACAGTACACCTCATGTTTCCATGAGTCTGTACTGTTTTTCTGCTGTATGTCGGAAACACCGAAATGTTTCTCTTTTTTATTCCTGCATGGAAAATCATCCCTTTACCGCGCCAAGTGTGATACCTTCTGCGAAGTATTTCTGAAGGAACGGATAGATGATAAACAGCGGCAGCATGGCGATAAATGCGATTGCCATACGGATCGAGGTTGTCGGCAGCTTTGCCACCTCCGCGCCGATATTTCCGGTTACTTTTCCACTTGCCAGGTACTGAATATCGGTGATCATCTGATTCAGCAGGTTCTGGATACTGTAAAGCTTCTGACCGTCATTTCCTGATAAATAGTATAAACCATTTGTCCAGTCATTCCAATAGCCAAGTGCGGAAAACAGTCCCATGGTTACCAGAATCGGTTTTCCAAGCGGCAGTGTGATGCTGGTGAAAATCTTCATGTGTCCTGCGCCATCGATTTTGGCCGCCTCGAACAGCGCGTCCGGGATACTGGTGTTAAAGTAGCTTCGGATCATCAGCACGTTGTTTGCGCTTAACAGGAAGCCTGGAACAATCAATGCCCAGATCGTGTTTTTGATGTGAAAATACTTTACATACATCAAGTAGGTCGGCACCAGTCCGCCGTTGAACAGCATCGTGAAGAATACGAAAAAGGTAATTGCTCTGCGGTACGGCAGCTTTTTAATCGAAAGCGGATATGCCAACAGAGCGGACATCGCAAGGTTTGCAGCGGTACCGACGATGGTTACAAAAATGGTAATTCCGTATGCTCTCAGGATTTTCTCGCCCTGGCGGATGATATAGGAGTAAGCATAGAAGCTGAATTTCTCCGGGAAGAACGAATATCCGTTGCGGATCAGTGTGTTTTCATCGGTCAGTGAGGAAATAAATACGAGTACAAACGGCAGTATAATGGATAACGTAATCAGAATGAGTACTACATTAATCCAGAACTGGAAACGTTTTGCTTTTTTTGAATTTGTCATACTTCCATCCTCCTAGAATAATGCCTGGTCTTTGTCTACTTTGCGGACAATCCAGTTGCTCAACATTACGACACAGAAGCCTACCAGAGACTGGTATACACCGGCTGCAGATGACATACTGATATTTCCTTGTTCAATCAGGGCACGGTATACGTAGGTATCGATAACGTTTGTGGTCGGGAACAGAACACCGGAGTTCATCGGCACCTGATAGAACAGACCGAAATCGGAATAGAAAATTCTTCCGATGCTGAGGAGCAGCAGGGTGATGATGGTCGGAACGAGGCTCGGCAGTGTGATTTTCGTAATCTCCTGCCATTTGCTTGCACCGTCCAGTCTTGCAGCCTCATAGAAGGAAGGATCGATACCGATCAGGGATGCGATGTAAATCAGGCATCCGTATCCTACGCCCTTCCAGCAGTTCGCGATAATCAGGATCGCCGGCCAGTATTTCGGTTTCTGGTACCACTGAATCGGGTCAATGTGGAACAACGGAAGGATGGAGTTGTTGACAAGACCATTTTCTGCACTCAGAAGCGCATATACGATGTAGCTTAAGATAACCATGGACATCAGGAACGGAAGAAGAATCGCACTCTGATATATCTTTTTGAGCTTTGTGTTTCTTATCTCCGTAATCAGAATCGCAATGGCAATTCCGACTACCATGTTTACAAGAATAAATGCAATGTTATACAACAGCGTATTTCTTGTAATAATCCATGCATCCTTGGAAGCAAACAGGAATTTGAAATTTTTAAGTCCTGCCCACGGGCTTGCCCAGATACCTTTTGCAAAGTTCAGTTTTTTAAACGCAATCACCATACCTGCCATTGGGATATAGTTGTTAATCAGCAGATACAGAAGTGCCGGAAGCATCATCAGATAAAGCGGCCAGTATTCCTTCAGCGCGTTTTTCTTTTTTCCTTTTTTAACCTCTGCTTTTTTCATAAAGCGTCTCTCCTTTTATGAGGGCTGTTTTTTTCAGGTTCTTTCACAGAGAAAGCTCCACATCTTTTCTGGTAAGAGTGGAGCCTTCGGTTACTGTATCACACCGGATTTTTTTCCGCCCCGGTCGTGCTCTTTTTACAAATTATGGTGCCTATTTCTCTGCAAGAAATGCATCCAGCTGCTCCTGCTTTGCAGCAATGACATCGTCGATTCCCGCATCGTCCAGCGCCTCAAGGAACTGTGGAAGCAGTTCTTCCGGATCTCCGGAGCCGCTGCTAAGTGCGCCGTTGTACTGGCTGATTACGTTGTTCAGGGCTGATACCTGATCCGCATATTCGCTGTTATCAAAGACAAATCCCAGTGCTTTCGACTCGATACCGGAAGCGTTGAACTCCTGCATTTTGTCCCAGAGCTGCGGGTCAGATCCATCCCATTTGTATGCGATGAACTGGTTCGGAAGCTCCCATCCACAGTTAAAGCTGTAGCCTGCATTGTCTGCTGTTACACCGTCCGGGTAGTTGATGATTCCGTTTTCTTCATCTTCTACTACATAGTCGGTTCCCTCTTCGCCCCAGTTCAGAAGGTTCATGACCTCCGGGCTGCCATAGATATAATCGAGAACCTGCATTGCTTTTTCCGGATTTTCGGAGTTCTGTGCTACAGAGAAGATAATTCCGCCGTAAGAGGATGAGTTGATGATCGGCTGATCATAGAACGGTACGATTTCAAACTCATATCCTGTGGAGCTCTGGAACTCAACCGGGGTACCTGGATGATAAGCAAAGAACAAGGAGAAGAGATTTCCTGCTTTGCATACGGTTCTCCAGTTTTCTGTGTTTGTTCCGGCATCCTTGCTGATGTAGCCTTTCTGATACCAGTCATGCAGCATAGTTGCAGTCTCCTTGTACCAGTCGCTTGCAAAGTAGTTTTCTACGGTTGTGCTGTTGGTCTGATCCATCAGAGCGCCCGTGTTGGCATCGCCAAGTCCATCAGCGCGGGACAGACGGCTCAGAGGCGTATCACTGTTGTTGCTGGAGAACAGCATTGTCATATCAGGCTCGCCTGCCTGTACGGTCTCAAATACTTTCTCCATATCCTTCGGCTCTTTGATTTCATCGGTATTGATATTATACTTTTCTACCAGGTCTTTTCTCATGAAGATGGCTGGAATGCTGCCTCGTTCGATCTGGTTCGGAACGCCATAGACAAACCCATCAATCTGATTTGTTTTTGCAATATCCTCGCCATAGATATCTTTCAGGTTTGTGCCGTATTTGTCAATCAGTTCAGACATATCCATGATCTGGCCGGAATGCATATACTGTACAGCTGTTGTTGCATTTGTGTACAGAAGATCGATTTTCTCATCGCCGGAAAGCATCAGCTGTAACTGCTGAGATGCGCTTGCCCACGGAAGAACAACGATATCGAGCTTTGCATTCAGCTCCGGCTCCAGAATCTCGTTGATTTTTTCTTCGATTCTCTCTTCATCCTGCTGCTGGCTGCCCTGCAGTACCATAGTTACAGTGTACGGCTCGCCTTTTTCCTCTGTCTTTGCTGTGCTTCCGGAAGCTGCGGAGGAACCGGAATCAGAACTGGATCCTGTGCTTCCGCATGCTGCCATGGAAAATGCCATGGTTGCCGCAAGAATGCCTGCTAACACTTTTTTCTTCATACTTTTTCTCCTTTTCACGTATCGTGTTGTGTGACCTTTGATGGTTGTATTATAGCAGGATTTTGACTTGCAACTCTATAACTGATTTGACTTTGAAGTATCACTCTTCCGACCTTTGTGTCTTTTTTGTGTCTTTTTTCTGTCAAAAATCTTCCACCATCTTTGCCCCTTCTGCCCCATCGAGTTCGGTCACGGTTCCATTCATGACACGGTAAACTCTCTGGCAGAGGCTGAGGACACTCGGACGGTGCGTCGTAACGATACAGGTTTTGTTGGGACGCTGACGGATGATGTTTCGGAGGACGTTTCGTTCCGTCGTGACATCCAGTGCCGAGGTGGCTTCATCGAGAAGCAGCACCGGGGCATCGCGGAGGACGGCACGGGCGATGGCAAGCCGCTGGGACTGGCCTTCGGAGAAACCGCGGCCACGTTCCCCGACGCGGCTGTTGATGGTATCCGGCAGATGCTGGACGAAATCCCAGGCGCAGGAGATTTTGAGTGCCTCAATGATCTCCTCGTCGGTCGCATCCTCTTTTACCATACGCATATTTTCGGCGATTGTGCCGGAAAGGATCGTATTTCCCTGCGGAACATACGCGAAGAGATGACGCGTTTCAGCGTTCATGGGAACCGTCTTTCCGTTTGAGACAATGATCACGGTTTCCCCCTCCTGCGGGCGGATGAGACCGAGAATCAGGCGGATCATCGTTGTTTTTCCCTCGCCGGACGGGCCGACCAGCGCTACGATCTCGCCGGGAGCGGCCTGAAACTCCGATTTGGTGATTACTTTATTTCCTTCTATATAAGAAAATTCTACCCCGTGCATCTGTACCCGGAAGCCATCCTTTGCCAGCGGATCAAGCGCGGCACTCTCCGGGATATGGATTTCTTTTGGCAGCTCCACGAGCTCACGGATCCGGTGCGCCGAGACGGAGCTGTTGAGGAAGGACGGAATAATCGAAATCACGTTTCCAAACGCGCCGGAAAGGTTGCTCCGCTGCTGCAGGAACAACGTCATGGTTCCATAGGTAATGTCGTGCGTCCACAGACGGAACAGACAGTATCCGAATGCCGTAAACTCCACCGCACTCCCGAGAATGGACATTACAATATTGGTTTTAATCGTAAACAGATTATATTTCAGGCTGATGTCTTTGAAAAGTCCCTGCCACCAGCGCATCTTTTTGCTGTAATACGGCGCAATGCCAAACGATTTGATGGTATCAAAATTGTAGAATGCTTCTACCTCAAAGCTCATCAGGTTGCTGCTCATCTCGCGCACTTTTTTGCTGTATTCCCGCTGACGGCGGATCATAAACCGGGACATCAGAAGCAGGAACGGTGCGCTTAAAAAAGCAATCAGTGCCATGACCCAGTCATAATGCAGGATTACGAAAAAGGTGGCAATAAACCGATACACGGCAATGATAATCGTCGGGAGCCAGCTGATTGCGTTGCCGCTGACCGTTCCAATGTCGCCGTTGAAACGGTTGAGTACGTCACCGTTTGCGTATTTGCTGATTTCCAGCCAGTCCGCATCAACGATTTTGTCAAAAATATCCGCCTGGATGTCGTTGTTGATGGCGATACCAAGCTTCGTTGAAATGCGGTTGATGACACTCTCAAACCCAAGGCTGAACACGGTGCTTCCGATCATGATGCAAAGCAGCAGCGGGAGCTTCTGTATCTGGTATCCGGTGATGATATCGATCAGGTATTTTCCTGCCACGCTGCTGACAAGGCCAAGAGAAGTGCTTAAGATGCCGAGAATCGTGTAAAAAACGATCGCACCTTTATAGCGCGCACTGTAGCCAAAAATCCATTTCCAGTCATCGATGATTTCAGAGAACGTTCCATTTTTCCATCGCTCCGACAGGATGCGGATAGACTCAAAGGGAGCGTCTTTACTTTTCTCTTTGGATTCTTCCTGCATGCGCGCCTCCTCTCTTTTTCCCGTCTGCGGTGCGGATCATATCGTATTTCTTCAACAATTCGACACGTCCCGCACCCACTTCAATGCTCAATTTCTGTCCTTTTTCTCCCTGCCCCAGCCATTTCAGGATTCGCTCCACGTATGCAGCCGGGAGCAAAAACGGATACCTCGCCGCATAGGGATACTTGTTTTTCATATAGGAAGCTTCCGGAACCAGCGATTTCCAGATTCCCCCGGCTGTGTGCTTTTCCATTCCGGTTTCTGCCGCATACAGGGTAATGTTTGCACTGTGGATCCGTCCCGCGCTCGATTTTCCGAACGAACCGGCATCGAGAATATCGATCAGAAGCGCTTCGGAATCCGAGTGAAGCTTCTTTGCGGCACGGACTGCCCCACTTGCTTCATAGGAAAAGCCCAGATACCGCTCGCCGATATCCAGCAGATTGATACAGAAGCACGTCATATGATACTCTTCGCACAGCTGCCAGAACATTTCCCAGTCTATTTTTCTTCCATATATACGAATCATCTGTACCATATCACAGATCTGACGGATCCCGACGCCGCCGTGAAGAAAGTGCTTGAAGCTGTGACAGAGAAGATAGAAAAGATGATGCGTTTCTTCTAAGGTAAAGATACTCTGACCCTGCACTTCCACCCTGGATGGATGCGCAAAAACATCGGAAAATGCACGGTTCAGATAACCATAGGCAGAGGATTCTGTGCTGAACAGCCTGGTATGTATTTCATAGAAGACCCCTGTTTTCGGATGAATGTAGCCCATCTCTTCCGGGGCAT
This sequence comes from Blautia sp. AM29-29, assembly GCF_003480555.1. Taxonomy (NCBI): domain Bacteria; kingdom Bacillati; phylum Bacillota; class Clostridia; order Lachnospirales; family Lachnospiraceae; genus Blautia; species Blautia sp. AM29-29. The sequence goes on from NZ_QUJD01000006.1 coordinate 62,980, forward strand.
CACCGTCTTTGGCACCATTTGGCATTGCGGTTTCTTTGTCCCGCACAAAGCCCTTCCTCATAAAACAGGCATCTACTGTTGCAAAATCCTTTGCCGAAATCAGAAGATCCTCATCCCCGGACGGGCGCAGATCCGGCTTCGGATAGAGACTTCTGCACACAATTCCTTTCATCACCAGCGGCTGCACGCCCAGATGCTCCAGCTCCTTTTCATCGGAAAGAAACAGCGCTGTACGCGAAACCTGCTGCAAAACACTCTGCATTGCCTGCGTTTTTACCTGTCTGCGAAGCTCGTCCGGAAGTTCTGCAAATTCCGGTGTTTTGCCCACAACATCGTAGACCGCTGACAGCAGCGAATGCTGTGCCGCTAGGACAAACAGATGATTCCATTGTTTTTCTGTCAGCGCCTGAATTTCCGCCGGCGATGCTTTTTCTTCTGTCAAAAACGCACAAATCACCGCAAGGAATGCGGTTTCTGTTTCTGTAATCATCTTCTTTTCCTTTCATTTTCTGTGCACGCATCATTTTTCTTTTTATCCACACCGAATAACCGGGCATATCCATGCATCAGAATCGGGCGAAGCGGGATGATGCGAATCCAGACCTGTGCAAAAAACTCCCACCAGAACGTTCCCGGTACAAGTATTTTTCCTTTTCGTTCCACTTTTGTCACCCGTGCAAAGATCTGCTTCCGTTGCACATGATGCTCGATTTCCGTCTGTGCATCCCCGATTATGTCATAACCGTCTGCATGAACGCGGCAGATCCGATGCACGACAAACTGTCCGCCCGGCCGCTCATAAAATACGATATCACCTCTCCGAAGTTCCCGCTCCGGCGCTCGGAAGAAAATACTGTCGCGTCCATGAATCAGAAACGGCGCCATGCTGCTCCCGGAAATCACCATACGCATTTCTCTGCCCTGCTCTACAAGTTCTTTCAGCATTCCGACATAGGCACGTGTATCCATCATTTTCATGCATGTTTCTCCCTTTTCTGAATCATGTTTTTGTGCAGTGCAGCTGCATATGTTTCACTTTCGAACGAACCGGCCCCGATCTCCTGCTCCAGCGTTTTCACCGCATCTTCTGAAATGTCGCACGCCAGATGATACACCGGAACTTTTCCAGCAAGCTGTTCGAGAAGGTCGAGACTGTGCACCATTCCCTCCCTGTCCCAGCGGTTCATGGTGATCTGTCCGTACAGACTCGTAAATGCCTCTGCCGGACGCAGCCGCCACGCCTGATTCGTCTTTGCCTGGCTCAGCATTACAATGCATCCGACCGGGAGCTTTTTGTTTTCGCAGACTCCTGATGTTCCGCAGACCGGCCAGCCGTTTGCTGTCCACGCTGTGCCATCATATTCCAGCAATGCCTTATCCCCATTTACGGTACGGCTTCCCCGGTACTGTTCCCAGAGTTCCGCCTGCGTGGTTTTGCCCGTTCCCGATGGTGCAGAAAAGAGCATTGCTTTCCCCTGATACTCCGTGTATGCACAGTGCAGAATCAGGCACGGCTGCTCTGCCAGACGGCGCTCCAAGGCAAGGAGGGAAAGAAAAACAACTTCATACTTTTCAACTTCTGCCAGATACCACCTGCCGACGAAAACCTCCGCACGATTTTGCGCAGTCTCACGGTAGAATGCATAAGGACGCGCTTCTCCTTTCACACCGATCCGGCGGCTCTCCAATCCTTCTTTTGTATGAAACACCTGCAGATCGACCCGATCCACAATCAGCTCTCCCTCCGCTTCCGGCAATATGTCGACGGCCGTAATGATATATGTATAATCTGCAGAATCCGTTTCCACCAAAAATTTTTCCATATCCACCGGAAGTACCAGCTCTTCCGGAAACTTCAGCCGGAAGGAAAAACTCCCTGTCTGAAATGTTTTTTCCATCAAAAACTCCTCTTTCTCCCCATGATCTTCCCTTCTCTCCGCCACGTATCACGATCCCTTTTTCCGCATTTATGATAACAAAAAAAAGAGTCTCCGTCAATCTTTGTGGCTTTTTTGTAATTAAATACGTAATTTTATTTTTGACTGATCTGCAGCGTTTTATAGTCATGCCGGAAATACAGGATCTCCGCCGCACTGGTAATTCTCCACGAAAAGATATACAGCAGATACAGTGACGTAATGGTATGGAAATACGCGAAAATCGTGTACACCCAGATCACACGGAACACACAGGAACCGAGAATAATGATAAAAATATTCTTCCACAGCGAGTTTTCATCGTTGTATTGCAGAATGGAAATCTGCTGATTGCGTTGATATACTCCTGGGATACTTCGCGGTTTGGAATGGATACGTTTTCTTTTTCGTTATCGTATGTCAGATCTTTCATTACCTGTACCAGATTCTTTTCATCACGGAAGCGCACCTGACTGTACTGCTCTCTGAGATCAAAAATCAGATAGTCGTTCAGCATGCGCAGCATTTCGTCAATGCCGCTTGTTGCGCTTAAAAATTCCTGCATATTGGTTTTTATTACATCATACTGATTCCGATGTTTTTTATATGTTTCACTTCTGCCGATTTTTAAATTCTGAAATAGTGCATCGGTGTCTGTGCTTCTGTCATAATAAGCCGCCAGCATATCCGCTGCCATAGATTTTCCAAATCGTCTCGGACGGCTCACGCACAGATACCGCTGGAGTGTCCGCACACAGCGATTTGTTTTTCGTTTTTGAGCAGATTACATTCCCATCTTTTTCCAGTTTTTACTTGACTTTTCCTAGTTCTTCTTCTATAATCTTTTTGTAATGATAAATGTAATTTATTTCTGCGAACATTCTACATATTTTTCTTGCTGACTGCAGAAATACTTTCTGCCTGAAAAGGCACAGCATTTTGCAAGAGGGGAGTTTGTGATGGAACCGATTGCTTCTCCGACCCGGTCGGATTTGTTACAAAAGATAAATGAAAAAAAATATCGTGTCAATTCCGATTATCTGCTGCGTGAAATTGCAGGGGAATATGCGATTATTCCCGTTGGGACTGCCTGTCAGATTTCGAATGCAGTGATGGTTCCAAACGATACCGCTGCATTTCTCTGGAATGCTTTTCAGCAGCCACGTACCATTTCGGAAGTCGTTGCACAGGCGTTAGAGGAATATGAGGCTGCGGAAGATACGATTCAAAATTCTGCTTTAAATTTTGTGCATGATACTTTAAGGTATGCATTATTAGAGGAGGTTATATCGTTATGAAGAAAGAGTGGATGGAACCTGTTGTTGAGGTTCAGGAATTTGCTGCAAATGAATATGTGGCGGCCTGCGGGGATAGCGGGAAAGTTTATAAATTTGTCTGCGATGCTGGACAATACGGTCATAATTATAATGTTTATTATTATGATGGATCTGGGCAAAAAAAATATATCGCAAAAGAAGACTCATGGGGAGGCTGGGGCTCTCAAGCTCAATTTTCTGGATATCATCCTTGTAACAAGACTCATGAAGCGGAATCTGACAGTGGATTTATCAGTGGTTTTATAGATGACCAGTCTACCCGCAATGATGAAGCAACCCCCGTTGTCATCTGGACCGAAAATGGTACAAACGTTCATTGTACTACCAGACTAGACATCAATACTTGGGAAACCGCCAAATCCTGATTTTTCCACTAAATAATAATTTTTCAAACCACAGCAAAAGGATCGAACCCACTCGTTTCGATCCTTTACTATACCTATTAATAATTGGTTCATCAAACCACTTTTTTCGGAGGAACCTTTATGAACTACATGGACGACGCTTCCACCTTCGAGCGTTCTTTTCTCCAGAAAGCGCGCCAGCAGCACATTCCTATTACCGGCGCGCTTGAACTTCTGCCACTCTGCAATATGAACTGCGACATGTGTTATGTCCGTCTGTCCCGTTCAGAAATGGAATGTCAGGGACAACTCCGCACAGTTGATGAATGGATTCTGCTTGCACAGCAGATGCAAAAAGCCGGTACACTTTTTCTTCTTCTGACCGGCGGTGAACCACTTCTCTTTCCTGATTTCAAAACACTATATCTTGAGCTTCGAAACATGGGTATGATTCTTACCATCAACACCAATGGAACCCTGCTGGGCGAATCCTGGGCTGATTTTTTTGCTGAGTACAGGCCGCGCCGCATTAACATCACGCTCTACGGTGCCGATGCCGCTTCCTATAACCGTCTCTGCCATTACCCCCAGGGCTTTGATCAGACCGTCCGCGCCATCCGTCTGCTCCGCGAACGAAACGTTGATGTCAAAATCAGCTGTAGCGTCACTAAAAAGAACGCGCATGATTTTCCAAAAATCTTTGTTCTCGGAGAAAAGCTTGAAGTCCCCGTTCATGCCGATCACTATATGATGCCCGCCGTCCGGGAACGCTCCCTTCCTTTTGATGCTCAGGTCCGCCTGAACCCGGAAGACGCCGCTGCGCTTGCCCTGCAGACACTGAAACTGCAGCTGACCAGCGATATTTTCCGGCAGTACGTTCATGAATCCATCCACCGCGTCAACAATCCGTCTTTTCCACGGGACAATGGTCATATCTCCTGTCTTGCCGGAAACTGCTCCTTCTTCATCAACTGGCAGGGCTTTCTTTTCCCCTGTGTGATGTTATCCGAAATCTCCGCCCCTGTTTTTGATCTTGGATTTATTTCCGCCTGGGAAAAAGTTTCCGCCGCTGCACAGAAGATTTCCCTAAGTTCCCAATGCTGTCAATGCCGTTTGCAACCGATATGCCGCACCTGCGTCGCAGCCGCGTTTTTAGAAACCAGTTCTTATCGGGGAATGCCTGGTTATCTCTGCCGCTATTCCGAGCATTACTATCACCTGCTGCTGGCAGAAGAAGCTTCTTTTTCCTCCATCGCCTTATAGTCTTTACATATGCTGAAAACGCCGGACAGATTTTTCTCTGCCCGGCATTTTCTATCTTCATGTTTATGATTCAAGCAGCTGCAATACCGCATCCAGCATAACTGTCTCACCTTTTTCCAGTTTTACCGCTTGACGCATCTCTCCATACACAACTTCCCCTTCATACGCCTGATCCGCCGTAACCGCACACCGTGTCAGTTTTCCATTCTCCCACGCAAGTGCAATCGATGCATTTCCAACCAGCCGCAGGCCTTTCACTTCTCCATGATCCCACGCCTTCGGCAGCGCCGGAAGGAGAATGATTTTGTGTTCTCTGCTCTGCGCCATCGCGCGCTCCAGCTTTTCGGTAATCTTCTCTGCCTCTTCGATCACCAGAGTATGACCCATGGTATACACACGGCCGCCCGTTGCTTTTGCCGACAGGCACATGGCCAATTCCAGGGCATTTTTTCCTAGGTTTCCGCTCAGATAAATCGTGTGATCGTTGACCTTTCCTGTACGGTCAAAATATTTTGCACGGTTCAGCATCACCTCAACCGACACTTTTCCCTTCGGTGCACGAAGATGCAGCACCATACAGTCCGCCGGTCTGGAAATGAAGCAGGTTCGGCAGATTTCCAGCGATCATCGCACCAAGCCGTCCATTCTGTCACCAAAAGAGGGAGGCAGACGATTCCACCTCCCTCTTCGTTTTTCAATTTCTATCTAATACTTAATACTCGACGTTCTCTTCATTTCCTTCTTTTCTGACCGTCAGAATCTCTGTCTCACGTCCTGTCAGCGCGCGGCTTCTTTCGCCCGGCTGCTGTCCGCCGATGGAGATTTCATACTCGCCCGGCCGTACGACACATCCGCCGTCCTCTGTGATAACAGCAAAATCTCTTGCATGCAGTGTCACGGAAACCTCTTTTTCTTCTCCTGCCTGCAGTTCCACGCACGCGATGCCTTTTAACTGGAAACCTGGCTCACCCGGCTGTGCGTTTTTGTATTTCACATAAACCTCTACGCTCTCATGCAGCGGATATGCACTCTCATTCTTCACCTTCGTGCACACGGTCACATCGTCGAGCACCGCGCTCGTCTCCTGCTCCGTTTTTGCGCCGCTGTAGGAAATTGTTCCATACGTCAGTCCATATCCAAATGGATACAGAATATTTTTATCAGTATAGCGGTAGGTTCGTCCTGCCATGCTGTAATCGGTGAACTCCGGCAGATTTTCTGTTCCCTGATAGAAAGTCACCGGCAGTTTTCCGTTCGGTGCATAATCGCCGAACAGCGCCTCGGCCACGGCTTTTCCGCCGCGCGCACCCGGATACCAGCTGTCAAGGATAGCCGGTACATGCTCCTCGGCCCAGGACAGGTCGATGGCACTTCCTGCCGAGAGAACGAGGACTACCGGTTTTCCAACCGCTGTGATTGTCTCAAGCAGTTCCTCCTGTAAGCCCGGCAGATTGAGGCCCAGCTTATCGCCGCTCGCGTATTCGTTTCCGGCATCGCCTTCCTCGCCCTCAACAGTTGCATCAAGTCCAAGGCACAGAACGACAACGTCTGCGTGCTCAGCGGCAATGACAGCCTCTTTGAAACGGTCTTTGTCCTCGCCGAGTCCTTCGACTTTATTTTTATACAGATGGCAGCCCTCTGCGTATGTCACTCTCACATCATCACCGACATACTGCTGAATTCCTTCCAGCGGTGTGATGTATCTGGACGATGTTCCCTGATAGTTTCCAACCAGCGCTGCTCTCGAGTTCGCGTTCGGTCCGATCACGGCGATACTGCGGATCTTCTTCACATCGAGCGGCAGCATGTTGTTTTCATTTTTCAGCAGAACCATACTTCTTCTCGCTGCCTCGACGGACAGATCAACATGCTCTTTGCACTCGACTAGATCGTAGGACAGATCTTCGTACGGTGACGGATAGTCTTTCATCATACCGAGGCGGATGCGGATTTCCATCAGGCGCTCAACTGCCGCGGTGATTGCCTCTTCGGATACCAGGCCATCCTCGTATGCTTTCGGCAGATGCAGGAAAGCAACGCCGCAGTTCAGGTCACAGCCGTTGTTGACGGCACGCGCTGCGGACTCCTCTACATTTTTGGTCACTCTGTGGTGCTCATGGAAATCTATGATTGCCCAGCAGTCGGAGACAACATGGCCTTCAAAGCCGAACTCATCGCGCAGGATGTCCTTTAACAATGTCTTGCTTCCGCATGCCGGTTCACCGTTGACACGGTTATACGCGCCCATGACTGCCTCGACTTTTGCATCCTTGACACAGCGTTTGAAGGCATACAGATAGGTGTCATACAGATCATGTTTGCTGACTCTTGCGTCAAACTCATGGCGGATCGCCTCTGGGCCGCTGTGGACGGCGAAATGTTTGGCACACGCCGCTGCCTTCGGGTGATCCGGGTCCGGTCCCTGTAATCCGCGGATGTAGGCGCATCCGAGCTCACCAGTCAGATACGGGTCCTCACCATATGTCTCATGGCCACGGCCCCATCTCGGATCACGGAAAATGTTGACGTTCGGTGCCCAGAAGGTCAGGCCTTTGTAGATGCCGCGGTCGCCTTTTCTCGAAAACTCGTTGAATTTTGCACGTCCCTCGGTAGAAACAACATCACCGATCTCCTGCAGCAGCTCTTTATCAAACGTTGCTGCAAGGCCAATAGCCTGCGGAAATACCGTTGCCACACCAGCTCTTGCCACGCCGTGCAGCGCTTCATTCCACCAGTTGTATGCCGGAATGCCAAGACGCTCGATCGCCGGTGACTGATAGACCATCTGGCTCATTTTTTCTTCCAGCGTCATCTGGGAAACCAGCTGTTTTGCATACTCTCTCGTCTCTTTACTCATAGGTAAAATCCTCCCGAAATTTGTTGCCTCTATTATATCGCCGCGTTTCCCGTTCGGCTAGTCAAGTATTGCTCTTTGCTTCTCATTTTATGCGATTTTTGCGAACAACACAGGGGAACATACGAGGAAATCGTGTATGCGTAACCATCTGATATACACGCAGAAACTCCCGGCAGAATTTCTCGTATAAGATCTTCCGTCGGGAGTTTCCCTTATCTATTCCTGTGAAATTTTATTTCTGATACTCTTCCTCGATATTTTTTACCGCACGGAGCTTGTTCGCGTATTCCAGAATCTCTTCTTTGGAATATTTCTGTTTCCGGCACCAGGTGAGGATTTCTTCTTTTACTTCCTCCGGCATCTTGTTGTTCATGCGCAGACAGTCACAGAAGGTTCTCTTCGGAGAATAATATTTGTAGGAACCAAACTCTGTCTTTTTCTCACAGATTTCACCCGGGACATCGGCATTCTGGAAATAAAAACGTCTGATTTCAAAATTTTCCAGATCCATTTTTTTTCGGTCTGTCCGTGCTGTTGCAACTGCAATCGTAGCCGGCTCTTCTTTCAGCATTCCGGCAAGCCATGCAGCACTGTCCATGCAGATGACTGCGCGTGGGTTTACTTTCGCAATTTCAATATATTGATAGTCTTCCGGTTTTTCATAACCACAGTCCTTGCACCAGTACCAGCCGCGTGCAAATCGTTCCAGACTTCCTTCCTCTTCCATTTCTGCCAGCTGCAGTACAGTCACCTGATGATCTCTGAGGTCTGCGAAGCTCATATATCCATGATGTTCTTTAAATAACGTCGTGATCTTCTGGTATGTTTTAAAAAGCATATTTTCTTTCCCCTTTCAGGATGTGATACATGTTTTTTCATCTATAGGCGTTTGCACATATAATATTCCAATTTTCATGGAATGGCAAGCACTAATTTGCAAAAACCATGTTTTTTCTCTGTTTTTTTCTTATTAGCTGCTGCTAACATATTTCTCTTTTTATCACTTATAAGTATACCTTTTTTACCTGAAATATGCAACCTGCTGATCCGCTTTTTCTGTTCTCATACCAGCAGAAAAAGACCGGATTTTTTACTTCTCATCCGGTCTTTTTCTCTTTCATTCTATCTTTTAACGTTTACCGTAAAACCTTTTTTCACTCTGCCGCTTCCAGAATTTCTTTTAATGCTTTGATATAAAGTTTACACTCCTCCATCGTTCCCACGCTCACACGGCTCATCTCAAAAGCGCCGATACGGATGCCCTTTTCCATCAGCTGTTCCTGAATCCAGGCAGGATCTTTTCCGGTATCGAAGTAGATGAAATTCGACTGGGACGGATAAACCCTGCAGCCAAGCGCTGCCATCTCTTTTTCCAGATATTCTCTTCCCTCCACGATTTTTGCTTTCTGCTCCTGATAATATTCCTGGTCTGCCAGGCCTGCCACTGCCGCTTTCTGGGCACAGACATTCAGGTTCCAGGAAGCGGAACATTTCCGCATGATTCCAATCAGCTCTTCGGAGCCCAGCGCATAGCCGACACGAAGGCCTGCCATCGCATAATATTTGGAAAAGGTACGGAGAACCAGAATCGGTTTTTCCGGATGCGCTTTCATATAATCAACCATACTGCAGCAGTCCGGCTCGGTGGCAAACTCCATGTATGCCTCATCCATCACCAGCAGCACGTCCTCCGGAAGAGTATCTGCGAATGCTTCCAGCTCCCCGATCGGCACATACGTTCCGGTCGGGTTATTCGGATTGCAGATCACCACGATTTTTGTTTTTTCACCGATTTTTTCTTTCATGGCAGGGAGATTAAATTTCTGCTCCTCGGTTACCGGTACGGAGACCGGCACACCGCCATTTAAATACGCCATGTCGGCAAATGCCCCGTAGGTCGGCGCGGAAAACAGCACCTCATCTCCCTCGTCCAGAAAGGTCAGTCCGATCATATCGATCATCGCACTCGATCCGGCGCCTGTCAGTACATTTTCTGCTTTTAATCCGTACTGCTCCGCTACCTTCTGTTTCAGCAGTACTGCCGCAAAATCAGGATAAAAATGGCTTCCCGCCATAGAGTCCTCCAGTGCCGCCACTGCCTTCGGTGACATTCCGTAATTGTTTTCGTTTAATCCCATATGGATCAGTTTTGAGGTGTCCTTCGCAAATGCCTTCTGACGTTTGCTCGGCGGCATGCTCTGTAATGCGTGGCTGATGATTTTATTTACTTCCATATTCATTTCCTCCTGTTTTCACGGCTTCTATTGTTTTTTTTCCGGAAAATTACCGTTTTACGGCTCCCCTCGAAACAGCTGCTAAGCCATCTGCAGAGCCTTCCCGTTTTCCGATTTTTTGCTTAAGACTCAGAAGAGCTGTCTCCCAATACCAGATATTTGGTACGGATCATGTTTCTGGACGGGTCGATCTCAAAGTTTGTGATATCGGTGCTTACCAGATAAATATTGGAAGAATTCAGTACCGGTACGCCGAAGCAGTAGTCGTTTACCAGTACGCTCTCAGCCTGGTGCAGCAGCTCAAATCTGGCGGTCGGATCGCTTTCCTCATTCGACTGTGCCATCAGTTCGTCATACTCCGGGCAGTTGGTCTTGTTATCGTTGTAGCTGTCGTTGGAACGGTACATGGAAAGGAAGGTGAACGGATCTGTAAAGTCTGCAGTCCATCTCATGCGGGCAAGCTGGAAATCACCGGATCTTCTCTCTGCTACCTGTACCTGCTGCTCCTCTGCCTGAAGCTCCACCTCGATGCCAAGGTTTGTTTTCCACTGTGCCTGCAGGGCCTGTGCCATATCGCTGTCGAGCTGGAGGTTCGGGTATTTGTAGGTGATGGCCGGGAAGCCTTCTCCATCCGGGTAACCGGCCTCTGCCAGAAGCTCTTTTGCCTTGTCCGGATCAAAGCCGATCGGATCTTCCTCTACTTCCTCTGCCCAGTCCTTGCCGCTTGCGGAGGATTTCAGATGTTTTGCTACGAAGAAATCACTTGCCTCATAAGAGGAACCGCACGCGGAAGCTACCTCATCGCGGTTGACTGCCATAGAGAACGCCTGGCGGACACGGACATCGTCAAACGGTGCTTCATTTACATTAAACAATACGTAGTAGCTTGTCATGGCCGGAGAAGTAATCAGCTCATCGCTGTCTTTATACTCGTCCATAACGGTATAATCTGCTGAGATAAAGTTCAGCTCACCGGATTTATACGCATTGATGATGGACTGTGTATCGTCCATAACCATCTTTTTGATCGTATCGGTTTTGATCCGGTCTGCCTGAACGTAATTTTCATTTTTCTTATAAACGCTGTACTGGTTCGGTACATACTCTGCGAGGTAGTACGGTCCGCAGCTTACCAGCGCATCCATGTCATTTCCCATTGCCCAGTCGCCGTTGGTTTCTGTCTGAAGCTCGCGATGCGTCGGCATATAAACCGGAAGTACAAAGAGCTGTTCGAAGTAAGCGCACGGCTCCTTTAAGTTGAATACGATGGTCTTATCATCGCTGGTGTCTACGCCAAGACCGCTCTCATCGCCGGTTCCGTTGTACATCTCCTCAGCTCCCACAATCGGGTAAAGCATTGAGGAATAACCACTCTTGCAGTTCGGATCCAGTGCGCGGACAATGGTATTTTTGAAATCGGCACTTGTCACATCGTCTCCGTTGCTCCATTTTGCATCGCTGCGGAGGTGAACGGTGTACTGTGTCATATCCTCATTGACATCAACGCTTTCTGCCAGAATGTAATCCCAGGAACCGTCCTCTTTCATTTCCATGATCGGCGCCATACACACATCATCGTAGGACCACCACCATAAACCGCTCTCTCCTGCACTGTCCAGGCTTCCGGCCTCGGTATACATCGTTGTCACAATCATATCGGAAGTACTGCCGCTTTTGCCTCCTCCGGAAGAGCTGCTGCTTCCTCCGCTGCTTCCGCATCCGGCAAGGGATCCTGCCAGAAGAACAGCCGCTGCCAGTGTCGCTGTTGCTTTCCATAATTTTCTCATAATGTTCTCCTCCTTTTGCTGCTGATGCTTTTTTGAAACACAACTCCGGTCCCCGGAACCTCTGTTCCCAAACCTGCCGCACCGGAATGGTTCTATTTTGCTCCGGCCAGCAGCGGTTCGATTGCCAGACCCTCCCTCTGTCTCAAATACCGCGGGGAATATAAGAAGCAAGCCACTTTCCTGCCCTCAATATCATACGTTGCCGGGCGGGCCTGGCTGCATTCTTCCATAGCGTAGGGGCACCTCGTGTGGAACGGGCATCCTTTCGGCGGATGGATCGGACTTGGGATTTCGCCTTCCAGCAGGATTCGTTTTCTGCTTCTTGCGGTCTTCGGATCCGGGATCGGCTCTGCAGAAAGCAGTGCCTTCGAATATGGGTGAAGCGGACGGCGGTAAACATCATTGGATTCTCCGATCTCTACCATGTGTCCCAGATACATGACACCGATCCGGTGGCTGATATGCTTTACCATGCCAAGATCGTGTGCGATAAAGAGATAGCTGATGCCCTCTTTTTTCTGAATATCCTCCAAAAGGTTGATGACCTGTGCCTGGATGGAAACGTCGAGCGCCGAAATCGGTTCGTCGCAGACGATAAAGTCTGGTTCGAGTGCCAGCGTTCTCGCAATTCCGATTCGCTGTCTCTGGCCGCCGGAAAATTCATGCGGATATCTCCGGATGTGGTCCGGTTTCAATCCAACCGTTTCCAGCAGCTCCTGCACGCGTTCTTTTCGCTTTTTTTCATCGTACATGTGATGAATCACCATCGGCTCCTCAATAATCTCACCGACGGTAAAACGGGGATTTAAGGATGCATACGGATCCTGGAAGATCATTTGCAGCTTCTGCCGGTAGGGAAGCATCTTTTTCCGGGAAAGCCTGGAGATATCTTCTCCCTCGAAAACGATTTCGCCCTTTGTCGGCTCATAGATCCGTAAAATCGTGCGGCCAAGTGTACTTTTTCCACAGCCGGATTCTCCGACCAGTCCGAAGGTTTCCCCTTTTTTTACCTCGAAGGAAATACCATCTACGGCGATGACCTTCTGTGCTCCCTTCATTCCTCTGTTCACATCAAAGTATTTACACAGGTTTTTTACTTCCAGTACATTTTTACTCATTGGCAGCCGCCTCCTCCCCGGAAACTGTAATCTTTGTTTCATCCATACATTCCAGCCAGCATCTGCAGCAGTGCGTCTCGCTGTAGGTTGTCACCGGAGAAGCCTGTACCTCACAGATCTTCATAGTGTAAGGACAGCGGCTCATAAATGCGCAGCCCTTCGGAAGCTTTAAGAGGTCCGGCGGTGTTCCCGGAATCGGAACGAGCGGTTCGTCGTTATCCTTTGCCGAATTGTTGATACTGTTCAGAAGACCTTTCGTGTACGGATGATGCGGTTCGTAGAAAATCTCATCGACGGTTCCCTCTTCTACGATCTGTCCTGCGTACATAATGGCGATCCGGTCGCACATAGAAGCGACAACGCCGAGGTCGTGGGTAATCATAATAACGGAGGTTCCTTTTTCCTTTGTCAGCTTTTTCAAAAGCTCCAGAATCTGTGCCTGTACAGTCACATCCAGTGCGGTTGTCGGCTCATCTGCGATAATCAGCTTCGGGTCACACGCCAGAGCCGTCGCAATGATGATTCTCTGCCGCATACCGCCGGAAAATTCAAATGGATACTGATCGAGCCGTTTTTCCGGACTTGGAATTCCGACCTGCCGCATCAGCTCAATGGCTTTCGCTTCCGCCTCTTTTTGGGAGCAATTCTGATGCTTTCGAATTCCCTCTGTCATCTGAATTCCGATTTTCAGGATCGGATTCAGAAATGTCATCGGATCCTGGAAAATCATGCCGATGCGGTTTCCGCGGATCTGCTGCATTTTCTTTTCATAAGCCCGTTTTTCTTTCCGGTCCTTCGTGTGCGGCGGAGAAATGTTTTCTCCGTCGAAAAGGATCTCTCCTTCTTCCACTCTGCCGTTCGATGCCAGAAGCCCCATCAGGGTCAGCATGCCGACACTTTTTCCGGAACCGGACTCGCCGACGATACCAAGTACCTCGCCCTCTTCCAGATGGTAGGAAACATCGCGGACTGCGCTGACGGTTCCCTGCTGCGTTTCAAATTTTGTTGTGAGATGGCTGATTTCGAGTAAACTCATACGCTTCACCCCCTGGTTTTCTTTGGATTAAAGGCATCGCCGATTCCCTCGCCGAGGAAGTTCAGGGAGAAAATGGTGATACAGATGCAGATGGTCGGCAAAAGCAGCTGTCCCGGGTGCATGGTAAGCACCTGACGGGCATCCTGTGCCATGGAACCCCAGCTTGCCATCGGAGCGGAAATGCCGATTCCGATGAAGCTTAAGAAGGCTTCGGTGAAAATGGCGTTCGGAACAAGGAAAGTAATCTGTACGATGATCGGCCCGATGGCATTGATCAGCAGATGGCGGAACAGAATTCTCGCATCGCTTGCTCCGATGACGAGTGCTGCCATGGAAAATTCCTGCTCCTTTAAGGCGATCAGCTGGCCTCTTACCTGACGCGCCATGCCGATCCAGCCCGGAATGCAGATACCGATCAAAATGCTTCGTACATTCGATCCGAGAACCATCATGATCAGAATAACGTAGATCATAGATGGCATTGCGTAGATGATATCCACAATACGCATCACAAAGTTATCAAATTTTCCACCAATGTAGCCGCACAGTCCACCGATCACCACACCGAGTACGGTGTTGATGACGGCTGCTCCAAAACCGATCGCCAGGCTGATACGGCCTCCGTAGCAGAGTCTTGTAAATACGTCACGGCCGAATTTGTCGGTTCCGAAAATATGCTGTGCCGAAAAGCCTGCGTACTGATTGGCTGCGTCCTGTGCATCGTATGCGTAGGGGCTGATCATCGGCCCGAAAATGGAAATCACCGCCAGAAGGAGGATGACGACCAGTCCGAGAACTGCCATTGGATTTTTCTTAAATCTTCCCCATGCCGCTTTCCAGAAGCTTTTGCTCTCCACGGCAATAAACTCGCTGTTCTTTTTGGATGGATCAATCGGTGAAAACCAGTCCATAACAGTCACCTCCTAGTTTGTCAGTTTGATTCTCGGGTCAATGAGGGAACAAATGATATCCACCGCCAGGTTTGCAACGGTGATAATCACACCGATGAAAACACTGAAGCCAAGGACTACGGTGTAATCACGGTTCGTGATCGCATTCGTAAATTCACGTCCGATTCCGGGAATGGAAAAAATAGATTCTACGACGAAGCTTCCTGTGATCAGAAATGCGATGGCCGGTCCGAAATAGGTGACAACCGGGATCAGTGCATTTTTAAGGACGTGACGCGCGGTGATGTACAGATTGCTAAGTCCCTTCGCTCTTGCCATCGTTACGTAATCCATCTGGATCGCCTCGGAATACGTACTCTTGGTCAGTCTGGCAATCGAAGCGATCTGTCCGAATGACTGTGCTGCCACCGGAAGAATGTAGTTGGCCGGAGAACCAAGACCGACGATCGGGAGTACCGGCCACCAGACACCGAAAATCATCATCAGCAGGATCGCTGTGACGAATCCCGGGATACTGACCCCCAGCGTCGCAATTCCAAGCAAGGTGTTTTTCACTGCCAGCCGCTTGCTCGTCGCCATCCAGATGCCCATCAGAATACCGATGAAAGCAGATACCGCGATAGAGAGAAGTCCGATGCTTAGCGTGTACGGAAATCCTCTTGCGATCAGTGTATTAACAGAAACGTTCTTTTTATAGGAAATGCCGAGATCCCCGTGCATCAGATTTTCCATGTAAAGGATATACTGTTTCCACATGGGTTCATCCAGCCCGTAGGTCGATTCAAGCTGCTCAATGGCGCTCTTGGAAAGATTGTCTGCCTCGAACGGGCTGCCCGGCATAATCCGAATCAGGAAAAAGGTAATGGTGATCAGCGCCCAGATCGTCACCACTCCAATGAATAAACGTTTTATGATATATCTTACCATGCAGCATTCCTCCCGTTCCGGCTTTTTTAGCTCAGAAGAGGCAGCCGAACGATCTGTTCTGGCTGCCTCTTTGCACCTTTTTACTGTCTTTTGTTTTTATAATGCTTCCTCGCCGCGCTGACCGGTACGAACCCGGATGACATCTGCCACTTTCTCGACAAAAATCTTTCCGTCTCCGATATTTCCGGTACACAGCTTCTTTTCCAGGAAGCCTTTTAATACTGCAATTGTCTTATCGTCACCGACGGTCTCGAATTTGCATTTCATCAGTACATTCGGTCCGCTCATGGTTCCGCGGTACATCACCCGGTAACCCTTCTGGTTTCCATATCCGGTGATATCCGTTTCCATCACGCCGTACACGGCACACGATTCCATGATGTCGATGACATCCTCCCGGTTCGCGGGTTTGACAATAACTGTCAGCTTTTTCATATCCGCACCACCTTTTTATTGATCCTTTTTTTATTTATCATTATGGAAGTGGAAGTTTGCATAAGCGCTGCATCCGTGCTCGTGCATATCCAGTCCGTCGATCTCTTCTTTCTCGGTTACGCGAAGTCCGATGGTCTTTTTCAGGACAAAGAACAGAATGAACGCCAGGATCAGGGTATATGCCGCAACTGCTACAAAACCGATCAGCTGGGTGATAAAGCTGCATCCCTCACCAAAAATGCCGGTGAATAAGGTTCCGAGTGCTCCACAGACACCATGTACACTGATTGCACCAACCGGGTCATCGATTTTTACGACTTTATCAAAGAATTCAACTGCAAATACAACGACAACACCTGCAACTGCTCCAATGAACAGTGCCTCGTAATCATTGACTACATCACAACTTGCTGTAATAGCTACCAGTCCGGCCAGTGCGCCGTTCATTGTCATACTGATATCCGGTTTTCCATAACGTACCCAGGTAACAATCAGGGTAACAAGCGTTGCTGCTGCTGCTGCGAGGTTTGTGGTCATGGCAATGTCGCCAAGGTTATAGGTTGCTGCTGTGGTCGATCCACAGTTAAATCCGAACCAGCAGAACCAGAGGATAAAGACACCAAGTGCTCCAAGCGGAAGGTTATGACCAGGAATAGCAACCGGTTTTCCCTCTTTTGTATATTTTCCGATACGAGGTCCGACCATTTTTGCACCGGCAAGGGCACACAGACCGCCGACCATATGAACTGCAGTAGATCCTGCAAAATCATGGAACCCGATCTGGCTTAACCAGCCGCCGCCCCAGATCCAGTGTCCGGTGATCGGATAAATGAAAACGCTGATGGCTGCGGAGTAAATCAAATAAGAGATGAATTTGGTTCTCTCTGCCATAGCACCTGATACAATCGTGGCCGATGTTGCACAGAACACGGTCTGGAAAATCATAAATACGCCGATCGGCAGGCCGTTGAACATACCATCTGCATCTGCCAGCGATTTCGGATGAAAGAAACCTGCTGTTCCGATAAAGGCATTGCTTCCTCCGAACATCAGCGCAAATCCGATGATAAAGAAGAAAATAGAGCCGAGCACGAAATCCATCATATTCTTCATCAGAATGTTTCCGGAGTTTTTCGCTCTTGTAAATCCTGTCTCCACCATGGCAAATCCGGCCTGCATAAAGTACACCAGAAAGGCTCCGACCATGGTCCATACGATATTGAGTAATACCTGTGTGTTTTCCATAATAAGTTCCTCCTCATTCCCATCTTACCTGTTCCCGTCTGCAGATCTTCTGAAACGGTCATCTTGAAACGGTAGCTTTCAGATTTTTTAAAGTGCCTGTTCGCCGTGCTCACCTGTCCGGATCCGCACTGCATCTTCGACATCGTAAACGAAAATTTTTCCATCGCCGTAGTTTCCGGTTGACAGGTTTTTTACAACAAAATCAACGATTTTCGGAACCTTGTCATCCTCCACAACGGTTTCCACTTTAACCTTCGGAAGCATTTTGGCCACGATTTCCGCTCCGCGGTACATCTGACGATATCCCTTCTGGTTTCCATATCCAAGGATATTCGTGATCATCATACCGTTTGCCTTCTGTTCCTCGAGGAGTAGCTCCAGATTTTCGAGACTCTCCGGACGAATTACAATTTCCAGCTTTTTCATGATTTTCCCTCCCTTTCCGAACCGGCTCCTGTACAAGCTTCCTACCTCCATTTACCGGCTCTGCTGCTTCTATATAGAAATCTGTTTTCTGACAGATTTTCTAACCTCTTCTTTCATGCCTGGACTGTTCCGCAGCTCTGCTGTTTTTACAATTGTTTTTATAGTTGTTTTTACAGTCGTTTTTTTGCAGCTGTTTTTTTGCAGCTGTTTTCACAATCCACTGTTTTTAATTAATCACACTCGTCGGCATTCCCTCCAGGTAAGACCGGAAGTTTTTCACCGCCAGATCGACTGCGCGGAGTCTTGCTGCCTTCGGCTGCCAGGCGATATGGGAAGTAATAAAGGTGTACGGCGACTGCATCAGCGGAATCTGATACTGCGGCGGCTCATTTGCGACAACATCGAGTCCTGCCATATAAACCTTTCTCGATTCCAGCGCCTCAAGAAGCGCCTCCTCATCGATGATGACTCCCCGTGCGGTGTTGATAATGATGACACCGTCCTTCATTTTGGCAAATGCTTCACGGTTCAGCAGGTTTTCTGTTTCCTTCGTATGCGGACAGTGAATGGAGATCACATCCGACCGTTCGAAAATTTCTTCCATGCTGACCTGCTCGATGCCGTCATACTGCGGCCCCGTCTTTTTGTGACGGCTGTTTGCGATGCCCTTCATGCCAAAGCCCTTTGCCATTCTTGCCGTCCAAAGACCGATTGCGCCAAGTCCGATGATTCCCATCGTTTTCTGGTAGAGCTCAATCTGCGGCACGAACAGTTGATTGTAGCTTGCCTGCGGATTCGTTTCTTTTTCTTTCCAGTACCCTGTTTTGGTGTAATCGCTCTGTACCGTCACGTTATGACAGATGTTCATGAGCAGTGCCATCGCATACTGGGCAATGGTGACATCACCGTAAATCGTATTCGTTATGGTCACGCCCCGGCGTCTTGTCATTTCCACATCGAAGTCTTCAAATCCATGTCCCAGCGTTGCGATATATTTCAGATTCGGATGCGCTTCAAAGAGCTTTTCGTTGATCACTCCTTTGTGGACCCAGATACCAAGTGCTGCGTCGGCGTTCCCGATCTGACTGCTGTAATCTTCGAAGGTGTACCTCTTTTTCTCCTGATGGATGATACGGAACTTTCCGATCTGTGGTACACTCTGCAGCATTTTGTTCCACTCTGCTTCTATTTCTTCGTACGTCAGATCGATGGTTCCCGGGTCTCCCTGAAAAACGACTACCTCATAGTTTTCTTCTTTCATACGCCTCGCCTCCTGTTGTACTTCTGTCTTTTTATGTTCCGATTTCAAGATGGATTTCCAGTATGCCGACAAGTTGATTCTTCTGTTTTTATTCTGTAAGAATTTCCTTTTCCTGTTGCCTTACAACGGATTTATTTTCCCATTTATGACCGAGATACCGGACAATGTAAAATCCTGCACGGACTACCCAGTCGAGGGTCTGTGCAATCCAGACACCAAGGAGTCCCACATGGAGGGAAACACCGATCAGATACGCCAGTGCAATTCGAACGAACCACATGGACAGGATGCTGACCGTCATCGTAAACTTGGCATCGCCGGCAGAACGCATCGTGTTCGGAAGGGTAAAGGCCAGCGGCCAGATCATCATACAGCAGATGCTGTGGTATCGGATCACAATCACTGCCATCCGGTAAGCGCCATCGGAAAGGTTATATGCTCCGGCGAACAGTGGTGCTGCTGCCAGAAGCAGGATATTCAGAATCCAAAGGAATGCGTAGGCTCCTGTGATCAGCTTCTTTGTATAGCTTCTCGCCTGCTTATAATCTCCCGCTCCGACACACTGGCCAACCACGGTTGTCATGGCAAGTCCCATCGCCGATCCCGGCATAAAAGCAAGCTGTTCCACGGTCATTGCACAGGCATTTGCTGCGATCGATGCTGTTCCAAATCCGGCAATCATGCTCTGGGTCAGCAGCTTTCCGATCTGGAACATACTGTTTTCCAACGCCTGCGGAACACCGATGAAAAAGATCTTTTTCAGCATCTCCTTGTCCCATCCGGCCAGGAACCATTTCGTACAGTGGATCTCGTATTTTTCCTGATGCAGCAGTACAAGAATCACAACACTGGCAAATGCTCTGGAAATCAGAGTGGAAAGTGCCACGCCTGCAACTCCCATGTCAAAGCCGAAAACAAAAACGGCATTTCCGATGATATTCAGCGCATTCATCACGATGGAAGTAACCATTGAAATGTTTGAGTTTCCCATAACCCGGAAAAGCGCTGCCCCGGCATTGTAGATGCCAAGGAACGGGAACGAAAGCGATGTAATGAAGAAGTATTCCACCGCATAGGCCATAACCTGCTCTTCCGCCGATCCGTAGACCACACGGAGAATCCAGCGGTTTCCGAAAAAGGAAATGCCGCAGATAACAAGTGCAATCAGTCCGCAGATCATCACGAGCTGTTCGGCTGCGTGACACGCTGTTTTCTTATCCCCGCTTCCGAGGAACTGTGCTCCAACAACGGAACCGCCGCTTGCCATCGATGTGAAAATCACGATCAACAGTACGCAGATCGTATTGACAAGTGAGATTCCGGAAACAGCCGTTTCACCGGCCCCGGATACCATCACCATATCTGCCATACCGACGGTAACGGCCAGCACCTGTTCCACAATCAAGGGAACGATCAGCCGGATCAGACGCTTTCGGTCGAATAAAACATTTGTGTTTTCCATCGGACTTTCTCCTTTCCGGTTCTGCATTTTTTCTGTCCTGTTTCTGACAAAATCAAATCTGGTTTTCAGAAGCAGTCCCTGATACCTTTGATAACAAAAAACGACCTGGAAGTCTTCCTTCCAGATCGCCCCGTTGCGAACTCTTTACTGACGTTTCTCCTTTGGATTGAAAAACGCGGCACGAAGCTTTCCCTTCGTACCGCGCCTTCGCGAATCCATTACTTATATGGAGTTTATCTTGAAAAACAGACAGATCATTTTCTGGTTTCCTGAGAGTGTTTTCCGGGAGAAATTTAAACCTGGGAGAAAGGGAAGAAATAAAAAAACGGAGAGATTCTTTTTTCAGAACCGCTCCGTTGCGTTGTCTTTATTTTGTTCCATTGCTCTGCTGTTTTTCAACATAGGCACATTCTAACGGAATTCCCGCTTTTTGTCAATCCTTAAATTTTTCGATGATTTCCGGTCTTTTGCGTCAGTTCTGTCAATTTTATACAATTTTGCCGATATTTTTTCAGTCATTTCTGAACATTTTTCTCATGAACCTTTGAAATTTCTTTGTTTTCTTTTAAAATCGCGGAAAAACTCCGGCAAAATTCTGTGAAAATTCAGAGCGAACGCCAGACTTTGCTTTCATCAAATATCCGCCACCTGTCCGGCGCCTGTTTGAAAAAGACTCCGGTATATCAGATCCAGTCAAAATCTCCGCCGGTAATCGCAAGACTTAAGAGTGCATCCATCTTTTCCACTTCCTCTTCGCCCTCAATTCTTTGCAGCAGCACTGCGGTATCCAGCACATCCTCCAAAGATTCGCCAGGTCCGATCTCATAATCCACCTCTGCCTCGCAGTCCGGGCATGGAATTTTTTCCATCGTCTGAAGGGATAAAAAGCGGTTGCCGCATTTCTTGCATTCATAATAACCACATGTTTTGGTTCCGTCTGGTACGTAATACATAGATTCTTATCCTCCTATCCATTTTCCGTTTCTTATTCTACCATACTTACCTTGCCAAAACCAGACATCTGAAAAAGAATCGTTTTTGCAAAAAACAACTCGTAAACACATGCGTACAAGTATTACACTGATTCTTGAAAGAAAAAGGACGCTGTATGCTCTCGTTTCTTTCGGGGCTGTAGCGTCTTTTCTGCTTTCACGGCTCGCGCAGACCGCAGGGCAGTCAAACAGATTTTTCAGCAGACATAGTTTAAGCCCGATCGATTCTTTTTTCTCTCGACCGGGCTTTTAATGAATTTCCAGTAATTTCATTTTATACACCTGCTGCTTTCATTGATTTCGGGGTATTTCGTTATGTTCCTTTTGGACCATACCTCCTGAATTTTTTTGTTTTTATTTTTTCCCTATGGGCCTCTGCCTTTCATTGGAATCATCTCCTTTAGGTTCTATATGTAAACTCTTCAGAGATTTTTTTGATGTTCAGATTAACTATGCCATTGGACTGTACCTCTTACTTTCTTAGATTTCGTTTTGATGTTTCTTTTTCGTCTTGATGTTTCTTTCTTGTTTTTATTTTTGTTCTCTTTTCTTTTGTTGATCTTATATTAACTCATCTTCTCTGTTTTGTCAATACTTTCTTTTAATTTATTTTGTATTTTATTATTTTCAGAATATTATGACATTAAAATCGAAAGATCAGAAACCTGATGCAGTCTCACTTACAAAGAGGCGGCCGCAGGCTTTCGCAAAATTCAACCCCCGGCTTTTTTTGACCCACCGCAGGGCGATCCTGCTCCCTCCGGAACTCCACAGAATCTTCTTTCCAAAAGAGTAGAACGAAAGACTCCGCTGTCTTTGCCTTTCGCAAAGTCCAGCGGAGCATTTTTCCCATATTCTTTCTTCTCTTCTTAATTTCTTATTTGCAGAGTTCCTCGGCCAGTGCCTCGATCTCTTTTACGTTCTCTTCCTTCACAGCGGACATTACTTTTACATTATTCTCTGTCCAGGTGATATTTTTGCTCTTCTCAAACATACCTTTCATCACTTTCGCTGCGGTCGGTGCCCAGCTTCCGTTTTCGATCAGACCGATGGTGCGGTTCTGGAAGCTGCGCTCTGTCAGACGGTTGATGAAATCCTGCATGAACGGGTAAATGCCTGCATTGTAGGTCAGGGTTGCGAGAACCAGCTTACTGTAACGGAAAGCATCCGCTACGGCAGCAGACATATCGTCTCTTGCCAGATCGTAAACAACGACCTTCGGGCATCCTTTTTCTTTCAGCTTATCTGCAAGCAATTCGGCAGCTTTTTTTGTATTGCCGTAAACAGAAGTATAGGCAACCACAACACCTTCTTCTTCCGGGCGGTAGGAAGACCAGATATCGTATTTTTCAATGTAGTGGCCAAGATTTTCCGTCAGAACCGGACCGTGCAGGGAACAGATTTTCCGGATATCCAGCGTACCTGCTACTTTCAGGAGCTTCTGTACCTGCAAACCGTATTTTCCGACAATACCGATAAAATAACGGCGTGCTTCGTCATCCCATGGTTCCTCGCGGTCGAGTGCACCGAATTTTCCAAAACCGTCTGCTGCGAACAGAACCTTGTCCGTGCTGTCGTATGTAACCATAACCTCCGGCCAGTGTACCATCGGAGCGAACACGAAGGTCAGAACGTGTTTTCCGAGCGTAAGGGACTCACCGTCCTTTACTTCCAGTTTCCTTCCGGCGAGATCCATCTTTGGGAAAAAGTTTTTCATCATGGCAAAGGTTTTTGTGTTTGCAACAACGGTTGCTTCCGGATATGCTTTTACGAAGTTTTCAATATTCGCAGAGTGATCCGGCTCCATATGCTGTACGATCAGGTAATCCGGTTTTCTGCCATCCAGTGCTTTCGCAACATTTGCCAGCCATTCATCCGCAAAGTTTGCATCTACGGTATCCATAACTGCCGTTTTTTCATCGAGAATTACGTAAGAATTATATGCCATGCCGTTCGGCACTTTGTACTGACCTTCAAACAGGTCTACCTGATGATCGTTAACTCCCGCGTAGATAATATCCTCTGTAATTTTCATAAAAATCCATATCCTTTCCATCTTGTTTTTTCCTGCCCGGAACCTGCTCCGAACCGTATATTTTTATATTATCCTATGATGGAGGAAAAAGCAAGGAAAAAGCAAGTAAAAATAGTAAAGATTACTATTTTTACTTGCTTTTCTCCGTTCACACACACGATATCCCTTTTCCACAGCTTGCAAATCATCACAATACTTCTATTTTACAGGCATGTTCTTTTGTTTCTTTATCATAACTGATTCCAACCGCCAGTCGCAAAAGCAAGTGCAGAAAGATTCCGAGCGTACATGCTGATACTATGAGTATAGTCTTTTTCTGTGGGAGGCGCAAGAATGGAATCCCGTTTCTCACTTCTTATTTATTTTCCGGGAAAACAATCTCTTTCTCTGGTACGCCTTCTGATTTGATGACGTAGCCGTCAACATCATCAAAATGAATCTTGTACTGATATTCGCTTTCACGTCCCTCTTTTGAGTCATCGGCATCAGCGTAATAGGTAAGGCGAATTTCGAAAGTATTTTTGTTTCCTTCGCGCCAGGACTCATCGCCGATCAGCCAGTCGTTTTCGAGGTTTTTGTTTCTTTTCAGCAGCACCTCGGCGTACTGCTGTGCGCCCCTCCAGATTCCTGTGTTTTTGTACCGGTTCTGCATGGTGTTCTGATACTGCCACAGTGTTACAAACATGATCGTCGCCATAATTGCCGTGAAAAGAACGGTTTTGTATTTCTTTTCTTTTTTCTGTCTCTGCCGGCGGATACATCGAATGGTTCCGATCATCATCATTGCCAGAACAAACAGATACCACAGGGTCCAGAAGATCTGCTCTTTTCGTTCCAGACCGCCGGGAATGAATTCTGCCAGCTGATCGCCCCAGACGAAATTTACCAGGGATGCCAGAATGCCGATAGACAGAATGGATGCTGACCCATAGACTTTCCGGCTTTCTTCATCATCGAGGTTCTGGAAGAAATACCACAGCGATACAAACGCTGCTGCCACCAGACCGCCTAGAATCAGGCCGCCGCCCACGTTTACGATCTTTGCCGCCCACGCTGCCGCTGCCACACCGATCACCAGAAATCCCGCGATCACGTTTGCGTTCCGGTCCTGTTTTTTCTGCTGCCTTGAAATGTCACCTGCGTTCTGCAGCATTTCGGCCACCTCCTTCTGAGTATACTGAATTTCCGGCGTTGCCTCTTCCTTCGCCTTCTCCTGCCGTTCGGAGCGCATCAGTTCCAGCACAGAAATCCCAAGTGCCTGAGCCAGCGGCTCAATCGTCTGGATATCGGGAAAGCCAAGTCCCCGCTCCCACCGGCTGACGGCTTTATCCGTCACATGAATCTTTTCCGCAAGCTCTGCCTGCGTCATCTTTTTCTCTTTTCGCATTCCGGCAATAAACCGCCCGAACTCTTTCGCTTCCACGTCGTGTCCCTTCCTCCTGCTGTTCCCGCACCGCCTCATGTTGCCCAGCGGAGCGTTTTTACAGTCTCAGAATAGGCGAAAATAGGCTGTTTTGTCAATCTACGAATCCTTTACCTGCGTTTTTACGCCAAAAAATCCCCGATTCAGCACAAAAGTGCCAAATCAGGGATCTTGTATTTTCCTGTATTTACAGCCCGATCATATTTGCAAACAATACGATCAGCGGAATGGCAATGATGGTTCTCTCCAGAAAGATCACCAGCAGTTTCCAGAAATTCAGTGGAATTTCACTTTTGATAATAATCGTTCCGACCTCGGTCAGATAGATGATCTGAATCAGGGATAAAACACCGATGACAAATTTTGTCTTTACGGATACAAGTCCAACCGACAGAAGCGCCGGGATAAACATATCGGTAAATCCAACGAGAGTTGCCGGTGCTGCCGCGAAGGCTTCCGGAACACCGAGGGCATTTAAGTAGTATCCGGCTTCTCTTTTTGTATAATATCCTTTCATATACTGTTCCCGGGTCAGAATGACAGCTGCATTCGATGCGCCGAACCAGGATGCAATCAGATCCACCGAGGCTCTTCCCGGCACATGGAACAGCAGACGGACAACCGGTCTTGCAAGGACTCCTAAAAATTCCATAATTCCGCAGTCGGTCAGAAATGGCATAATAAAGCTGAATGCAATGACAATGCTGAACAACGTTCCGCAAAGATCCACCATGGTTCCGCCGGTATCTGCGGAAATGATCTGCTCCGGTCCGATTTTAAATACGATCAGTACCGTAAAAATGGCTCCGACAATTTTGGATACCAGATACAGCGGAGTTGTAGAAAACGCTCTGCACAGATAGTGGTTCTTCCGGATCCAGTCCGGCTTGGCAATATAGTCATAAAGACTCATAATCGCTGACACAATCAGGATCACCATAATCAGGTATGACAGCCTGCCTCCGAAGAGTCCTTTGATCCAGCTCTTCAGAAAATCGAGCAGCGTCGTAAACGATTCTCCCTGTGGGATCGGTACGAGAAACATCAGAATACCGAACGCAGAACCCAGCAGAAACTTTAAAAGATTCCCGGTGGTTATATGTGATTTTTCCATTTTTTCTCTCCTCATGTTTATGATAAAGCGCGCATCACTTTCTTACGTGTCGAGACAGCAGGTGTTTTCCCTGCTGCGTGGACAGTTCTATAATGCTTCCACCTGACACATAGCCTCGTAGATCATGTCTTCCGTCACCTCGTATGGAATGTGTTCCATATCCGGACCGGTTACGGTTTCTTTCAGTACGGCAGACAGTGCCTCCCGCCCGGTCGGCGCTCCCATCTCGGCCAGTGTCGTGCGGATTCCGAGTTTCTGCAGAAAGTCTTTCATTTCTCCGGCTTTGTCTTTTTCTCCGTCCACCATCAGCTGGACAAGAACGCCGGACATCCTTACGGAGCCATGCTTGATGTCGCAGATCTTAGAACAAATCATCTGGATACGTATGCTTACTTTTTTACAAAGGTCATTCAAAAACCGGAACACTATCCCTTCCATATCAAACCCGCCGGGGATTACGCGGTCGCGTATCTGATGGGCGATTATTATGATTCAAAAGACACCTACAAAACCCTCTTCGACTGGATCGACCAGAACCATTTTTCGACGGGCCAGTATTCCTACAAAGAAGCAGTGATCGACGAACTGGCAACGGCGTCTGTGAAAGAATATGTGACGAAGATATCGGTACAGGTGTTTCGTACGTGAAACGTTTTTTATCAAGAAAAAAAAGCCAGAAGCAAACGATACACAGCGTTTCTGGCCTTTCTTATTTTTGACTTTTATTTCTGACCCAAAGGGTCCAGGAACGCAACGTCTGCCTGTGCGGAAACGATCTTACCGCAGTCGGAAAACGAACCGCCCTGCTTTATTCGTGGATTTTTCTGGTATTACACATTTTAACAAATTCCGGATCAAAATGTTTTACCGCAGTTCCCTGATAGCCGAGATCCAGTGAGCTGATTCTCTGCATTTCTTCTTCGGTCAGTGTAAAATCCCAGATCTGAAAATTCTCTTCGATTCTCGCCTTGTGAACCGATTTCGGAATGACCACAACGCCGCGCTGTACATTCCAGCGCAGAACAATCTGTCCTACGGTCTTTCCGTGTACGTCAGCGATTTCTTTTACCATCTCGTTTTCAAACGGATTGTGACGGCCTCCACCGAGCGGTGCCCATGCCTCTGGCACAATCTGATACTCTTCCATAACTTTTAACGCCGGCTCCTGCGTGAAGTACGGGTGCATTTCAATCTGATTTACCATAGGACGGATTGCTACTGTTTCGCAGAAGTTGGCCAGCACATGAGGATAAAAATTGGAAACACCGATGGCTCTTAACTTTCCTTCTTTGTACGCATCCTCCATAGCACGCCATGCACTGAAATAATCTTTCATTGCCTGGTGCAGCAAATAAAGATCAAGATATTCCACGCCAAGCGTCTCAATCGAATGATCGATGGCTTTCTTTGCCATTTCATAATTCTGCATATCCTGAACCCACATCTTGGATGTGATGAACAGTTCTTCGCGGGTGCAGATTCCTTCTGCAATCGCCTCACGGACGGCTTCCCCAACGGCATCTTCATTTGTATAAGAAGCCGCCGTGTCGATCAGACGATAGCCCGCCCGGATGGCATTTAATACAGATTCTTTGCACTCTTCTTTATCTCTTACCTGAAAAACCCCAAAACCCTCCATCGGCATTTTTATACCATTTGTCAATACTTTATATTCCATTTTTGTTTCCCTTTCTTATCAGATAAATGCAGTAAACACATGTTCTTCCATCTTTGGCAGGCCGTATTTATTTTATTTCTGGCTGTCCAAATCGATCTTCATCTTCGCATATGCTGCCAGTTTTTCCTCATCCGGGTAATAGTAACGCACGTTTTTATTCAGGCCTTCCATTTTCTTCATCTCTTCGTCGGTCAGTTTGAAACCGAAGATATCGAGGTTTGCCTTGATGTGCTCCGGATTCGTAGAACCCGGGATGACGATATTTCCAACCTGGGTGTGCCATCTTAAGATCACCTGCGCGGTGCTCTTTTCATATTTTTCCGCAAGTTCTTTGACAATCGGCTCCTCAAGCAGTGCATGATCACCGTGTCCCAACGGATACCATGCCATCACACGGCAGCCGCACGGAGCAAGTGCGGAAATAGTCTCCTCATCGCGGTAATACGGATGCGCTTCCATCTGGATCACATGCGGTTTGATTTCGCACTCTTCCAGCAGTTTTTTCAACTTTTCACCCTGGAAATTGGAAATACCGATAGCTTTGATTTTGCCCTCTTTGTACGCTTTTTCCAGTTTGCGGTAGCCTGCCATGAAGTCGCCTGCCGGCTGATGGATAAACATCAGATCGATGTAGTCGGTTCCAAGCAGTTCCAGGCTCTTTTCTACCGTTCCTTCTGTCAGATACTGGCTCGCCCAGATTTTGGTCGAGATGAAAATGTCCTCTCTTGCCACACCGGATCTTTTAATTCCGCGCCCAACTGCACGCTCGTTCATATAAGCCTGTGCAGTATCAATCATGCGGTATCCGCATGCTAATGCGTCCACAACCGCCTGCTCTGCCTGATCCGGTGTCATCATAAAAGTTCCGATTCCCACTGCCGGGATCTGCACCTGATTGCTTAATGTAAAATTCATCATCATAACCTCCCTGTTTTATTTTGATGTGTGATATTTTGTTATTTCCCTGTCTTTGTAGCTTTAGTTTATCACCCGGGAGTTGCTACCGATCAAGGACTTTTTTGAAAAAAATTCCTAAAATCTAATCGTTCATTCCTGTTTCGGATCGACTCAAATGTTTGCAAAAACGTCATACCATGAATCCCTCATCCATAGTATGACGTTTTTCTTCTCTGCATTTTGTTTTCTATTTTTTTATCTTTTCAATCCTGCATTCATGTTCTTTCGTCCTTTTATTATAGTTGATCCCCACAAGAAGAAGATCTCCTGTGTATTCCAGAATAGAATCCGGATATTTTTTGTCCCGGATCTGTTCCATAGCTGTATCTGTGCTTTTGTTCCACTTAAGTTCTACCAGCAGCGCCGGATAACTTGTTTTGTATTCCGGTTTCGGAAGATAAACAAAATCTGCAAAACCGCGCCCAGCCGGCAGCTCTCTTATCGGTTTGAAATAATACTGCATAGAGCTTAAATATGCTATCGTAAGCACGCTGCTCAGGGAATTTTCATCATTATATTGGATCACCGAACTGTACTCCTGATGAATTCTCTCTACGCCATCCGCTACCGCTTTTTCATCCATATCCAGGGTTGCATCCAGCAGATCTGTGGATTCCTTCTGAAAAGTAATCATTTCATTCCATTTGTTGCGTTTCACCGCATTGTTTAGTTCATGTCTGATTTCCTCATTCGGAATAAAAACCTGCTGCCTGTCCTGATCGTAAGCCAGATATCCGAGATGGATCAAATACGTCAGTATATCATCCCGGTTGGCAAAGCTTACAGTATCATTCTGGAAAGACGTCACATCCACATCCACGGCGGCCCCCGACATCATTTCTATGATAGCTGCCCTCAGTCCGTCGAAATTCATGTTAATCAGTGGCACGATTGCTTCATAGCTGCCGGTATTGGACCAGTAGCTTTTATATTTTCCGTTCAGCATCAGGCTGACAACGGCTTTGGGATTATATACCTGATACCCTTCCAGAGAATATCCATCATACCATGATTTCACCTGTTCATAGTTCTGTCCGTACCGGTCGCATAAATCATGCACTTCCGCTTCTGTAAAGCCAACATACGGTGCCATTCTTCCTGCATCCAGCATGGTGAATTCTTCGAAATTGTTGAGGGCGGACTGTGTCTTTAATTTCTTGATCGGCAGAATTCCTGTCAGATACGCCAGTGCAATATATTTTGACGGTTCCGATCCTTTGAACATGCCTCTTAAAAAATCAATATATTCTTCCTGCACTTTATGGTTCTGCGCTTCATCTCGGATCAGTACATCCCATTCATCGATGATGACAACAAATTTGTTTCCCGCAGCAGCCTTAATATAGGACATCGCCCCATAAACCGTCTTCACAGTATCCGGAATCAGTTCTCCGTATTTTTCCTTCAGTTCCTGCAGAATTCCGTTATTGATATATTCCACAACGCAATCCGCATTTCCGGCATCCATCATGCACCACTGGACATCAAAATGAATCACATCATACTGGTTCAGATGTTTTTCAAAGGACTCCGCCTTATGAATCGCATAGTCCGCAAACAGTTCTCTGGAATCACTGCCTTTGCTGTAATATGCCGACAGCATCTCCGCTGTGATTGACTTTCCGAAACGCCTCGGACGGCTGCTGCAGATAAATTTTGATGTAGTACTGATCACTCTGTTGGTATATTCCAGAAGCGGTGTTTTATCTACATAGATTTCTGAATGAATGACTTCCGAAAATGCTTCATTTCCCGGATTTAAAAATCTTCCCATGGCGGCCTCCTTCCTGTTCACATTGTGATCTTTCCTGTATTCATTATACACGGAAAGAACTCCGATGGGTAGACTTTATCCTGCAAAAAATGCTGCACCACAGATTCTCCCAAACAATCAAAAAACAGAGCGAAAATCTCCTGGACTTTCACTCTGCTTTTGCTTCTTTTACAGTTTTGCGCGGAAGAACGCACAGATTTCGTCCCACACTTCCTTCTGGAAGAAACGAAGATCTGCGTGGTCGGCATCCTCGATCGAAAGCAGTGTGACGTCACATCCCGCTTTTTCCAGTTCGTCGTGCAGTTCCTCTCCCTGTCCGAACGGAACGGTATGGTCATCCTCTCCGTGGATGATCAGAAACGGCGGTGCGGCTTTTGTCACGAAGCTGACCGGACAGCACGCGAGTGCTTCTTCCGGATGGCGCATCACGTTTTTGCCCATCAGAAGGGATTCCGGAGATGCCGCACACTGCTCCGGATCACTGTACGGGAATCCGCGGAAATCGGTCGGCGGGTACCACGGGCAGGCGGCCTGTACGGCACTGGAATATTCCAGATTTTCTCCCACATCATAAACGGGATCTGTCGCAAGCGCTGCCATGCAGGTCAGATAACCGCCCGCAGACTCTCCCATCACACCGATGCGGTCCGGATCAATGTTGAAACGTTCGGCATGTGCACGCAGATAACGGATTCCTGCTTTCACATCCTGCAGCGGTGCCGGAAATTTTGCCTCATTACTCGTGCGGTATTCTACCGATGCAACAACGAATCCCTGCTGTGCCAGTACGGACAGATAGGCAAGATGTGCCGAGCGGTCCATCTGGATCCAGGCCCCTCCGCAAATCCATACCACACACGGGTATTTTCTGGTGTTATCCCGCGGGTAAATCAAATCCAGCTTCAAATCCTGCACCGTGTTTCCAAACCAGGCATCCGCCTGTGCAAATGTAATTCCTGTTGTGACGCAGAACTGTGGTTTTTCTGCTTCTACCTGAATTCTTCTTCTCATGTAATAAAACCCCCATATTTCTGTTTTCCTGACCGTTCGTCGCAGCCTCCGGCCGGAAATCACCTTTTTTGTTTACTTCTCATCCATTGCTTTTTTGATCGCGCCAAGCAGCTCCTCATACGTCTCATACGCCGGGATCTGCGGATAGTCGGCTTTGATTTTATCGGTCGAGCGGAACAGAAAGCCTGCCTTACTTGCCTGAATCATGCCAAGGTCATTGTAGGAATCGCCGCTTGCGATCGTCTCAAATCCGATGGACTGCAGTGCTTTTACGGTGGTGAGCTTCGACTGCTCGACTCTCATTTTAAATCCTGTGATCTCGCCGTCGTCTGCGACTTCCAGAGAGTTGCAGAACAGCGTCGGATAGCCCAGTTTTTTCATCAGCGGCGCGGCAAACTCCGTGAAGGTATCGCTGATCAGGATCACCTGGGAGAAGGTGCGCAGCTCGTCAAGGAACTCTTTTGCACCCGGCAGCGGATCAATTTTTTCAATCGTAGCCTGAATTTCTTTCAGTCCAAGGCCATGCTCTTTTAAGATTCCAAGTCTCCATCTCATCAGTTTATCGTAATCCGGCTCGTCGCGTGTCGTTTTTTTGAGTTCCGGGATTCCGCTTGCCTCCGCAAACGCGATCCAGATTTCTGGTACCAGTACTCCTTCTACATCCAGACATGTAATATACATTGTTATGATCCCCTTTCCTGCGCTGCCCGCCTTGTTTAGCGACGGGATTTTTGTTTTTTTCACAGCATCACTTTACCACACTATATCACAGAATGTGCGTCTCTGCAATTTCTATTCTATAGCAAAAGCCAGAAAATCATGCAAAAGGCAACGCAGCAAAACCGCCCTCCCGGAATTCTTTTCTTCCGGCAAAAGCGGTTTCTTAGTTACTGTTCACTCAGCAGTGAAACACTTGCTGTTTCGCTGCGTAAGAAAATGATTCAGGTTTCTTATCGTATTTTTATCTGTTTTTCAGTGCATCCCGGATCCGGTCGAGTGCCTCCATCAGTGTTGCGCGCGGGCAGGCAATGTTGATCCGCTGGAAACCGCGTCCGCAGTCTCCGAAGATTTTGCCACTGTCAAGCCACAGCTTCGCCTTGTTGATAATCAGGTCTTCCAGTTCATCAACGGATAGCCCCGTCTCGCGAAAATCGAGCCATACGAGATATGTTCCCTCCAGGTCGATCATCTTCACGCCCGGAAGCTGCTCCTCCACATACTGCCTTGTAAATTCTGCATTTGCCTTCACATAGGAAAGCATTGCCTCATACCACTCCTCGCCCTTATTATATGCCGTCTCGCATGCCACCAGACCCATCACACCAAGCTGGCTCGTTCCGGCTGCATCGAGCTGTTTCCGGAATTTCGCACGGAGTTCCGGGTTGGCGATAAAGATGTTTGACATCATCATACTTGCCAGATTGAATGTCTTACTCGGCGCGGTGCAGGTGATCGTGATGTCCTCGTACTCTTTTTTGATCGCAGCAAACACCTGATGCTCGCCTTTAAAAATGAAATCTCCATGGATCTCATCACTTACAACGGTCACGCCGTACTGCACGCAGAGATCGCCGATCGCCGTCAGCTCCTCTTTCGTCCAGACTCTTCCGACCGGATTGTGCGGATTGCAGAGGAAAAAGAGCTTCACGTTTTCAGCTTTCAGCTTCTCCTCGAAATCCGCCACATCCATGTGATAGCGGTTATCATCGCCGAGCACCAGCGTGCTGCTGACAACTCTTCTGCCGTTATCCGCAATGACTTCCGAAAATGGATAGTAAACCGGTGACTGGATCAGCACGGCATCCCCAGGCGCGGTGTAAGCTTTGACTGCCATCGCAAGTGCAAACACAACGCCTGGCGTTTTGATCAGCCATTCTTCTTTCGGCTCCCAGTTGTGATGGTGTTTCATCCACCCCGCAACTGCCTCAAAATATGGAGTCTGCGCATCGCTGTAGCCGTAAATGCCCATTTTTACACGCTCCACCAGCGCATCCTCGATGTAGGAGGATGTCTCAAAGTCCATGTCCGCCACCCACAGCGGCAGCACGTCGGCTGGCATACCGCGTTTTACTGCGAAGTCATATTTTAAACAGTCTGTATTTTTTCGGTTGATGATTCTGTCAAAATCAAGATTTCTTTCCGTCATTTTTCTCTTCCTCAATTTCTGCAAAAACCTTCTCAAGCTCGCCGATCAGGTCCTCGATATTTTCAATTCCGACGGAGAAGCGAAGGGTGCTCTCCGTAATTCCGTTCCGCTCACGGATTTCCTTCGGCACATCGGCATGTGTCTGCGTCGTCGGATACGTAACGAGTGTCTCCACGCCGCCGAGGCTCTCTGCGAAACGGATCATTCTTACCTTCTCCAGAATGGCAAGGGCAAACTCTTTGCTCTCGAGCTGGATTGTCAGCATGGCACCGAAGCCTCTTGCCTGTTTTTTCATAATCTCATGACCCGGATGATCCGGCAGTCCCGGATAGATTACTTTCGTAACCGCCTTCTGTTTCTGCAGCCATGCAGCAATCTGTTCTGCATTCTCCTGAGATCTTTCCATGCGGATGCCTAAAGTTTTCATGCCGCGCAGCACCAGCCAGCAGTCAAACGGAGCAAGACCTGCACCTGTTGTCTTAATCAGGAAACGCAGTTTTTCCTGAATGTCTTCACGGTTTGTCACGATAAAGCCTGCCAGCGTATCGTTGTGGCCGCTTAAGTATTTCGTGCCGCTGTGGATGACAACATCCGCGCCGAGATCGAGCGGGTTCTGGAAGTACGGGGACATGAAGGTGTTGTCCACGATCAGAATCAGGTTGTAGCGTTTTGCAATATCCGCCATCTTTCGGATGTCGGTTACGTTCATCATCGGGTTCGTCGGAGTTTCGATGTAAATTGCTTTTGTATTTTCTTTCACATAGCTTTCCACATCATCACGGCAGCAGTCGATACCGGAAAATTCGACGCCGTTTTTCTCATTCACGTGGTGGAACAGACGAATGCTGCCGCCGTACAAATCGGAATCCGCAATGATGTGGTCTCCCGGGCGGAACAGCTCCATCAGAAGTGAGATCGCTGCCATGCCGGAGCTTAATGCAAACGCATCAATTCCGTTTTCCAGCACAGCCACCATTTTTTCCAAATGCTCTCTGGTCGGGTTCTGCAGTCTGCTGTAATCAAAGCCGGTGCTCTGTCCTACGCCCGGATGCGCATACGTTGCGGTCTGATAAATCGGGTAGCTGAGTGCGCCGTAGTGGCTACACTGTCCCTCGTCCTCTTCTAAATGGATACATTTTGTGTCAATTCCTCTTGCCATATGAATAATCTCCTGTTATTTCGTAATTTTTCTTTCTATACTGATCTGATAGGTTTTGTAACGTAACCTATCATAACAGAAAATGCGGCGTTTGTATATTCCCTTTTTTCTTTGACTTGTTATAAGTTTTTCCTATAACTATCGTAAAAAAACGCCGCCAGAAGATTTTTTCTCCCGGCGGCCGCCTCTTGCATCCATATTTTAAATAAGTTCCGCATAGATCGGATAATGATCAGAAAGGCACACACCGTCCTTCTGCTCCGTCCATTTTTCCACCTTTTTCAGTTCCCAGTCCCCTTTGAGAATGATGTAGTCAATCGAGCACTGCGGATCGTTCGGATCATCGCGATGATAGTTGTGGAAGGTAATGCCGATTCCTTCCGTCGCATTCACAAGACCGGCAGTTTCCCTCAGCGGTTTCATCTCTTCGCTGTCCGGCTCGGCATTGAAGTCGCCGCTAAGAATCACCGGCACATCGGCAAATGCTTTCTCTGCTCTCAGATGTGCGAGAATCTGCTCCAGGCCAAGCTTTCTCGCCCCGGCGCACTCGTGATCCAGATGGGTGTTGATGACGCGGAACACTTTTCCGGTCTCCATATCCTCAAATACCACATCCGTCGCAGTACGCGGGCACATACTCTGTACCGGATAGCGGGATCCAGGCACGTACGGTGTCGGTGACAGCCAGAAGGTTTCCAGGCTCACACTCTGAAAACGTTCTTTCCGATAGGCAATGATCATTGCCTCACCGGTCAGATCCTTTTCTCTTCCACATCCGGCAATGTAATATTCTGTCAGATTTTCCTTCAGCCAGGCAGCCACATGCGGCAGTACCTCCTGAAAACCGATGATATCCGGCTTTTCCTGTCTGATTTTTTCCAGAATCAGAGGTCTGCGGTAGATAAAATTATTGGCTCCATCCTGGCCAAAATCACAGCGAATATTAAATGTTACAAATTTCATCGTAAAATCCCTCTTTTCATTTGTTTTCCTAACCCTTATTTTTGCTGGAAAGCGCTATGCTTTCTCTCCTTTTTCTTCGTATTCACACGGCGCAGACACGCATAGCGCAGCTTCAGCCGCATTTTCCAGCTGCAGCCCGGTACCGGCTCCATCAGCTTTTCCAGAAAATGGTTCAGCGTACGTTCCTCATAAGGAGACAGCAGAATCTCACCGTAGATATGTTTCTCGATCAGATGGCAGACACGCGTATATTCGCCTGGCTCGACCGCCGGAAATCTGCGGGCGAGTTCTGCATCGGTTGCTGCTGTTTCCCAGCCAAGACCGGCATCTATGCCCCACAGACAAAGATACTGGTAAATTCTTGCTTCCGTTCTTCGGATCCGCCTGCCCGGCCGCTCCTTCTGCTGTTTCTTTGCCGCCGGTCCAAGGCAGATGATCCGCGCCGCCTCCGCCGCAATCACAAGCAGCGTCAGCAGAATCAGAAGCACGCCAAGCAGCCCGAGAAGAAACAGCGAAACACTGCGCAATACCGGAAGAACAGCTTCGCCTGCCTTGCTCTTTCGGTTTTCCACACCGGTAATCTGCTCCGCCGACAGCGAATTGTTCTCCAGCGCCACATTCTTCTGTACAGAATCTGGACTTCCGACCATTTTCTGAAGAGATGCAACATTATACAGGAACAGTTTGTTTTTTAGGTATTTTCTTTCACTTGTTTTTCTGTTGCTCCTTCCTCCATTTTTTGCTCTGCCTTAACTTCTAAAGACCATCCCAGAAAAACACAAGTATTTTTAGTACTCCAGATACGCCCCTTTCATCGGGCTTGCTGCGTGGAGGCTGAAAAGACGGAGTACGCCTTTTTTGTATTTCGGCTCGCGCGGTTTCCAGTTTTGGCGGCGTTCTTTTAAGATCGCATCGATTTCTTCCATGGACTTGCGCTCACCGGCGATTCCGATGATGTTAAGTTTTCGTTCCTTCACATCAATCTCAATCAAATCCCCTTCCTCGACGAGTGCGATCGGGCCGCCGTCTACAGCTTCGGGACTGCAGTGGCCGATGACCGGGCCGGTGGAGGCGCCGGAAAAACGGCCGTCGGTGATAAGCGCGATGCTCTTTCCAAGCTCTTTGTCGCTGCTGATTGCCTCGGAAGTATAGAACATCTCCGGCATACCGCTGCCTTTCGGGCCTTCGTAGCGGATGAAGACGGCGTCGCCTTTCTGAACCTTATGTTTCAGCACGGCATCGAGGCACTCCTCCTCGCTGTCGAACGGTCGGGCACGGAGGACGGCGTGGAACATTTCTTTTGGGCAGGCCGTGTGCTTGATGACGGCTCCCTCCGGCGCAAGGTTTCCGCGCAGAACAGCGATGCTGCCGTCCGTTCCGATCGCCTTGTCATACGGGCGGATAATATCTTCTTTTGTAATTGAAGTTCCATACCGCTCATTAAATTTTGCGAGCCATCCGCTGCACTTCTCATAAAATCCATTTTCACGAAGCTCCGCCAGATTTTCTCCGAGCGTCTTTCCAGTCACCGTCATCACATTGAGATGCAGATGATCTTTGATTTCTTCCATAATCGCCGGAACGCCGCCCGCATAATAGAAGCACTCTGCCGGCCATCTTCCTGCCGGGCGGACATCGAGCAGATATCTTGCATTGCGGTGCAGACGATCGAATGTGTCGCCGGTGATCTCGATACCGAACTCATGCGCAATGGCCGGGATGTGCAGCAGGCAGTTTGTGCTTCCCGAAATTGCCGCGTGGACAAGAATCGCATTCTCAAAACTCTCTTTCGTCACAAGATCGCTTGGCCGCATATGCTCCATCTGTGCCAGTTTTACCGCCTGGCGGCCTGCCTCCCGTGCATATGCCAGAAGATCCGGGCTTGTCGCCGGCATCAGAGCGCTTCCAGGCAGGGCAAGGCCGAGTGCCTCCGCCATGATCTGCATCGTGGATGCCGTTCCGATAAACGAACAGGCACCGCAGCTCGGGCAGGCATTGCATTTCGCCCAGTCGAGCTTCTCCTCGTCGATCTCACCGCGCTCAAATTTTGCGCTGTACATGCCAAGCTGCTCCAGTGTCAGCATCTCCGGTCCCGCATTCATCGTTCCGCCTGGCACAACAACCGCCGGAATATCGACACGCGCAAGGCCGATCAGATTGCCCGGCATACCCTTGTCGCAGCTCGACAGATAGACGCCGCCGTCAAACGGTGTCGCATTCGCGTGGATCTCGATCATATTGGCGATCATCTCGCGGCTCGCAAGACTGTAGTTGATGCCGTCCGTTCCCTGGCTCTCGCCGTCACAGATGTCGGTGCAGAAATACCGCGCCCCGAAGCCCCCCGCTTCCGCAACGCCTTTCCGCACTTCCTCGACCAGCAGATTTAAGTGGCCGCTTCCCGGGTGGCTGTCCCCATACGTACTCTCCACCATAATCTGCGGTTTTTCAAGATCCTCTTTTTTCCATCCTGTTCCAATCCGGAGCGGATCCATCTCCGGTGCAAGTTTCCGCATTTCCTGACTCTTCAGCATTTCCTTCTCCTCCCGCTGTTTTTTAGGTATTAAAAATACTCTTTCTGCTTTTCACTATAGCAATCCCTGTATTTGATTGCAAGACAAAAAAGCTGCAGTCTGCAGGGATTCCCCACAGACCGCAGCCTCTCTGAACAGCTCACAGATTTCTCTGTTTTCTGTTTGCCTGCTTCCGCAGATAATTTCCAATGCTTGTAAAACTAAGCAGCGTCACAATCAGAAAAACACCCGGGATCAGAATGATCCACCATGCCTTTGTCATCAGCGCTTTTTCCGAAAGTGACAGCATGCTGCCCCAGGAAATCACCTCCAGCGGAAGACCGATTCCCATAAAACTCAGTGTGGATTCTGCTACAATCGCACTTCGGATGTTCATAACCACCATAAACATAATAGACGAAAAAAAGTTCGGTGCCAGATGGTGCCATAAAATATAGAAAAAACTGCCTCCCATACAGCGCGACGCAATCACGTATTCACTGTTCCGGATCTGCCGTACTTCGGTCCGCACAACCTTTGCAATGCTTGTCCAGCTTGTCATTCCGATCACGGCAGAAATCGTAATCACATTGGATTTTCCCGCAGCGGCCAGAAGAAAAATGACAAGAAGAAGATTCGGCACCGACAAAAAGATCTCGGTCAGCCGCATCAGAAGCGCGTCCAGCCACGCCGGTGCACATCCGCTGACTGCGCCGAAGAGAACGGCAATCACAGGGGAAATCAGCGTAGAAAGCAGACCGATCGCCAGCGATATTCTGCCGCCGTACCAGATCATCGAGAAAATATCTCTTCCCATCGTATCGGTTCCAAACAGAAATTCCCGGCACGGCATGACGGAACAGTTTTTCAGATCCATATAGGAAGGATCCTTTGTCATGATCAGCTCGCAGAAAAGACAGCCAAGTACAAGAAGGCCCAGAAAAAGCCCTGCTGCCACCGGCCGGTCCTGATACCATTTTTTCTTTTTTTCTGCTTCTGTTTTTTCTGCAGGCCTCTCTCCTGCAAATTGAAATAATTGTGTTTTTTCTGTCACAGCATCATTACCTCCGATGTTTCTGCCGCTTCTTTCTCCCGCATCCGCGGATCAATTCTCTCGTTGATGATCTGTGCCGCCATATTGCACAGAATCACAACGATTCCGGACATCAGGCAAAGCAGCATCAGAAGATTGTAATCTTTGTACCGTGCGCTCTCATACGCCAGCGTTCCGATACCGGGATACGAGAAAACCGTTTCTACAATATAGGTTCCCCCCAGCACATGCGGAACAGAAATGGCCATGATGCCAAGATACGACGGAATCGTATTCCGCAGGCAATGCCGGAACAGAACCGTCTTTCGTTTCAGCCCCTTGGCTCTTGCCAGAAGCACATACTCTTCCCGCACTTCATCCAGAATTTTATTGCGGATCATGTATGCGTAATACCACAAATGACTCAGCACTACGACCGTCATCGGCAGGATCAGATGACAGACACGGTCAGAAAAATCTGCCTGTTTTCCAACAGCGTAGGCACCGGAACTCGGCAGCCATTTGAGCTGCATGGAAAAAACAAGAATCAGAAGCAGCGACAGCCAGAATTCCGGAATACATCCCGTGATGGTTCCCACCTTACAGATGATGCGGTCCAGCCATGTATCTTCCTTCCATGCACAGAGAATTCCAAGAAGCAGTGCGAGGGTGAAAATCAGCAGAAATCCAATGCCGCCAAGCACCAGCGTATTTCCAATTCTTCCCTCGATCACGCGCGTTACATCCATTTTATATTTGTACGAAATTCCGAAATCCCCATGCAGCGCATTGCCTGCCCAGCGGATATACTGTACGGAAATGGGATCCTTCAATCCCAATTTTTCTTCGGCCCACGCTCTTTCTTCGGGCGTCATTTTTTCCACGCGGTCTCCGTAATATGATACCAGCGGATCTCCCGGCGCAAGCCTTGAAATATAAAATACGAGCACAGACAGCAGCAGAACACTTGCCAGAAATGCCGCTGCTTTTTTTCCATAGTAAAGCACTCTGTTCCGGCTTTTCATCCTGCATCGCCTCCCTCCATCAGCACAAAATGATCTTTTTCCACTTCCCGCAGTGTTCCCGTCCGGGGAAATTCTGTATTGGAAAAATCCGGTACAGCTCGCGCTCTTTCCCTTCGCGGATCCGGAATCGGAATGGCCGCGATCAGTGCTTTCGTATACGGATGCAGCGGATTTTCAAACACGGCTCGCGCCGGGCCGGTCTCCACCAGTTTTCCATGGTACATCACACCTACTCTGTCACACAGAAATTCGACCATATCCAGATCATGCGCAATAAACAGGAACGAAAAACCGTGCTCCTTCTGCAGATGACGGAACAGATTCACAATCTGTGCCTGTATCGACGCGTCCAGCGATGCAATCGGTTCATCCGCCACCAGAAGCTCCGGCTCCATCGTCAGTGCCCGTGCAATCGCAACGCGCTGCCGCTGTCCGCCGGACAATTCTCCCGGATATTTTTTCAGATATTCCGGATCCAGCCCCACGTATTTCATCTGGAATCTGGCTTCCTCCTCATAGCTTCCCCGCAGCGGCCGGATTTTCTGCACGCGCATCGGCTCCTCAATAATGTCACGGACCTTCATCCTCTGATTCAGACTGGAACCGGAATCCTGAAAAATCATCTGGCGTGTCGTCTGCAGCATTTTTTTATTTTTCCGGAACTGGCCTCTGTCGCAGGTATCAATCCCTTTATAATAAATCTGGCCGGCATATGGCTGATAAATATTCATCACACAGCGTGCAGCGGTAGATTTTCCGGAACCGGATTCTCCTACCAGTCCAAAAATTTCTCCTCTTCGAATCTGAAACGATACATCATCGACTGCCTTGACTGCTGTTTTCCGGGACAGTGGAAAAATATGGGTCAGATGACGCACATCCAGCAAAATCTCATGTTCCATCTGTGTTTCCTCCTATCGGCGTCACAACCTTCGGTGCTCTCTCATCCAGCAGCCATGTTGCCGCATAATGGCTGTCTGTAACCCGGAACATCGGCGGCTCCTCCTCAAAATCAATTTCCAGCGCATAAGCATTGCGGCTGGCAAAGGCATCGCCCTTCGGCGGATGGAGAAGAGACGGCGGCATTCCCGGGATAGACGGCAGGCTTTCTTTTCCCCTCGAAAACGCCGGTATGGAACGCAGCAGTCCCCACGTATACGGATGACGGGGATCATAGAAAATCTCATCCACGGTTCCAATCTCTACTATTTTTCCCGCATACATGACCGCTACCCGGTCTGCGATCCGCGCTACAACGCCAAGGTCATGTGTGACAAAAACGGTTGCCGTTCCGAGTTTTTTCTGGATTTCCCGCAACAGATCCAGAATTTGTGCCTGAATCGTCACATCCAGCGCCGTTGTCGGTTCATCCGCAAACAAAATTTCCGGATTTCCCGCCAGTGCAATCGCCAGTACGATTCTCTGCCGCATTCCGCCGGAAAAATGGTACGGATATGCTTTTTTCCGCTCCTTCGCCTGCTCAATCCCCACCAGCTGCATCAGTTCTGTCACTCTTTGTTCCACTGCTTCTTTTCCCATGCCTTTTTGATGCACCCGTACTGCCTCTGCAATCTGCGCTCCGACGGTCATCGTCGGATTTAAGGAAGTCATCGGATTCTGGAAAACCATCGAGAACAGTTTTCCCCGCAGTTCCCGCATTCTTCGCTCCCCGTATCCTGCAATTTCTTCTCCATTGACCAGAATTTTTCCGTTTTTGATCTTTGCATTCTCCGGCAGCAGCTTCATAATGCTTTTGCAGAGCACACTTTTTCCGCAGCCTGACTCGCCTACAACAGCGAGCACCTCACCTGCATTCAGGGAAAAGCTGACATCGCGGACCGCCTGTACTTCCCCCTCATCCGTAAAAAAGCTGACGGAAAGATGTTCCACTTTTAATCGTTCCTTCATTCCGTTTTTCTCCTGTACAGACAAAAAGGAGGTAACCATACCTCCTTCGTCTGCTTTTTTGTTTTTATTCTTCGATTGTCCAGTCCTGAATATTCCAGAAAATACCAACGCCGTGGTGGCCCAGCACCGTGTCTTTGGAAATTCCCTGAATACCGGAATCTGCCACATAATTTGCATCAACATAACAGATGAATGCATAGGCCGGATCTTCTGCCAGTTCTTCCTGGAATTTTCCGTAATATTCTTTCCGCACTTCCGGATCGTCACTCTGGCGGGCAAGAGACAGATACTCATCTACTTTTTCATTGGAATAGCTCGAATAATTCGCCCCTTTGTCCGTGCCGAAAACCTTATATGTATGATCGTCCGCATCGAACGGGCTTCCCCAGCCGATCAGACAGGCCATCTGTCCGCCCCAGTCCATCTGTGCCGGAATTTCTACGGTACAGTTGATTCCGGTTTCCCGGAGCTGCTGTGCTGCTGCCTGGGCAATATCAATGCGGTCCTGCTCACCGGACATCACGCTGATGACAAAACCGATTTCTTCGCCGTCCCGCTCATAGAAACCATCGCTGTTTCTGGTGCATCCGGCCGCTTCCAGAATTTCCTGTGCTTTTTCCGGATTGTAATCATAGTGTTCTACATTTTCGTTATTATAAATGTTACGCTGCAGAGGACTGTATGCCGGCATTCCCTCGCCAAGAAGTACAGAATCAATGATCGCCTGACGGTCAATAGAATAGCATACCGCCGGAATGATGTCTCTGTTTTTCGTCCAGTAATCATTTGCAAAGTTAAATAAAATTCCGCGGTAATCTGCCGTTGTCATATCGTAGCAGGTAAAACCGTCTTTTTCTTTGAAATTCTGTGCATTTTTCGGGTCAAGCAGCGCCAGATCCAGTTCGCCGGATTCCAGCTGCATTGCCTGTGCATTATCATCCGGTACAATTTTGAAAATGACCTTGTCAATCTTTGGTGCACCGAGGTAATAATTTTCATTTTTTGTCAGAACGATCGACTGGCCTTCATCCCAGCTTTCCAGCTTGTACGGACCTGTTCCGACCGGTGCTCGGAAGAAATCCGACTCCTGCATATTTTCACCTTCCAGCAGGTGCTTCGGCAGGATGGCCATCGTCATGTATTCCAGGAAAGCCACGTTCGGCTCGGAAAGGCGGAAGGAAACGGTGCTGTCATCTATAACTGTAATCTCTTCTACATCCTCATAATTTGGTGCATTTTCAGATCCGTTTTCCGGATCCATGATCGCTTCGATGGTGAATTTCACATCATCCGCCGTAAATTTTTCTCCATCATGCCATTGGATGCCATCCCGGATATGAAAGGTGTAGGTGCAGGTTTCTGCATCGTACTCCCATTTTTCTGCCAGACCCGGAACAATGTTGTCATCCGCATCGTGTGCGGTCAGTCCGTTGAACAGCAGTAGATTAATTTCACCGTGCTCATCCATCGCCGGATTAATCCTGGTATAATCAGCAGAACCGTAAACCAGGGTCGTCTCTTCCTCCCCTGTCTGGCCGGAAGAAACTTCCGTCTCTGTTTTCGACAAATCTGTACTGTTGCTGTTTTTCCCGCTGTCCTGACCGCATGCCGCAAGGGATGCTGCAAGAGACACCATCAGCATCAAAGATAATATTTTCTTTTTCATCCTTTTCCTCCCATTTTCAGACCGTTTTTACCCGGACTGACCGCTTTTTTGCTTTGTACTCCCATGATCTGCGCGCCTGATCCATGTACTGTTCGTTCATTATATTTGATATTTCAGGCTCTCACAAGCCGGGTGGGGGGATATTTTTTTCTTTTCTTGTAAAGTTAATCGTCTCATGCAGAGGGAGTTGCCCGTTTCTTTTTTGTTATCCTATTTTCTTTACCCTATCACATCCGTAACCGCATTCACCGCTTTCGCCACAAAGCTGATCGTCTTTTCATTGAACACTTCCCCGTCTTTTGAGATCGAAACGTGTGCGAGTCCGATCTCATCTTTCTCGCTCGCTTCGGTGCTGCCCATGAGGGTTGTCCATTTGATATGGACATCGTCGGCAGTGATGGCGTGGTCGCATATTACGATGTACTGTGCTTCATCGAACAGCGGCGAATTGGATTCCGCATAGACGATGATGTCGTTGTTTTTTCCCTGATAGACGCGCACGGTATAATTTACCAGGTCTTTTTCATCCGTAATATAGTCCTTGTTCGGCGATACGGTTTCTTCGCAGATCAGGCTTGCATCTTTTGGAATGGTATTCTTCTCTTTCGTTTTGGTCATCCCGATCATCAACATACAGTTGCAGAGCGCTGCGATCAGAACTGCAAGCAGCAGGATTTTTATTCTATGTTTCATTGTTTTCTCTTCCTTTTCCCATGTCATAGTTTGTCACTGATGTTTCATTTCCATTATACATGATTCCCCCAAAATAAGAAACGTTAAAATACGTCCGTCCCCATAAAAGCTTTTTTGAAAAAATTTCTCAAAGAAAAAGTTTTCCATTTTGTTCCAAATATGTTATGCTATACTATCCGTTAGGCAATTCTAACTTGATGCACTCTCGCAATAAAGGAGGTCCTGCATGCCTTTAAATTTAAC
Organism: Blautia sp. AM29-29; assembly: GCF_003480555.1. NCBI lineage: Bacteria > Bacillati > Bacillota > Clostridia > Lachnospirales > Lachnospiraceae > Blautia > Blautia sp. AM29-29. The sequence goes on from NZ_QUJD01000006.1 coordinate 107,869, forward strand.
CGTTTTCAATCAGTTTTACGCCATCAATAAAATCTGCGGCCAGGAAAAGCAGCGTCATTATCTGGAGTCGCTTGGGTTTGTTCCCGGGGCCAGGATTTCGATTCTAAAGAAAAAATTTTTACGCTTCTCAATAACAGAAGCGAAGAAAAACAGTACGCCTTTCTGATGACGGATGTCGACAATTTTCATCTGCTCAACGATTACTGGGGTTATGAGACGGGTACGAACATTCTGAATTTCATCCTGAAAAAGCTGGAACTCTTTCCGCAGACACTCTTTGTGAACCGCTATCACTCCGATATCTTTGTCGGCATTATCGATATCACCTGGCAGGATCCGGCCGTGGTGCGGGAAAAGATTTCCGCCTATCACAAGCAGGCGATCCGCTTCTTCCACGATCGGAATATCCGCATTTCCATGGACGATTTCGGATCGGGGTATTCTTCTTTGAATTCGCTGAAGGATATTCTTTTTGATGAAGTCAAGATCGACAAACATTTCCTCTCGGCGGGCCTTTCCGAAAAAGGAAAAATTTGAAGAGCTGATCGCTTGACAAAGTCCGAATTCTATACTATGGTTATCTTACCCGGTAGTTACTACCGATTCAATTCTGTTATCAACTTTGTTGGGAGGTATGCATGATGTATTCCATGAAAGAAGCCTGCGTTCAGACAGGCATGTCGTATGAAACCCTGAAATTTTACTGCAAAGAAGGCCTCGTCCCGAACGTAAAACGCGACAGCCACAATTACCGCGTTTTCGACGACCGCGACATCAAATGGATCCAGAGCCTCGGCTGCCTGAAGCGCTGCGGCATGACGCTGGCGGAAATGAAAGAATATCTCGCCTACTGCCTCGAAGGTCCATCCTCCATTCCGGAGCGTAAAGAAATTCTCGCGGTAAAAAAAGAAGCGCTGCTCGCATCGATGGAAAAACTGCAGAAAGCCATCGATTATATCGACTGGAAACAGAATTTTTACGATGATGTCCTGTCGGGAAAAATCGAATATCACAGCAATCTGATTTCCGATGAAGAGATTGCACAGAAGGCACAGTAGTCCTTCCTATCCTATGCAAAAAACGGCGCCGATCTTTTTACAGATCAGTGCCGTTTTCTCATTTTTTCTCTTCTTTCCTCCACCGTCTCCATGCGTCGTCTGCGGAGCTGTTCATTTACTTCGGCTGCGGTCCGCATACTCTGTCCGAAATCGACGATGTGCCACAGGATTTTTGCTCCCAGGATAAAGGATCCGTAGATGGCTGCATCCAGCGGGCCGTACCAGAAATGCCAGTAATGTGCCAGCGGCAGCAATGTGATTTCCAGCAGGCAGGTATGCAACTCTGTTGAATTTATCTCGTCAATCATGTCATCATCTCGTCACGTAAGTGACGTGATTAATTTTCTCGAATATTATATGTTTTTCCGTCTCAGATCTGATCCAGCACTTCCCCAATATCCCCTTTAATGCACACCGCTCTGTCACGGATCAGATCCGGGACACGCATATCGCTGGTGTTGATGCAGACATAAAGATTATCTTTATCTTCTGCTGTCATGCTGAAAAATGGATATTTGATGATTCCCGGCGTGTTGTATCCCACGCCGAGTTCCAGATACAGGATATGGCCTCTGTTGTGACGAAGCAGAAAATCGATGCGTCGGCTGGATGCCTCATGCCAGCCTTTATCTTCCACAAACGTGTCATCCGCGCGCAGATTCATGCTCATCGGTTTTCCGCAGTGTGGGCAGTACGGCACCAGTTCGGATGGGATCCGCATGCTCAGGTTTCCGTTCTCCGGCGGAACAAGGCTTCCGTCTTCCAGGATCTGATACCCCTGGGCAAGCAGCATCTTTCGAATGATTTCTTCATTGTCATACTTTTCCTTGCAGCACGGCTCAGAGCACTGAAACAGGCCGTAATCTCCCTGCGTGTAAAACAAACGGTTTTTATCAAATCCGGCTTTCTGAAAGCAGTGGTCTACATTTGTGGTGATAACAAAATAGCTCTTATTTTTCATCAGGCTGAGCAGTTTCTGGTAAACCGGTTTTGGCGCGTCCTGATAACGGTTGATGTAAATGTATCTGCTCCAGTACGCCCAGTATTCTTCCAGCGTATCGTAAGGGTAGAAGCCGCCAGAATACATATCGTGGAAACCGTATTTCTGTTCAAAATCTGCAAAATATTTCCGGAACCGCTCACCGCTGTAGGTAAATCCGGCCGATGTCGAAAGCCCAGCCCCGGCTCCTATTAAAATCGTGTTTTTTTCCTGCAGTGCGGTGCGAAAACGCTCCATCTTTTTTTCAAATTCTCTTTCTTTCCAACTTTCAAACATCACAAATTCACCTCTTCTTTTCTTTCTGCTTTTGTTCCCCATTCTTCAGCGATTACTTTTCTCCCAGCAGCTCCTCATAAATCTCCCGGTCGCGGTCCTTGAACACGTTGAAAATGACCTTCTCCACGCTCGTCTCTTTCTGCGCCAGAAACTCTTTCACCGTCGCAACGGCAATCTCCGCTGCTTTCTCGTTCGGAAAATGAAATTCTCCAGTGGAAATGCAGCAGAACGCCACGCTTTTCAGTCCGTTCTCCGCCGCAAGTGACAGGCACGACCGATAGCAGTCCGCCAGCTGCCGGCAGTGTGTTTCCGTCAGATGGCCGCCCACAATCGGTCCAACCGTGTGGAGCACATAGCGGCACGGCAGATTATACGCCGGCGTGATTTTCGCCTGCCCCGTCGGCTCCGCATGGCCCTGCGCTTCCATCATCTCCTCGCAGTACAGCCGAAGCTGCACACCCGCAAACGTATGGATGCAGTTGTCAATGCACCGGTGATTCGGCACGTAACAGCCGGTCATCCCGCTGTTCGCCGCATTCACAATCGCATCGCACCGGAGCGCGGTGATATCGCCCTGCCAGAGATACAGCCCCTGCTGCACCGGCGTAAGGTCGTCGACATTCGTCACGCCCTTTTTTGCCGTCTCCTCCTGCAGATACGCATCCTGAATGTTCAGAAATTCTGCACTGCTCTTTTTCACCATGCGCACATTCATCAGCCCCCGCAGAAGCTGTCTCTGCCCGGTGCTGTCAGACGGAATCTGCATTCCGCGGTACTCCCGGCTCTCTTCCAGCAATGACTGGATCAGAAAATTTCTTCGTTCACTCTGGTTCATGTTATTCCCTCATTTCCATCGTTTCTATAGACTTTATCTTATCACTATTCCCATAAAATCTGTAGCTAAAATAAGGGGACTACTGCCCTCTTTTGCGAATCGTTCCTCTCGGACACGTCTCCGCGCATCGGCCGCAGTGCAGGCACTGGTGCTGGTCGATGACGGCCGGGATGCGGGTGATGTCGATGCATTTCTGCGGACAGACTGAAAAACAGAGCTTGCAGCCAATGCATTCGTTTCCCACCTCGTACCCAGCCATCGACTGCTCTGCGCCGCCGATCAGGATCGTGTCCCGCACGATATGCGACGGATCGCTGATGTCGAAGTATTCTCCCTCGGCCTCGTACACGCGGAACACCTCAAGTGCCGCGCGTGTATCGCCGGGATAAATTTTCTGCATGTATGGATTTTTTCCGAAAATTTCATCCAGCTTTTCACTGTGGATGTTCTGGATTCTGCCGCGGAGAGAGACTGCTTTTTTATCTTTCGTCGCAGAAATTGCCACATAGCCCTGCTCCATTAGCTGTGCATAAAAGGCTTTTCCTTTTGCCGTCAGAAAATACACTCCTTTCTTGTCCCACAGCATCATATCGATCACACGGGTCTGTGGATGACCGTCTGCACCGATCGTCGCCATCGTGGTTGAGTGCATCTCCTCTACTAACATCTTCAGATAATCATTTCTCTCCATAGCGGCAGATTCCTTTCTCTTTTTACTTCAAATTCATAGCGACAGATTAAAACTCGTACGGCGGGTTTCCGGAAAAGTCTGCGATTACACCGTGTGCATTGTTCAGATAGAATACCTCGAAAATCGGGTTGTCTGCGGTCTGGTACTGGCCCTTTACAATCGGATTTCCCATGCACATTTCTTTTGCAGCCATGTTGTTTTCAAATACAGCTTTTCCGTTCAGACGGATCCATGCATAGGATGGGCTGGAAGTGGAAATTTCAATTTCCGGATTTGCCAGCATATCTTTATAAACATCTTTGGTGTTGTTGGTACAAAACCACAGTTTTCCTTCCATTTCGCCAATAAACATAAACGGACGGCATTTTGCTTTTCCATCGCGTCCTACAGTTGCTAAATACTGTACCGGGTTTTCTTTTAAGAATTCTACTACTTTACTCATGATGATGTCCTCCATTTTCGTTTTTTGATTTTGTTTTTGAGCTTGTTTCTTATGATTTGCTTTCGGCCTTTTTCGAATGCGCTTCGGATCTTTTTCTCAAATGCGCTCAGACCTTTTTTCTCGAAAGAATTGCTTTTTTCTTTCGATAGTTTTATAATAAGCCCAAAGCGTCTTAACATAAAGTAAGCACAATATTGTGCTGTAGTCACCAAAAGGAAACTATTGTGTAAATGCAGGGTCTTCCGTGGATTTTTCATATATCCACAGAGTATTTCCTGCCGCAGGATTTTTTTCCACGCTTGCTTTTATGAGAAAATTTTACGAAATGGAGGTTTTCTATGTCGGTTCCCGAAAAAAGCACCATATCTTTAGCCGATCTCCCGGCCTGCCCGGTAGAGACTACCTTAACCTTAATCAGTGATAAATGGAAAGTCCTGATTCTCCGTGATCTGATGCCAGGCACCAAACGTTTTGGCGAATTAAAAAAATCCATCGGTCACGTTTCCCAGAAAGTTCTGACGAGCCAGCTCCGTCAGATGGAACAGAGCGGGCTCGTCAGCCGTAAAGTTTATGCAGAAGTTCCACCGCGGGTAGAATATACCCTCACCGACCTGGGCTACAGCCTACAGCCAATCATGGATGCCATGTGGAGCTGGGGAGAAAATTATAAGAAAAAACTCTCCGCCGAAGAATCCGAAACCGCCTGATATTCATTTGTTTTTTGCAAAAAAAATGTCTCAAAACCAGTCTTTTGTTTTGAGACATTTTTATTTTTTATTTTTCCCGGAAATTCGGACTGTTTTCTTTCAGCACCACTGTTTCCCAGCTTCCGATTGTTCCATCATACTGTCCGTTCCACACCGGATACTGTTCGACCGGAAGTTTGATTTCCACGGCATTCCGATTAAAGTTCTGTACGAACACATACCGGATTCCATTCTTTTCGCGCGTTGTAACCTCCACGCCATCCGGAATCTCTTTCACCACCGATGTGACACCTGCTTCTTCTGCCAGTTTTCCGCAGAGCTCATCGTACAGACCCTGTTCAAAACCGGCACAGATCTGATATGCTTTTCCTGCGCCATACTGGTTTTCTGTCAGTGCAGGCATTCCTGCATAAAAATCTTTTCCATAAGTCATCAGCACTTCTGCTGTCGATGGTTTCACCAGTTCACAGAGATTGCTGCACCGGTACGTCCGGGTCAGATGCAGACGGTTTTGCGGGACCGGAACTCCTTCGTTCCATTCCCCATCGTACAGGCCGTCAATCTCCATGCTCCGAAGTCCCATTACATCCAGCAGTCCGTGCGGCGTTCCGCCAAGGAAACAAAGATCCGTCTCATCTACAATTCCGGACCAGTACGTTGCCAGGAAAGTGCCGCCTCCGGCCACAAACTGCCGTACTTTTTCCACCCATCCTTCCCGCTGCAGATAAACCACAGGCGCTGCCACGATCTGATAGTCCGAAAGGCCCTGCGTTTCATCGATGACATCAACATCCAGGCCGAGTCTGCGGAAGGCGCGGTATGATTTTTCCACGGTTTCTTTGTAAAACAGGCCCTGATTCCGTGGCCCTGCCGCATCTTCCAGTGCCCACCGGTTTTCGGTGTCATAAATCACAGCCACTTTCGGACTGCAGATGGCACCGGAAAGTTCCTGCATCTGCGCCAGGGTTTCTCCTACCTTTGTCACTTCCCGGAATACACGGGTGTCATCTCCTCCATAATGGTCTATCACCGCTCCATGAAACTTTTCGGAAGCTCCACGACTCTGGCGCATCTGGAAATACAGGACGCTGTCTGATCCGTGCGCCACGGCCTGCATGGATGCGGCATGCAGCATGCCCGGCTTTTTCAGTTTGCTGACCGGCTGCCAGTTTGTTGCGGACGGACAGCTCTCCATCAGATAAAACGGCTTTTTCTGGATACTGCGCATGATATCATGCTGCATCGCCGTATCTGCTGCCGTAACTGCTTCCGCTTCTTTGTGCCAGGTCGGATAATTGTCCCAGGAAACAAAATCAACAATGTCGGCAAACTTGTGATAATCCAGTCCCTTGAAATCATACATCATATTGATGGTCGTAGGCTGTTTGGCACCGGCATCCCGCAGCGCGCTGATCTCCCATTTCACAAAATCGGCTGTCTGATCTGTTACAAATCGTTTCCAGTCCAGATTCAGTCCGTGCAGCGATGCGTCTCCTTTTGGCGACGGACTCTCCACCTGATCAAAACTCTGGTATGTATGACTCCAGAACGCCGTGTTCCATGCATGGTTTAAGGCCTGTAAACTGCCATATTTTTGTTTTACCCAGTTCCGAAATGCCTCCTGGCAGAGCGGACAATGGCACTCTCCGCCTAGTTCATTCGAAATATGCCATGCAATGACACCTGGATGATCCCTGAACGCTTCTGCCAGTTTTGTATTGATCTTTCTCGTTTTTTCCCGGTACACCGGCGAGGTATAGCAATGGTTATGACGCTCTCCGTACAGATTTCTCTGCCGCATCGCATCCATGCGGAGTACTTCCGGATATTTCTGTGCCATCCAGCGCGGTCTTGCCGCTGTCGGTGTAGCCATCATGACAGAAATTCCATTTTCATACAGGCGGTCTACCATTTTTTTGAGCCATTCCAGATCAAACACGCCTTCTTCCGGCTCCAGGAATGCCCAGGAAAAGATGCCGAGGGAAACTTCATTTATTTTCGCTTTTTTGAAATACGCAAGATCCTGTTCCAGAATTTCCGGATATTCCAGCCATTGTTCCGGATTGTAATCTCCGCCATGCAGAAGTTTTCCAAAATTTATATTCTGTCTCATGAAAATCTCCTTTTATTCTCAAATGCCTCGGAATGTAAAGGTAAATTCCAGTTTCTGGTCAACCGGAATCAGGTATTCCGGATGGGTCTGTGCACCCCAGCTGTCGTCTCCTCCGACACCCATCTGCTGTTTTGCCACGCGCACAACGGTGTAATGTACCTGCGGCAGTTCATACGGATGCATCGCATTTTCCAGCTCGTGCGGTGTGTACGGCAGTGCGGAAAATTCCATCTTGTCGCCGCTGAACATCATACCACGGCCCTTGCGGTTCGTCACGGTTGCCCAGCGTACACCAACCTTGTTGCCGCACTCCTGCGGAACGAGATATTTCGCCATATTGTCTTCGACTTTATTCTTATAAACGCCAAGCTTTGCTCCGGCGCAGCGGTCCACATACGTCTCCTCCGGTCCCATGCCATACCAGGTAACGTGGTCGTAATCGGCATCCAGCTTGAACATCACGCCGAATTCCGGCATATCGCCGAGCTCTTTCACCGGATCATACGTCAGCGTCGTCTGAATGCTTCCATCGCCGAAGACACGGTAGGTCAGACGGCACTCACTCGCCGGTGTGGTCGGCATTACATAGCGGTAGCTGACTTCTGCGCAGTCCTCGTGTACTTCGATTTCCGGCGCATACAGTCCCGGATAATGGCTGCCGTTCGGATATTTGTGGGACAGATACATCGAAGCAATCTTCCACTGGCTGTAACGCATCGGCATCAGGCTTCCGCAGTCATTGTCGATCGGCGCACGCCAGAAGTTCGGTTTCGGAATCATTTTGATCATCTCAACGCCGCCGTAACGGTACGATACGAGTCCGCCGTTCAGATCGGAGAACATCACATCGAAATTCTCGCCGCGCACACCAAAATCATGGTTGGAACGGATCACTTCAAATTTCGCCGGTTTTTCTGCTTTCGCTGGTGCTTCCACTTCATAAACACCCTGTCCGAATGCAACTTCATGGCCGCGCTTGCCCCATACGTTATCTTCTTTCAGGCGGAAGGAAACGGTCACCGCATACTCGCCCGGAAGTGTCTGTACGGCAATCGGAAGCTCCACTGTTTTTTCGGAAAGCGGTTCCACGGAAACTTCCATCGGCACTTCTTTCAGTTTCTTTCCTTCTTTTTCGAGAATTACCACGCAGTCAAACGCATCAGTATTCACAAACAGGTTCTTATTTTTTACAACTGCTTTGTCTTTCTGTACATCCACAGCAATGTTCTGATAGCAGAATTTTACTTCCTGCATCTTCGGGGAAGCATCGCGCTCGCCGCCGTATACAATACCATTTCCGCTGAAATTGTAATCACATGGATGATCGTCAAAATCGCCGCCGTACGCCTGAAATTCTTTTCCGTAGCGGTCTTTTTTGTAGATTGACTGGTCGATATAATCCCAGATAAAGCCGCCCTGGAACAGCGGTTCTTCCTCGGCAAGATCCATATATTTCTTCATGGCGCCGCAGGAATTTCCCATCGCATGCGCATACTCACAGCAGACATACGGTTTTCTTCTGTCTTTCGACAAGAATTCACGGATTTCATTGACCGTCGTGTACATCCGGCTTTCCATATCGCTGGTGTCGTTGTATCTGCGGTCGTCATTAACTCCTTCATAATGAACAAGACGGGTCGGGTCCATCTTCCGGTACAGCTGGGACATTTCAAAAATAACTTTTCCGCCAAACGATTCATTTCCGCAGGACCAGATCAGAATCGCCGGATGGTTTTTGTCTCTCTGATACATCGAATTCACACGGTCGAGCATGCAGTCCATCCACTCCGGGCGGTCGCATGGTACAACACCGGAGAAATCTCCGTTTCGTACCGCATCCGTATCTCTCGTTCCATGGGACTCCATGTTGCACTCCGCGATCATGTAAAGACCGTATTCATCGCACAGATCATAAATGCCGACCGCATCCGGGTAATGGCAGGTACGGATTGCATTGATGTTGTTCTGTTTCATCGTTGTCAGGTCTTTGATCAGCTCTTCTCTCGAAACAACACGGCCGGATACGGAGCTGAACTCGTGGCGGTTGACGCCTTTAAAGACAATGCGTTTTCCATTCAGCATCATGATGTGGTCTTTCATCTCAAAGCGGCGGAATCCGACTCTCTGCGGAATCAGTTCCTGCACCGTTCCATCCTCTGCGGTGACTTCCAGCAGAAGATCATACAGCACCGGTGTCTCTGCGGACCACAGTTCCGGGTGATCGACTTTCAGAACAAACTGTGTTTCCCCATCCAGCACACCTTCGGTGCTCTGCAGTGCCGTTCCGTCTTTTGACAGGGTAATTTTCACTTTTCCTTTTCCGATCGTTTTCGTATCAATGACCAGATCTGCCTTCGTAAACGTATCATCCAGCAGCGTCTGTACTTTCAGATCCGAAACGTGAACCTCCGGAATCGTGTACAGATACACATCACGGTAAATACCGGAGAAACGGAAGAAATCCTGATCCTCGCACCAGCTTCCGCTCGTCCATTTGAAAACCTGCGCAGCCAGTTTATTTTCGCCCTCTTTCAGATACGGGGTCAGTTCAAACTCGGACGGAGTAAACGTATCCTCGCTGTAGCCAAGGAACGTTCCGTTCAGCCATACGGCAATACCGCTCTCTGCTCCCTGGAAGGAAACAAAAAGCCGTTTTCCTTTCATCTGATCCGGCACTTCAAAACATTTCACATAGGAAGCCGTCGGATTGAACCGCTCCGGAATCTCGCCCGGCTGGATTTCTTCTCTTCCTTCCCACGGATACTGCACATTGGCATACTGCGGTGCGTCGTATCCCTCCATCTGGATATGCGCCGGCACGCGGATATCATCCCATTTTGTGCAGTCATACTCCGGTGTCTCAAATCCCGGAATCGTGCTCTCGTAGTTCTTTGCGTAGTGGAATTTCCACAGTCCGTTCAGACTGTGACGGAAGTTTTCCACATGCTGCTCCATTTCTTCCACCGATCCATAATACCTGTGATCGGAATGCGCCGGTACCCGGTTCTCTCCATAATACGTCGGGTCCTTCACTTTTTCATACTGAAATACACCCATTTTTATTTTCCTCCTTCTGGAATTTTATTTTCTTTGATCTTTTGAAAAAAGGTGGATATTCATCCAAATATCCACCTTTTCTGTTCGATTCTTTTTCTTATTTTACAGCACCTGTGATACCTTCTGTGAAGCTCTTCTGGAAGCAGAAGAAAATGATTGCTGTCGGGATCGTACAGATGAATACGCCGAGCATCAGCACGCCATAATCTACAGTGTAGCCGCCGAGCAGGTTCGCTACCAGCATCGGCATGGTAATGGAATCATTGTTCTGTAAGATAACCTTTGGCCACAGATAGTTGTTCCATGCATTCATGAAGGTGATGATCGTTGCTGCCGCATAGGTCGATTTCATGGTCGGCATATACATGCGGAAGAAAATTCCTGTCTCGCTTAAACCATCCAGTCTTGCCGCTTCGATGATATCGTGCGGGAAAGAACGGGAAGCCTGACGGAACATCATAATCATAAACGGAGTGGAAATCGAAGGAAGCATAAATGCTGCCATCGTGTTGACCATTTTTAACTGTGAAAACATACGGAACATCGGGATCATGATTGCTGCGAACGGGATCATCATCGCAGTCAGAAGCACGGTAAATACCGCATCTTTCGCTTTGTCATGATAAATTTCAAATCCATAACCTGCGATTGAGCAGACCAGAAGACAAAGGATCGTCAGTACCGTTGCATTCCGGAACGAGTTCCACAGTGCAAGACGCAGGTTCTGCTGCGCAATCAGTGACTTGAAGTTTTCCATCAGATAAGTACCCGGAATCAGTTTTCCGGCAATAACATCAATACTTCTGTTCGTAGACGCGCAGAACATATAGTACAGCGGAAATACAGAAAGGAGGGATGCTACCGTTAAAACCAGATACATGAAGAATTTCTTTGTTTTTCCCATTATCGCTCGTCACCTACTTTCATCTGAAGCAGTGCCAGAATGGCAACCATAATCAGGATCAGGATCGACATTGCTGCCGCATAGCCGAAGTTTGGACTCTGTACAAAGGACATGTTGTAAATGTAATGAGACATGGTCATGGTTGATTTTCCAGGACCTCCATTTGTCAGGTTCAGGGACTCATCGAACAGCTGCAGCGTACCATTGGTAGAGGTAATCGTGGTCAGCAGGATCATCGGCTTTAACAGCGGAACGGTGATCTTGAAGAAGGTCTGCAGCGGGCTTGCGCCGTCAATTTTTGCTGCTTCGTAGATCGAATATTCAATGTTCTGCATACCGGAGAGATAGAATACCATATTATATCCCGTCCATCTCCAGACCAATGCGATGATGATAACGGCACGGGCTGTCCAGGCATTGGAGAACCACATGATCGGATGCATGCCAAGTCCGCGCAGAACGGTGTTGATAAATCCATCGTTTGCAAACAGGGAACGGAAAATCATTGCGTAAGAGACCAGCGATGTTGCGCACGGCAGGAAAATACAGGTACGGAACAATCCCTTGAAACGCAGATCTTTGTTGTTCAGCATCGATGCAAACATCAGACCAAGGATCAGCATGATCGGCACCTGAATAATCAGGTAGAGGAAGGTGTTACTTAAAGTCTGTTTAAAGGTCGGGTCTTTTAAAATACGCGCATAGTTTGCAAATCCGTTGAATTTCAGGTTAATGCCCATACCGGTCTGCAAAGACAGGATAAATGCCTGAATCATCGGATAAAAGCTCATCCATGCGATCAGAATCGTTGCCGGAAGCAGAAAAACCCATCCGGTAAAATTCTGTTTTCTTTCCAAGTTCATTCCTTTTTTCTTCTGGCTGCTCATGGAATCTTCCTTTCTTTTTTCGCTGCGAGGTACGCTTGAAAAAATCTTTTTGCAGACAACATTGCATGTTCTCCCGCAGAAATCATTTTTCAAGCCCACCCCGGGGCAGATACAGAACGGGCCTGCTTCTGTCTGTCTAGAAGCAGACCCGTTTCTTATCGTCCTACTTTTTTACAATATGAGAAATCTTAGTTACCCATGTTGAACTCTACGGTTTCCTGTGCAGTCTGGAGTTCGCTGTCCATATCTGCTCCTGTCTGGATGATATTAGAAAGTGCGGTTCCGACAGCATCGCGTGCATCGTAGTAGAATGCTCCAGTGATGTTGGATGGAGTCTTGGTTGCGAAATCAACGATTTTTGCATAAACCGGATCATCGCTGAAGAATGCAACTGGCTGTGCATATGCTTCGGAATCTCCTGCCGGTGCCCAGGTTGCCAGAGCGCCTTTTGCGATGATGTCATCGTAAAGAGCTGTGCTGCCTGCGAAGGTAGATTTCATAAAGTCAATGGCAAGATCGGTTTTCTTGCAGTTGGAAGAAATTGCCCAGGAAGAACCACCGTTGTTGGAGTAGTTGGTTGCTCCGTCGATGCCGTCCAGTTTTGGCATATTGGTGAGCGCCCATTTACCGGACTGATCGTCATTTGCTGTGATGGAAGCCATGATCCAGCATCCGTTGATAACGCCTGCTGTGGTCCCGTTGTTGATCGATGCAATATACTGATCCCAGTCGGTAACTTCTACCAGAGTACCATCTTTTACCATCTGGCTGTAGATCTCAAGGATTGGTTTTAATGCTTTGTTGTCTACAATATTTACGGATCCGTCCTCGTTGAACAGGGACTCACCGCAGGACTGCAGCATTTCCATAACAAGGTCCGGAGATCCGGCCTGAGATGTCAGGATTGGCTGGCCTGTTTTCTCTTTGACAACTTTTGCTTTTTCCATAAAGTCATTCCAGGTAATGTCTGTGAAATCATCTACGGTAAAGCCTGCCTCTTCCAGCATATCGGTACGCAGGCACTCGATCACAGCGCCATTGTCAAACGGAATTCCGTAGTTCTTTCCATCCAGTGTAGAGTAAGCAACTTTTGCGGATGAGAACTCACCAAAGTCGATACCGGAATCGGTCAGATCTGTGAAAATGTCCGGGTAGTTGGTTGCATATTTCTGGAAGGAGTTGTCCTGCATCAGAAAGATATCCGGCAGAGTACTTAAGTCTCCTGCAGAAACTGCTGTGGTCAGGCGGGTTTCAATGTCATCGGACTGTACTTCGCTGACTTCTACTTTAAAGCCTTCGTGATCCTGTGCGTAAATCTCAGCTGCTTTCTGGATCGCATAAACGTTGAAGTTCGGGTCCCAGGTCCATACGGTTAAGGTGTTGTCATCATCTGAACCACCTTCTACTACGTCGCTGCTCTCTGATTTTGCAGTGGTGTCATCTGCTGCTGATGCATCGTTTCCGCCGTTGCTGGAGCTTGTTGTAGTTCCTCCGCTGGATCCGCATGCAGCCAGTCCAAGTACCATTGCTGATGCCATTACGATTGATACAATTTTTCTTCTCATATTGCACATCCTCCTTAAGATGTTATTTTACAACCTGACTTTTTCACATATATCGCCTAAAAGTCTTTTGGTTGTTTTGTACATTTTTTAGGTTTTTATCCCCTCAACATGTACAAATTATAACAACATTCTTTCGTCGGTTGTGCGCATATTCGACTCTATCCTATGCATTTTCAACTATCTATAGATATTTTCACTTTGTTTCACCATCCTTCCTGTGTTTTTATGTCAAATTTCAACAAATTCTGCTCGTAATGTTCCGGTGCCCTCCGCCATTGCTGGGGCGAAACGCCGAGAATCTTTCGAAAATTACGATTAAAAGTGGATATTGTTGTGAATCCGCAGTGCAGTGCAATGTCACTTACGGAGGCATTTGTCTTTCTCAGCTCTTTGCACGCTGCCCGGATCCGAACCCAGTTGATATATTCCACCGGCGGCATCCGCATGGATTCCTGAAAAATACGGCGCAGATGTGTCTCACTGATGTGGCACACATCCGCAAGTTCTTCAATCCGGATGCTCTCGTGGAAATTTTCCCCGATATAATTGAGCGCAGGAAGAATCAGGGCAATGCTGGCATCATCCAGAATGGCATTCTTTTCCTGCGTCTCATCTTTTTCATTCCATCTCGCAATCTGCATCAGAAGCGCCCGCGTCAGCCCCTTTACTTCTTCCAGATAAAATTCCTCTTTTTCATCCATGCATTTAATAATCAGTTTGATCAGCTCCGCCACCTCAGGTCTGTCCTCATTTTTCGAGTAATGAGCTCTCTGGTTGATGCGGGAAATCAGCTTCTGTGCCATACGCGAATTATCCTTATACAGCTTTGTGATAAAGCCTTCCACATCAATAAACAGCCATGCCCAGGAGCACAGACTGTTTTCCTTTGAGTTTGTCGTATGTGGAAAGTTCTTTGGTACTACCGTAAATGCCCCCCCGTCGTACGGAATTTCTTTATCTTCCAGGACAATTGTCCCCTCACCGTAATAGCAGACGCCGATCTCCATCATATTATGAAAATGCAGGTAATCAATCTGATAACCGTAGTTCTGTACCCATTTTTCGCCCAGAAGCGCCAGCACCGGACATTTCTCCGGCGCTTCGTAGTAGCGGTATTCCATCCTGGGCTTTTTCTTTCTGCTCATGGCCGTCCGCTCCGGTTACTCTGCTTTTTTCTGAATCATCGCCAGAAAGACCAGCGGCTCTTCCCCAAGGCAGGAAATCGCATGTCCGCTGCTGTCCTCGCAGAACGTCGTCATGCCAGCCTGTACCGGATAGGTCTTGTCATTATCCTGATACATTCCCCCGCCGGATAAGATGTGGTACGTTTCTGTCTCTCCGTGATGCTCATGATACGGAAGCTCGTCGCCCGGTAAAATTGTTACTTTCGCAAATAATGTCACCTTTCCGGAAAGACGCTCGCCCTCCAGTAATTTTTCTGTTGTGTGTCTGTCTGCCATTTTTTGTTCTCACTTTCTTTTTTCTGCTGTTTATTTTACTCCAGATTGCTTAGATATTCTACCACGAAAGCAAAAAATGCCTGAACACTTAAGCTCAGGCATTCATTTTCTTTTTTGAATTGTAAATAACAACAATTCCCACTCACAGTAGGGACCAATGCTTTTATAACGGAGCCAGTGCTCTTACTTATTTTGTACAGAAATTCCGAAGATATGTCAAGTCAATTTTTCTTCTCTTACGCCACCACATCCTCGAACTGCGAATTGTAAAGATTTGCATAGAACCCGTTTGCCGCGAGCAGTTCTTCGTGATTTCCCTGCTCGATGATGTCTCCGTCTTTCATGACGAGAATCAGATCCGCATCACGAATCGTGGACAGCCGGTGGGCGATGACGAAGCTTGTTCTGCCCTTCATCAGGTTATCCATGGCTTTCTGGATCTCGATTTCGGTTCTGGTGTCGACGGATGAAGTTGCCTCGTCGAGGATCAGAATCTTGTTGTCAGCAAGGATTGCGCGTGCAATCGTCAGCAGCTGTTTCTGTCCCTGCGACACATTGCTGGCATCTTCATTCAGTTCCATCTGATAGCCGCCCGGCAGGGTCTGGATGAAGTGGTGGGCTCTTGCGGCTTTTGCTGCTGCGATGACTTCCTCATCTGTCGCATCGAGCCGGCCGTAGCGGATGTTTTCCATGATGGTTCCCTTGAACAGCCACGTATCCTGCAGGACCATACCGAAGGCATCGCGCAGCTCTCTGCGGTTGAAGTCTTTGATGTTGTGGTCGTTCAGCAGAATGGCTCCGCTGTTGACATCGTAGAAGCGCATCAGCAGTTTGACCATCGTCGTCTTTCCGGCTCCGGTCGGGCCGACGATCGCGGTTTTCTGGCCCGGTTTTACTTTGGCGCTGAAATCGTTGATGATGATCTGCTCCGGGTTGTAGCCGAAATGTACGTGGTCGAAGGTGACTTCTCCTGTCACAGTCTCGATTGCTGCCGGATTCTCGACAATCTGGTCTTCCTCTTCCTCGTTCAGGAATTCAAAGACACGCTCAGATGCCGCCGACATCGACTGTACCATGTTGATAACCTGCGCAATCTGCTGGATCGGCTGGGTAAAGTTTTTCACATACTGGATAAATGCCTGGATATCACCGATCGTGATCACGTTTTTGATCGCCAGAAGTCCGCCGGTCAATGCCACGCAGGCGTAGCCTAAATTTCCGACAAACATCATAATCGGCTGCATCATACCGGATAAAAACTGGGATTTCCATGCAGAATCGTAAAGAATATTGTTGGTTTTTTCAAACTCTTCGATCGTATCCTTCTCGCGGTTGAATGCCTTGATGACGAGATGGCCGCCGTAAACCTCCTCAACCTGACCGTTGATGTGGCCTAAATATTCCTGCTGGGCACGGAAGAATTTCTGTGATTTCTTTGTCACGAGTCCGATGAGTCCCATTGAAATCGGCAGGATCACAAGCGCGATCAGCGTCATCAATGGGGAGATACTCAGCATCATGATCAGAACACCGATGAGCGTTGCCAACGAGGTGATGATCGTCGTGATACTCTGGTTCAGTCCCTGGCCAAGCGTATCGACATCGTTTGTGATGCGTGAGAGCACTTCACCGTACGTGCGGCTCTCAAAATATTTCATCGGCATACGGTTGATCTTCTCCGAAATCTCTTTTCGAAGCTGATAGCACACCTTCTGCGTCACGCCCGTCATGATCCATCCCTGGATGAAGCTGAACAGGGCGCTCATCAGATACAGGCCAAGTACAAACAGCAGAATCGTTCCGATTCTTGCAAAATCAATGCTTCCTGTGCCCCGGATCTTTTCCATCAGTCCCTCGGACAGTGCGGTCGTAGCTTTTCCGAGAATCTTTGGTCCGGCAACGTTGAACACCGTTGAGCATGCGGCACAGATCATAACAATAAAAATCGCAATTTTATATTTTCCGATGTACTGGGCGAGCTGTTTGATCGATTTTTTCAGATCTTTCGGCTTCTCGCCCGGCTGCATGCCGCGGCCCATCCGTCCCATCGGTCCTCTTTTGCGCGGCTGCTGGTTCATTTCATTACTCATGGTCAGCCACCTCACTTTCCTTCAGTCCAAGCTCTTTCTCTGACAGCTGGGATTTCACAATCTCCTGATAAACCTCGCAGCTTCTCAGCAGTTCCTCATGCGTACCTTTTCCGACTACTTTTCCGTCATCGAGCACCAGAATCTGCTCCGCATGGAGAATCGTGCTGATCCGCTGTGCCACGATGATCACGGTGCTGTCTTTGACATTCTCCGCCAGTGCTTTTCGAAGCGCCGCATCCGTTTTCAGGTCAAGTGCAGAAAAACTGTCGTCGAAAATAAAGATTTTCGGGTCTTTTGCAATCGCACGCGCAATCGCCAGACGCTGTTTCTGTCCGCCGGACACGTTCGTTCCGCCCTGTGCAATCGCGGTTTCGTATTTGTCATCTTTTGCCTCGATAAACTCGGTTGCCTGCGCAATTGCGGCTGCCTTTTCGATCTCCGCATCCGTCGCATCGTCTTTTCCGAAGCGCAGGTTGGATGCGATCGTTCCCGAGAACAGCACACCTTTCTGCGGCACGAAACCGATCTCATCGCGCAGATCCTTCATCGTAATGTTTCGAATATCTTTTCCGTCGAGCGTAATCTTTCCGCCCGTCACATCATAGAGACGTGGGATCAGGTTGACCAGCGTCGATTTACCGCAGCCGGTGCTTCCGATGATCGCCGTCGTCTTGCCAGGCTCGGCAACGAAGTCGATGTCATGCAGCACATCCTCCTCGGCGCCCGGATAACGGAAGTTGACGTGATCGAAGCGGACAACTCCGTTGTGAACCTCCAGCTGCTCCGGATTTTTGACATCCTGAATGGAGGATTCTGTCTGAATGACTTCATCGATACGGCCGGCGGCAACAGCGGCACGCGGCAGCATGATTGACATCATTGTCAGCATCAGGAAAGACATGACGATCATCATGGCGTAGGTAATAAATGCAGTCATTGCACCGACCTGCATCGTGCCGGCATCGATTTTATGTGCACCGACCCATACGATTCCGACGGTCAGCACGTTCATAATCATCATCATACCAGGCATCATAAAGGTCATGACGCGGTTGGTGAACAGGGTTGTTTTGGTCAGTTCCTTATTCGCACCGTTGAAGCGCTCTTCCTCTTTGTCCTCTCTTCCGAACGCACGGATGACAGAGAGTCCGGTCAGGATTTCACGCGATACGAGGTTGATGTTGTCGACCAGTTTCTGCATCAGCTTAAATTTCGGCATCGCAAGGGAGACAAGCAGCATCACGTAGCCGAGAATGACGATGATCGCAAGAACAATGATCCATTCCATACCGGCTCCTGTTTTCATGACTTTCAGCACACCGCCGATGCCAAGGATCGGAGCGTAGGCAACCATTCGCAGCACCATGACGGAGACCATCTGGATCTGCTGGATATCGTTCGTGCTTCGGGTAATCAGCGATGCGGTGGAGAACTGATCCATCTCCGCATTGGAGAATCCGACAACCCGTTTGAATACTTTTTCGCGCAGATCGCGGCCGATTCCGGCGCCGACGCGGGAGGCAAACAGTCCGACGAGAACAGTTACCACACCCATCAGGAGTGCCATGCCGACCATCTTGAGGCCTGCAGTCAGAAGGTACGTTTTCTGAATCTGGTCTACATCGAGGCCCGCCGCTTTGTCTGCGGAAACTGCATACGCAATGCCCATCGATTTTACCAGGGAGCTTCCCATCGTATCAAGCGTTTTTTCCATGCTGTCGCGCATCGAGAGCACGGTGTCTTTATCCATCTGTCCGCTCTCGAGCATCGCTGCAAAGATTGGACGGACATCCACACAGGTGACTTCGACTTTGTTTCCATCGTCATCCTCTTTTTCCTGCTGGAAGCTCTTCAGCTCCACATGCATCATCTCGCCGATCTGCTCAATCGTCATGTTTTCAAACACCGACGCATCCTGACCGGTCTGCTGTGCCATGAGTTGTTTAAAGGTATCCTCCTCCATCGCACCCATCTGGTAATTCATCAGCAGTGCAACGGTCAGTGTATCGTCTGTTTCATCAAGTTCTTTTTCAGAAGCTTTGTTCCGTTCATAATAGCCGTCCTTTTTCGTATAGAGGCTTTCCCATAAATCCACCTCATCATCCGTCATGATAAACTCGGCCGTCTGAAATTCTTCCTCGGTGATCCGTTTCGGCGTAACGTGCTCGACGCCGCTGTTCTGAATGCCCACATCGATGATGTCGGATGTATACGACGGGAGCGACAAGTCGCACCACGCCTGGACAAACAGAAGCACAAGAATCACGAGAATCGATTTCCAGTACGGGATCATGTTCTTGAAAATCTTACTCATTTTTTCCCCTTTCTGTCTTTTTTTGTGTACCAGCTTGCCGGCACACTAATTCTGTCGTTTTCGGGTGTCAATTTCTTTTTCTGCGATCTCATAGATACGATCCAGATAATCAACCAGCTGATCTATATCCTCTTCCTTTAACTGTGACATCACAGAGCAGCCAAAATCCTGCATTCTGTCCCGTACCTCTTCCCCCTTTTTCCAGCCCTTCTCTGTCAGACTGATATACGTATTTCTGCGGTCTTTTTTGTCAACGCTCCGCTCTACATATCCTTTTTCTTCCAGTCCGCGCAGTGTGCGCGACACAGCCGGCGGAAGTGTTTTGGTCTTCGCCGCCAGCTCTGAGCTTGTAATTTTTCCGTTTTCTCCCATTTGCAAAATCGCACCCATAACGGAAAATTCGGAACTGCTGAGTCCCGGAATCAGGTCTGATACGTTCAGTTTTTTAAACTGGTGCACCGCACGAAACAGTTTTTCAAATGCATCCTTCATATTATCCCCCTCCTTTTTGCGCAAATGCTTAACAGTGTTATTTATTTACGTGTGTTAAATAATAACACCGGCAAATTTCCATGTCAAGAAATTTGCCGGTGTTTATGTTTTTTTTAGAATTTACGCTACCGCATTTTCGTTAATCTGATTGATTACTTTCCGAATGCCCATCCAGACTGCCAGATCTGTAAAGACTTCCGCAACACTTCCCCGATCTGTAAACGGCGCTTCCTGAAGCACGGAAAGGTCTTTCATCATTCCATTATGAACAATATATTCGATAATCTGATTCAAAAAATAAATCTGTCTGCTGTCAAAATCGGCATTCGTCAGATACTCTGAAAACGCTTCTTTAGCTGCATTCATATCGAGTCCGACAATTTCCCGGACAAATTCTCCCAAAGGTTTCGTTCCAAATTCCTGCTCATAATCCTGCTTCGTACCAATCTCATTCCAGAGAATTTTTTCCAAGCTGGCAACATCCATTTCTGTCAGCGGCTGATTTGTTCTCAGTTTCGCAATTGCAATCGTGTCCTGATGCTGCCGGATATAATACTCCGCTTTTGCTTTATAATTTTTCAGCTCATCATTTTCCAGTTCAGACTCGCGCCAGTCGATGGATAATAAGTCATCATCAAAATTGGTATTATAAAGCAATTTCGTTTTTAGAATATATTTCATCAAATCCCGTAATCTTTCCCGGATTTCTTCGAATTCATTGATTCCCGCATTCGCAATATAATCTGTATGCAGAATTTGCCCAATCAGATCTGACTGTGCCTGAATTTCCGGAACATTCGCAACGTTTGCAATACCAGCTACTCTTTTCATAAGATCACTGCGGGCCCGTGTATATTTTTTTCCAATCAAATATGCCAGTTCAATTCCATACATCAATGCATCAAAACGAACTGCACTTGCCTCATCTTTATCCGGAAGAATTAACGGTGCCACTTCTTCACGCACAAGCAACGTATCTTCATAGGTAAGAACATTATAGTTTTTTTCATCCGAGTACAAATCTACATATTTCAGATGCTGCCTTACCGCAAAATTATCTCTCGGCAGCTCCCGCACCTTTTCTGTCATCTGTTTTACCAGCGCATCACGGTACGCAATCAGTCTGTCCACCTGATAGGAAATATCCTGCAGTTTGTAGGCAATATCAAATTTCAAATTAAATATTGCTCCCTGCAAAGCAATCATATTTGCAGTTGCCTTCCCTTTATTCATTCGGAAAAACTCAAAGTTTCCACAAAAGTCAAAAATATAAAACTTCTGCTTATCCTCGCCATCCAGCAAGCCCGGGCAGAGTCGTGTTCCACGTCCAATCATCTGCCAGAATTTCGCCTTACTCATCACCTTTTTGAAAAACACCAGGTTCAGCACCTCCGGCACATCAATACCGGTATCCAGCATATCCACAGAGATTGCAATTTGAGGCATTTTTTTCGCATCTGAAAATTCATCAATTGCGCTTTGTGCATACTCAATTTTATTATCAATCACTTTTGCATAGTCATCTGGATACTGTGGATATTCCTTTCGAAAAACTCTGAGTATTTCTTCGGCATGCTTGTGCTTTTTCGCGAAAATAATTGTTTTTCCAAGCTTCTGCCCATAATCAATCTTGATGCCATTCGTCATCAGAATATGCAATACCTGTTTTATGGTATCTTCATTAAAAATCCAGGTATTTAACGCGGAGGAACTGATTGACTCCGGCAGATTTCCGTTCTCGTCTTCGAATGTTGCCTCATACGTTTCTTTGTCTTCCTCCGACAATTCATCATACACAATTCCCTGTTCGATGAATTTCAATCGCGATTCCACCGAAACATAATCTACAAGATAACCGTCTTTTACCGCCTGCGCCAGATCATATCCATACGTCGGAACGCCGTTTTCCAGTTCAAAGACTTCATACGTATTTTTATCAATTTCATCTTTTGGCGTTGCAGTGAGTCCTACCAGCGGCGCATCGAAATAATTAAAAATATCCCGATACTTATTGTAAATTGATCTATGCGCCTCATCACAGATCACCAGATCAAAATGGCCGCAGGTAAACAGTTTTCCCTCGCTGTCATGAACTGTATCAATACAATTGATCATTGTCTGGTACGTAGAGAAAACACAGTGCGCATTGTAGTTATCCTTTTCTTCAACCAAATTGGTACAGGACAAATTCGGCAGCAGATTCACAAAACTTCGTTTTGCCTGCGTAACAAGCGAATTCCGGTCTGCCAGGAAAAGAACATTTTTTATCCAGCCTGTCTTTAATAATACATCGCACAGTGCAATCACCGTTCGCGTCTTGCCAGAACCAGTCGCCATGACAAGCAGCGCTTTCCTGCGATTCTTTTCATCAAAACTGCGGCACACTGCTTTTATGGCAGCTTCCTGGTAATAGCGTCCCGCAATATTTTTGTCCACGGTAATATGCTTCAGACTTGTGCGCATAGACCGCAAATTAAACCACTTTTCCAGATCTCTCTTCGAATAAATCACAGAACATTTTCGCTCCGGATACTGGCCATCAATAATACGCGTGTCAAATCCATTTGTAAGAAAGACAACGGGACGTCTTTTGTATATTTTTTCCAGCAGATCCGCATACAGTTTTGCCTGCTGTCTTCCCTTGGAAACGTCTACGCAGGTACGCTTTGCTTCAATTACCGCGAGTGGTCGGTGCATATCATCATAAAGGACATAATCAGCAAAACCAACCTCCGATTTATTCGGCATTCCCGGAATTTCCACCTCATTGAGCCAGTCTCTGCCTTCTACCCAGCCTGCTTCTGTCAGCATGGAATCGATATAAAGTTTTCGCGTCTGATACTCGGACAGTTCCAGCGGTTTGGGAACATACGTCTGCTGCTGTTCCTGACGGCGTGCGGACAGTTCTTCCCGCAGAGAAGCATTTTCTGCACTCAGTTTTTTCAGATCAAGCTCCTGCTGTGCCGCTTTCTCCTGTTCTTTCTCCAGAGCTTCTTTTGCTGCCTTCGCATCTTCTTTCGACTTTTTCGCTTTCTCTATCCGTGCTATGATCAATGTTTTGTCGAAGGCTCTCCGCTGATACTGGTCGGAATAGCAGTATGCAATATAATCGAGATAAATAAAAAGATTTTCCAGGCAAAGCATCGCTTCATCCCGTCCCAGTTTTCTGCTGCTGTGTGCCGCATTATTTCCGCTCCGCCGAATATAATCCATCCGCTTCCACAAATCCGGCCCGATTGTCTGGCGATAATCCTCACTGTTCATCAGACTCTGCAGGTTGTCCTGGTACGGCATCTCGAGCGCATTATCCACAGAATACATCCATTTCACCGCAAACTCCATCGCCCGCCGGCTGTTCAAAATACTGGCCTCCGGGTCGAGTAAAATGATTTTTTCTGCGGACACGGCAGCATCGGCAAAGGCGGAAAATTTAGGTTCTTTTTTCAAATAATCAAAATTCGTAGCCATGCGCACCTCCCCCTAATTTCTGTCAAAGCGGATATTCGCAATCCGCTTCGCTATTTGCTTGATTCGGTTAAAATAGTTTCCCATCTTTCTGTTATTTGTATTTTAGCACACTATTTCTTTATATGTGAGCACTTATCTCAGCTTCTTCAATTTTGATTTGTTGACTTGTGCCTTAAATAAAACAAACTCCTCTTGTTTGGGTAACGGCGGCATCAATACCGGCAATGCTCGCAGCTGCGTCATATTAATACTTGCGATTCCCGTTGTCTGTTTTGCACATCCCAGAAAATAGCGTTTTGATCGTTGATGCTGAAGGTACTCTGCAAAAAATTCAGGAAGTATCATAGATTCATCCAATCTCACTCGGAAAATATGGTTCTGGTGTATACAGTTCTCAAGCGGCTCTTTTATAATCGCACCGCGTCCCACTTTATCTGGATCGCCACCCTCAGTCATAAGTACATCGTCCGCAAGCAATCGATATTGCTCAATCTCCTGTTGTGTTGCTTCTATTGTTTTCACCGTTGTCCAGTCTATATAACCATCTTTTACATTGGATACAGCCATGTATGGAACTTCAGTCAAATCTTCAGCCTTTGTTTTTCTTCCTTTCGTGATACCAGAAACAACATCTGCCATGCTCTCCAATTTTGCTTCTGGCCATCCTTTGGAATTCAAATACATGTCTCCAAACATCTCGACAAATCGGGCTTTGATCAAATCATCCAATTGCTGCAGTTCTTGTTGCCGAAATTCTACAATACTTTCTATCTTTGAAAGAATATATGCAATGTCTGCTTGTTTTTCAACAGTTGGAAATGGAATTACTGTATTATCAAAATCTTTTTTGACAATATGTTTCATTGTAGCACCATGGGTTTTTAATTCCATTTCTTTCAGCTTGTATTTAACCGCAAACACGAAATACTGTTTATTCACTTCACACTTATCAAATACAACTTTGAAAATATGTTGATTTAAAAGACCTTTTCCTCGATTCCAAATATATACACCCAAGCTAGCTGACCACGAAATTAAAACATCTCCATCATTAATTTCAATTTTTTCAGGATACTTTCCATCATAAAAGCCTAAATCATAAGCATTACCTGTAAGATCTTGTATTCTAATGATCGGAAGACCTGTGCTGCCTCGATCTTCTGGTTTGAATGCATATCCATTTATGTAGGTAGCGATATCGCCTAATCGTTTTTGTTCCATCTACCTCATCCCTGCAAATCCGAATTTGCTCAGGACAAATATTTCTGATGAGCTGTTTTCACATTGTTTTGATTGACCATTGCATACTTCATAGTTGTATCTATCTGAGAATGACCGAGGATTTTTTGTACTTGTTCGATTGGCATTCCTTTGTCGATTGCTCTTGTAGCCATTGATCGGCGGAATTTATGTGGATGAATCCTTTCCAGGTTTAATTTTCGTCCGAGTTTTCGAAGTCTTATCTCCACTCCACTGATTTTCAGTCGATCATATGGTGCATCTAAGGTCACAAATAGAGCTGAATTGTTGTCTGTTCTATTATCTATGTATTCTTTTAAGTGAACTTTAGCTTTGGCATCAAAATAAACTCTACGTTCTTTGTCACCCTTTCCATAAACGATGCATTCACGCCCCTCAAAATCAATATCATCAATATTAAGATTCACCAATTCGCCTACGCGTATGCCCGTGGAATATAATAGATCAATAATTGCTAAATCTCTTTTTTCTTTGCAGTTGTCTCTGAGTTTTTCGATTCCTTCATCTGAAATAATGTTTTTAACAACGGTCTTTGTCCGGATTTTATGGATTCTCCTCATAGGGCTCTTTAAAATATAGTCTTCCTCTTCTAGCCAGGAAAAGAAGCTGGAAATGTTACGGCGAACATTATCTATCGTTACATTCGAACAGTGATTCCATTGTTGATATGCCGATAGGTATTCACGTATCTCTTCCGTTGTCACTTTACGGACGTTTGTTTCAATTTTAGACAGCAAATGCTGAACGGTTGTCTGATAATAACTTATTGTACGTTCCGAACATCCTTCTATTCGCTTAGCTGCGAGAAACATATTTAGAAATTCATCATTCGAGATGTCCGTTTTCACTGCTTCATTTTCTGCAAATGTTTTCAGAATCACCTCTTGTAACTTTTTCATCTGTGGAATAGACAAATATTCCGACATTTCATTTAATACTGTTACGATTTTCTCATCCATGCTGGTACTCCTCTCTTAAGTACCAGCATCCTACAACCATTCGTAATCTTATCCAAAATATTCTTGCATCAAAGAATCAAATAATAACTGTGTTTCATCTAATGCTTTTTGTACTGCAACTTTTGATTTGTAGACTTGTTCACAAAACGTATCAAACTCAATCTGAAGATCCATAGGTGGCACAAAAGCCTCCAAACTATTAATCATATTTGTATATAGTCCAGCCTGTGCAGCCGCATGTGAACAATGATCAATATCATTCTGAATTGCTTCGCTTCTTAATAAATTTATCAAGAAATTACTTGTAACCATTTCTTTATTAGGTTTAATCAATGCCACACTACGCGCCATGCTAAACTCACCCATTATTTCTGAAACTAATGTACATTTTCCTATTGTAGCCCCTACGCATACCAGAAGCAAATCATCCTTTTCCGGATTACATCTTTTATATATTTTTTCATGGATTTCTCGTGGAACAAAAGATGTTTCAGATAAATCAATTTCACCTTCTTTTGTAATATTACGAGCCATGAAATAGAGATATCCTTCGCCTTCATCTACTCTTGGGACTGTGCCATGTTCTCCATCTGTAATCTTTGTACTAATGTCCTTGAATGTGCATTTTTCCCATCCATACTCATTAGTCTTTATATCACCAAACATCTCGACAAATCGGGCTTTCATCAGCTCATTTAAATTCATAAGCTCTTGTTTTCGTTGTTCTATAATAATCCTCGTTTTATCAATTATCCTTGAAACTTCATACTGTTTTTCAATTGATATCTCTGGTATTTTCAAATTTGCAAGTGTATCAATTTTTATACCCTTAATTGTTGCGCCACGTGCTTGGGAATTTAGATATTGACTTTTTCCAATCAAACACTTGCAAAGATACTCTTTACACCATCTAGTTTCATCTATTCCAATCAGAGAAACAATATCTTGACTGGTAGACATATCAACTAAATTAATGGCTACTTTCCCCACTCCAACACGTGTTCCTATCATTATGGAATTTGCCGGAACAATTTTGGCTGCACTTTGTTTAATAGCTTCTTCTGTAATCCAATTTACTGCGTCACTTCCATCGATTCCCAAACCCTTTAAAGCTACTGTTGTGATCCACGGAATATCTCCATCGAAAAATTTTTGATTATTTTTGGATGGTGTTCCTCCAGATTGAAAATCACATATTTCTCCTAGCCTAACATACATACATTTATCCCACAAATCCGAATTTGATAATTCGAATAGTCCTTTCTTTACTCATTTCGCCTCTAGTGCTATTAAATAATTGACAAAAGCAGAACAAACCACCAGCATATACTTCGCTTCTTCGAACGTAGAATTCTTTCCTCCTACATTTTTTGCATGTCGAATTCCACTTGCATCACTGGTATATCCATATAATGAGCTGTATGCCGCTTTTAATGCCGGATGTATTTTAATTCCTTTATCTTCTAATTTTTTCAACATGCTTCCAAGCGTGGCCTCTTTTCCTCCCGTTGAAGTTAATATTTCACAAATAGCCTCGACTGCGCTTATACTTTCTTTTATTGAATTTTCATAATCCGGATTTTCTCTATCTGCTAACAAAGTATTTGCCTTAGCAATATGTTCTCGCACCGGCTGATACTTATTTTCTAGCGCTTCTCGTATGGCTGATACCTCATGTTTATCACTAATAGGCACTATTTTTTCGTCTATAAATCTATAACCTATGTATTCTCTTTCAAAAATCGAATTTACATAATCAAATAAAGAGTTATCTGTATATCCAACATACTTATTATAATAGCTAGGATTGCTGCCTTTCAAATAAACATCCCAATATTGAACAATAGCTTCTGTTAATGTTAGCACATCATCATATTCATCATTTAACATCGTATTGTTAATCAATTTAAAAATTTCAGTATCCTTATATATTTTCTGTGAATTAACCGGTTCTGCGTATATTTCACCAAGCACAAATTTGAAAAAATTTTGTGTATTTCTTCCGCTATAACCGTACTTTAACTCCTCGCTATATATGTCCCCATATAATTCACTGATCAAGTTTTGCAATTGTATTCTTGTCCTTTGATCAAATTTTTTCAATTGAATCTCTACGCTTTCTGGTTTAATTCCATTTCTATCAGAAAATCCCCCACGTTTACTCACTCTAGGCAATTTGGTCCCCTCCTATTCCAATAATTTCTCCAGCTCATCCATCTCTTTCCCTATCTCCTGCTCCAACTGACGGATGTCTGCCCTGATCGGTTCCGCCGTGTTCGATCTTAGTAAAGATCAGGATCGTCGTAGATGCTCCTGATTCCAAAACAATTTTTTTCACCACTTGACAACAAACGTATTTTTATGTAGTATAAACATCAAGAAATGGGTTTTCACCGTACAGTCTTATGACTCAAGCGGGCTGCTCGTTTCTTTTTTTATTCCTAAAAAATCGTACAAGTACTTTTTCCCATCCGCATCATGGCGTACCAGCATCCTGGTGAAAAAAATATTGTGTCGAATAAGTTCACCATTCTTATCATCGTATACAGGTAAAGCAAAACGGACATCGTACCTGTACCATCCCAATTTAGCATCTTTTGCATGTTTCTTCTTTACATTTTCCGAATATTCCCTATTTGATGCAATCTGAATCAACTCCGGGATTCCCTGCACCGCATTTGCTTTCGCTTTTGCCACAGCACCCTTTAATGCAATTCTACTTTCCGAACCAGCATATTCATCTGGAAAACTGCTGGATATAAATATCTTTTCAGATGTCTCGGAAATTTCAAAAAATTCCCCAACATACTCTTTTAAATACTGCTCCACACTTTCCCAATCCTCACGTTTTTTCCCTTTAAAACGGACATCATGAATCAAAACAATTTTTCTGCCCTCAAGGTCCGTAACAATACTTACGTTTCTCGTCATCAGTGCCCTTCTTTCTATAAATTCAACAATTTCTCCAGCTCATCCATCTCTTTCCCAATCTCCCGTTCCAACTCGCGAATATTTGCCATAATTTCCGATGTCGGCGGATATTCCACCGGGATATATTCTACCTCTTTGTATTTGTTAATGCTGAGATCATACCCATTCTCTACAATCTCTTTTTTCGGAACCAGGAAAGATTTGTCCGTGCGTTTTCTGTCCACTTCCTGATCGAGATATTTAAATCGCTCTATGATATCCGGAATATCATTTTCCGCAATTGGTGACCGTTTGTCATCCAGGGTGAGGCCATCGGCGGTCATGTCGTAGAACCAGACCTGATCGGTTCCGCCATGTTCGGTTTTGGTGAAGATCAGGATCGCCGTGGATACTCCCGCGTAAGGCTTAAATACACCGGATGGCATGGAAACAACTGCTTCCAGTCTCTGGTTTTCTACGATTTCTTTTCGAATTGCCTTGTGCGCCGTGGACGACCCAAATAAAACTCCATCTGGTACAATGCAGGCACAGCGGCCGCCGATTTTCAGCATCCGCAGAAATAATGCCAGGAATAACAGTTCTGTTTTTTTCGTCTTGCACACTTTCAGCAAATCACCGGATACGGACTCTGCGTCAAGGCTCCCTTTAAATGGAGGGTTTGCCAGAATAAGCGTATATTTATCTTTGTCGCCATTCTGATCAGATAAACTGTCTCTATACTCAATGAATGGATTGTCAATTCCATGTGTCATCATATTCATCGCGCCGATACGAAGCATCGTTCGATCCATATCGTATCCATGGAACATATGATTCATGTAGTGATCTTTTTTCTGTTTATCAAAAAAGATTTCTTCTTTTTTTGTTTCTTTTAAATACTCTCCTGCTGCAACCAGAAAACCAGAAGTTCCGCAGGCCGGATCGCAGATCATTTCACTGCTGGATGGATCCATCATTTCCACCATCATACGAATAATGTGGCGAGGTGTTCTAAACTGACCGTTGCGGCCGGACTGAGCAATTTTCGAAAGAAGATATTCATACACATCTCCCCGTACATCGGTTGCCTGAATTTCGCTCATCATTTTATAAATTTCGTCCAGCGAGTCTACCACCTTCGACAGCACCAGCGGTGTCGGCAGTTTAAAGATTGCGTCATCCATGTATTTAGAATACGCACTGTTTTTGTCACTATGCAATGTCTTAATGAACGGAAATACCCACTCCTGCATCACAGAA
The DNA here is from genome assembly GCF_003480555.1 of Blautia sp. AM29-29. NCBI lineage: Bacteria > Bacillati > Bacillota > Clostridia > Lachnospirales > Lachnospiraceae > Blautia > Blautia sp. AM29-29. The sequence continues at coordinate 137,617 of NZ_QUJD01000006.1, forward strand.
TACATCCGATCAGCAGGAAAGTCGTGAAAGACCGACCATTTCAGCTGCGATCCGTCAATCGTTCTTTCTCCTATTTTTACTTCTTCCACGAAAATACTCTGATACGACAGACCAAGCATGGCGCTCTCTTTGGCACGAATATTATCGGAGTCGTCCAGATCATGAATAAACATCAAATAGGTGATCTGCTCAATGACTTCCAGCGGATTTACAAGGCCTCCCGCCGCGAAAATATCCCACAATGCATCAATTTTATTTTTTAATTCACCAGTAATCATCCTTTCAACTTCTCCTCTCGTTAGTCATTATTCCATGTATATTTCGTATATCGCCCGCCGCCGATTTTCAGAATTTCACCAGACGATAGCAAATCAGCAAGTGCCCTCTGAACCGTTACCTGGCTGATATCCGGACACTTTTTTAATATTTCCGTTTTGGTAATCTGCCCCGGTGTTGTACGAATGATTTCTTTTACACGATCCGGCTTTGACATTCCAGATGTTGTCAGCAGATTCACTCTGGAAGAAAAATCCCGGTATGCCGCAATCATAATGCTGAGCATGTATTTCACAAATGGCTCATAATCATTTTCGTTTTCATGCCATTGTTCGGAGCTCTGCCGCAGGCACTCATAGTATTCTTCTTTTGTCGTTTCGATTAATTTCTCGATACTGATATATTTTCCTACAATATAGCCTGCCCGGTAATATAAAAGTAAGGTAAGCAGACGGCTCATTCTTCCATTTCCGTCATTAAAAGGATGAATGCACAGAAAATCGAGAATGAACATGGGAATCAACAGCAGTGGATCTATCTGTTCCGATCCCAGCGCCTGTTCAAAGGCCTCACATAATGATTCAACTGCTGCCGGTGTCTCCCACTCCGGAACCGGGCGGAATCGAATAAATGTATTTCCGATTGTATCCTCTTCTTCTATCACATTATCTACTGTTTTGTATTTTCCGCCGATATCATATCCTTCAAATTTGTACAGATCTCGATGAAGCTGCAAAAAGATGGACGGCTTGGGTGGAATGTAATCATGACTCTCATGAATTGTATTCAGCACATCCCGATAGCCGGCAATTTCACGCTCGCTGCGCGTTTTCGGTCTCGTCGTATCCCGCACCAGGGCTCTTAACCGTTCATCCGAAGTGTAAATACCCTCAATTTTGTTCGATGCTTCTGTACTCTGAATTTTTGCAATTTCAACAAGCTGATTCAGCGCATCCGCTTTTGCTTCGATGAACAAAGTCTGCTCTCCTTTGAATTCATGAATCTGCGTCAGATAGGATACAATTTCCGGCGTGAGTAATTTTTTCCATTTCTCCTGATAAGTAAACTGTCTCATTTGCGTTCCCCAATATGTTGTATTTCTGCTATGATTTCAGTATATTCGTTAATTTTATCATTGTCAATTCAATTTCATCATTATGTATAAAATGATCAAATTAAGAAGTACACATGAGGTTTCATCCTATCATGCCAAGTAAATAGAATTTGACAAACGCTGCCATTTTGTTTAGATTAGAAGCAAATACGAAAGGACATCTTCATTCCCATGCCAGGTTTTATTTTACATCTCACCGCAGCCCAAATGCTGTTAAAGCACCTCCCGTCCCACCCGGATTTTCCATATCCGATTTCATCGGTAAATGATTTTCTAATCGGAAATCTTCTGCCGGATGCGACGCAGCAGAAAGAATCCTCCCATTTCCGCGATCCGCTTTACCGCGAAAAAATGATGGTATTCCCGGATCTTACACGGTTTACAGCGAAATACCGTTCACTTCTGCCAGATTCGAGCGCACTGGGATATTATTTTCATCTTTATATTGACCGGAAATTTTTTAAGGATTTCATTCCGCAGATTGTGGAATTTTATAATGCGGATGGGGAAATTACAGATATGAGAGATGAGATTGCAACGGTTTATATCAAAAAATCGCGGACATCCATTCCTTCTTCCAGATATCTCACGGAGGAGTATTATTATGGGGATTATACACGAATGAATACATATCTTGTCAACCGCTATTGCATCCCGCTCGATCTCGATTCCAACGTCACGAACCCTGGAATCACAGAAATTCCGTATGAGAACGTCCAACAGGTACTTGACCTCCTCCATCACTTCCTCTCCGTCCCGCCGGAAGCCGCGCAGGATCTGAAGGTCTTTCCGCTTGAAGAGCTGCTTGCGGCACTGGAGCAATATGTAGAAGAGTTTTTGGCTGTGTCGAATAAGTATGTTCCATAATTTTCCATTCAAAAAGGAGCAGAACCCACACCGGATTCCGCTCCTTTTTCAGAATGTAATTTTTCCGTTTTCTCTTACACTACATCTTGAACGATCCCTTCTCTGTCATCCGTATCCATTTGTTTTTTTCTTCGATATTCCGTCGGTGTCCTCCCATAATATTTCTTAAATGTTTTGCAAAAATAATCCATATTTTCAAATCCCGTCTCGCCGGAAATTACAGTTATCTTTTTCTCCGTCGTGGCCAGAAGCTTTGCAGCCTCCTGCAGACGATACTTCACCAGATAATGCACCGGCGTATCGTGAAGATATCTTCGGAACAGATTCAATGCCGTACTTTTGCTCACCATAGCCTGCTCGGCGATATCCTCCAATGTAAGATTTTGTCGGAAATTTTGATGAATATATTGCATCATCAGCTGTGTTCTTCCCTGTGAGGATGCCGTATTTTCTCTTTTTTTCTGCAGCACTTCCGAATCCATGTGCAAATAAAGCAAGTGCCACAATTCCTGCGTCAGAAATAAAGTAACCAGTTCCCGGTCTTTGTCTGATTCCTGCGCTTTGAGAATTTTCTGCATGAGCTCCAGTGCTTCTGCCTGCCATTTTATTTCCCTGCAAAAGACAATGCAGTCCACCTTACACGCCTGTATCGGTGCAATGTATTTTTTGTAAATCAGGCTGTCTGCCGAAGCGAGAAATGTCGGTTTCAGAACGAAATTTGGCACAATCGCATGGCCTTCAGAAAAATAGCGATGCAAAATCTTTGAGTTAATAAAAATGCCCGTTCCCTGTCCCAGTGAAAACTGCTTTTCGCCAACCCAGAAGGTTGCTGTTCCCTCCTGTACAAAAACAAACTCAAACTCCACATGCCAGTGCCATTCTACACAATGAAAATCAAACAACGCAAGATCGTCGTAATACAATTGAAACGGATACTCACTGTTTCCATGCTGTATCGTTTCCATCATGCTTTCATCCGTTTGGATCTTGTTATAAAATGTATTAAATTCCATCTTTCCCCGCCTCCGTTTTTCAGGCACGTCCCTCTCTATTTTACGATATTATACAATAAACAGACGATATATTCCAGTGAAAGCGACACTATTTTACGTTATTATACAAAAAGAATCGTTGTCGCTCCATGGAACACGGTGAACGGCAACGAAACGAACACTACGGCCGCAGCAGTTCTGCCATTTTAAAAAACGGAGTATATCATCATGAAAAAGAACTACCACAAAACCTTAATTGCCTGTTATCTTGGATTTATCACGCAGGCAATTTCTGCAAATTTTGCACCTTTACTATTTCTTACCTTTCACAGAACTTACCATATTTCTCTTGGAAAAATTGCGTTTATCTCGACAGTATTCTTTTTCACACAACTTCTTGTCGATTTGTTCTGTGCCAGATATGTCGATAAAATCGGTTATCGCAGGTGTGTCGTTGCTTCTGAGATTCTTTCCGCCTGCGGCCTGATTGGACTTGCCTTTCTGCCCAATATTCTGCCAAATGCCTATGCAGGAATTTTGCTCAGTGCCATGATCTATGCCGCCGGAAGCGGACTGATTGAGGTTCTTGTCAGCCCAATCGTAGAGGCTTGTCCGTTTGACAATAAGGACAGCGTTATGAGTCTGCTTCACTCCTTTTACTGCTGGGGGTCTGTAGGCGTCATCTTACTTTCCACTGCTTTTCTGGCAGTTTTTGGTATGGAACGCTGGCCGATCCTCGCATGTATCTGGGCTGTACTTCCACTGTACAATACGTTTAATTTTCTTTCCTGCCCGATTGAATCACTGACCGGAAGCGAAGAAGGACTTACCGTTCGTCAGCTGTGCCGTCTTCCCATTTTCTGGATTTCCCTTGTTCTTATGGTCTGCGCCGGAGCAAGCGAGATTTCGATGGCGCAATGGGCTTCCGCTTATGCCGAGTCTGCATTAGGTCTCTCAAAAAGCATTGGAGACATTGCAGGACCGTGCCTGTTTGCTGTGATGATGGGCATCAGCAGAACCTTCTATGGTAAATACGGGGAAAAAATTGACTTAACAAAATTTATGATCGCATCCGGTACACTTTGCCTGATCTGTTATCTGGCTGCAGCTCTCGCACCATATCCTCTTTTAAATCTTACAGGCTGCGTTGTGTGTGGTTTCTCCGTAGGAATTATGTGGCCGGGAACCATCAGTATTTCATCCTCTAAAATTCCACTCGGCGGAACTGCACTGTTCGCACTTCTCGCCATGGCCGGAGATATGGGCGGTTCCATTGGCCCATTTGTTATTGGATTTGTCACACAAAACACCGGCGACGATCTGAAGGCAGGTATGCTGGCCGGCTGCATTTTCCCTGCTGTACTGATTTTGTCTGTTTTTCTGCTCCGACAAAGGAACGCAGAGTAAAAATAAGCACCGAAGAGATACTGTAACGTGTCTCAGACACACTTCTTAGAAAGGAGATAGGATGATGGATTTTTCCTGGTTAAATGAAAGCGAATTAAAAAGAGAGGAAGAAGGCAAGCTTGTCATCTTTGCACCGGCTGGGACAGATTTCTTCTGCAACAACGGCACTGTTTCGGAAGAAGGCATTACGCCGGAATCACTGCACAATGCACCCTATTATTATACGGAAATCGAAGGCGATTTTGTTCTGACTGTCAAAGTTTCTCATGACTTCAAAGACATCTATGACTCTTCTTCTCTTATGGTCATGGAAGATCTGGACAACTGGGCAAAAAGCTGCTTTGAAAAAACCGATTTCGGAACTCATGCCGCTGTCAGCGTTGTGACGAAACAAGGTTATTCTGACGATGCCAACGGAAGTAATATTTCCGGAAATACCGCATGGCTGAAAATTTGCAGAGTGAAAAATTCCTTTGCTTTCCATTATTCTGAAGACGGCATTCATTATTTTATGACAAGATTTTTTAATCTTTCCGGTAAAAAGACCGTAAAAGTAGGGCTTCTTGCCCAGGCGCCGCAGGGAAATGGTGGCAACCGGATTTATGAAGATTTGCATATTGAGAAGAAAACAGTAAAGAATATCCGCTTCGGAGAATGAAATACCCTGAGTTCTTCTATTTTAAAAGGAGTCGGACAGTCCGACTCCTTTTTTCACTTCCCGTCGATATTTCTTACAACTCCCGAGAACAACAGCGATCCGTCCTGCCCCGTAACAAGAAACAGGAATGGACGATCCAGTACGAAATCGATTTCGTCGTCCGGGATTTCTGCTGCGGTTTCTGAAACGCCAAGTTCTGTATAGGCTGCTCCGGTTACTCCGTTTTCATCAATTTCGAGCATGGCGGCGTGGTCTGCTTTGCTCAGGTATAAGCCATTCCTGTTCTCTGTTAATGGACTGAAATCCGCCAGATCCGCATCCAGTGCATCCGTTACACCAAGTGCACGCACCGTTTCGATCAGGTCTGTTTTCTCCGATACTTTAAATTTAGGAACAGACAGATTCACCATAGGGGAATACCAGTTATCACTGCTTTCATCCCGCCGTATAACCTTCATCAGATCCGGCGATGATACCAGTTCACTTACATCTGCATTTTCATCCGGAAGCAGGAAATACATAGAGCCGCTGTCCTGAAGGCTAAGACCGATTGCCGTAAATTGTTCTCCCTGGTAGACATCCATCCGTTCCGTTTTTTTCATCATATCCACATCGGTGTCTCCCGCAGTTCCGTGGAACGTTTCCTTCTCTGTATTCACTTCCCAGAAATTTTCCCTCCACATCGCCTTATAATAGATGGTAGATACAAGCTCAAACACGGTATCCGGTGCGATCGCCATGTCTTTCGTATATTCCTTCAAAAGCCCGCCGGTATTATTATCCGTCCAGGTCTGCAATGCCTGATCCATTTCTTTTGATCCTGGCGTTCCTCTGAATGTCGATGCATAGTACTGCTCCGCCAGCCGCTGCAGCGTTGCGTCATTGTATGATTCCTCACTATCGAGCCACAGCGAATTTGCCAGCACACTTTTCAGCGCGGGCGTGTCTGCATAATTGCTTTCCCAGAGTGAAGAAACATTTTCCCGTAAGGTGTCCATGTCCTGCGCACCAAGCATATCCAGAATCTGCTGCCGCGTATTTCCATCCGAAGTTTCCGCCAGCATTGCAAACGCGATATACAGATTGATCGGCGAGCAGACGGTATTTTCATCTTCTGAAACCAGCATTTGTTTCATCAGGTTCTGATAATATGCATCCATTCCCGACTGCAGTTCTGCTGATTTTGCTGTCAACTCCCGGTACGAATCCCACCAGTCCCAGTGTGCATCGCTTTCCATGAATTTCTGTGCATCCATTGTCCGCTCCACAGATGCCGGATAAGCCGCCAGAACCGTCGTTACCCCCGACGGATAACGGACTGCAGAACCCTCCCGACCGTTTCTCCATGTCGCAACCCCCAGCACAGCTCCGCCGATGATCACCGCGCAGGCTGCGGCGGCCGTCCATTTTTTCCATACGCCTCTCCGCGGGTGGCGATCACTCCGTGCTTTTTCCACCATACCAGGCTCCAGATTTCCCAGCACTTCAAACAATTCTTCTTTCTTCATAATTCGAACCCCCTTTCCGTCAAGTGTGTATGCAATTTTCCACGGATCCGGTTTAATGAAACTGAAATATAATTTTCACTTCTTCCCAGCCGCTCCGCGATTTCACCGATGCTGTCTACATACCAGTACCGCAGGACAAACATGCATCGTTTTTCCTCCGGCAGCTTCTGCAGAAACTGATTGATCTCCGCGATCAGTTCTTTCATCTCCCACTGCCGCTCAATATCATCTTTCCCCGAAACACATTCTTCCAGCTCGTCCAATACCGCATCCATCTGACTTTCTCCGCGTTTTTTGCGATGCATTTTTCTATACAGATCAAACGAAAGATTTCTCGTTATTTTTCCAAGAAATGTGGATAGCAGAGACGGCCGGTGCGGCGGCATGGCATTCCACGCGTGAAGCCAGGTGTCGTTGACACATTCTTCTGCATCCGCCGGATTCTGCAGAATATTCTGTGCAATCGAAGTACAGTATGTACCATATTTCACCGCAGACTCGCTGATCGCTGTTTCGTTCCTGTCCCAGTACATTTGGACAATATGAGTATCCTCCATATGGAAATCCCCCCTTTCATCTATCATCACGCCATTTTGCAGAAAATCTTACACTTTTCAAAAGAAATTTCGGTTCAAAAAAGGGCGTGACCAAAGCCACGCCCTTCCATTCTTTTATTTTCTTTATGCCAAAATCGGTTTCAAAGCCTCTGCGAGTTTTTCTTTCTCTGCTTCTGCCTCTGCCAGATCCTTGCCAAGTGTTGTGTAATATACCTTGATCTTCGGCTCTGTACCGGACGGGCGGACGATGACGGTTTCACCATTTGCCAGTTTGTAGATCAGAACGTTTGCGGATGGGAGTCCTGTTTCTTCCGGTTTCTCGTAATCGGTTACTTTGACAACAGCGGAACCTGCGATCTCGGTCAGCGGCTCTTTTCGAAGGCCATCCATAATACCGGCCATCTTGTCCATTCCGCTAAGTCCCGGGAACTCGAAGCTGTCTACTTTGTTCAGGTAACGGCCATACTCGGCATAGATCTCTTCCAGTCTCTGTTTCAGGGAGCTTCCGATGCTTCTGTAATAAGCTGCCATCTCGCAGATCAGCATGGAGCCGATGACTGCGTCTTTATCTCTTACATACGGACCGGCCAGGTATCCGTAGCTCTCCTCGAATCCGAAGATGAAGCGGTCTACTTCGCCGTCTGCCTCAAGGTTTGCAATCTGATCGCCGATCCATTTGAATCCGGTCAGAACGCTGCGGAGCTCAACGCCGTAGTGCTCGGCAACAGCATCTGCCAGTGGTGTGGATACGATGGATTTTACAGCAACCGGTTTCTCCGGCATGGTGCCTTTCTCGATGCGGCCTGCGCAGATGTAGTCGAGAAGCAGAACGCCGACTTCGTTTCCGGTTACCAGCTCATAGCTTCCATCCGGGCACTTCATGGCAATACCAACACGGTCTGCATCCGGGTCGGTTGCCAGCATCAGGTCTGCGCCGGTCTCTTTTGCAAGATCCAGGCCTTTTTCCAGTGCAGCAAAGATTTCCGGGTTCGGATAGCTGCAGGTGGTGAAGTATCCGTTCGGATACTCCTGCTCCGGAACGATGGTGATATCAGTGATGCCGATGTCTTTTAATACACGGGTAACCGGTACAAGACCAGATCCGTTCAGCGGGCTGTAAACGAGTTTCAGTCCAGCGGTCTTGCAGAGGCCTGGACGAACCTGACGGGATTCGATGGCTTCGTACAGTGCATTCTTGCAGTCATCGCCGACGAAACGGATCAGTCCCTCTTCTACTCCCTGTGCAAACGGCATATATTTTACGCCGGTCAGGATATCGGTTTTCTGAATCTCTGCGTATACGATTGCTGCAGCATCATCGGTCATCTGGCATCCGTCCGGGCCGTAGGCTTTGTAGCCGTTGTATTTTGCCGGGTTGTGGGATGCAGTTACCATGATACCTGCGTTGCAGTTGTAATAACGGGTTGCAAAGGAAAGTGCCGGTACCGGCATCAGTGCGTCGTAAATTCTGACTTTGATTCCGTTTGCAGCCAGAACGCCTGCTGCTGTTTTTGCGAATACATCGCTCTTAATACGGCTGTCATAGCTGATGGCTACGGTCTGGTTTCCGCCCTGTGTTTTTACCCAGTTTGCAAGTCCCTGTGTTGCCTGACGTACTACATAGATATTCATACGGTTTGTTCCTGCGCCAAGTACACCACGAAGTCCTGCGGTTCCGAATTTCAGAGATACAGCAAAACGGTCCTTGATCTCCTCATCGTTTCCTTCAATCCGTGCCAGCTCCGGGTTCAGATCTGCGTCTTCCAGATCAGCTGCCAGCCATCTCTTATACTCTTCCAGATACATATCTTTTTTTCTCCTGTTCTATTCTTTATTTGTAACCATTCAGATCCATGCGAAAGAGAAGAAAATCGTGAATCACGCTTGCATGAATGCGCGGTTTTCTGGAATTTCATATGGCGAGAAGCAACATCGAGATGCAGCGCAAGCGGAATCGAGATGGGGTTCTGAATAGTTACCTTTCTTTTATGTCTCACTCTTATGTCCCCATGTAGCGCCACATAAATGTATGTATAGTCATAATATACCATAACTGTCCCAAAACAGCAATTATTTTTGGTAATTTAAGCAAAATTTTACCGATTCTTTTTCTCTTTTTTCGACTCTGTCCGCTGTTTTCAGACAGAACAGGACAAAGAAAAAGCGAGGACCCCAATAACGATTCCCGCTTTTTGTCTGCCTTATGAGGGCAAGCCATACCGCAAAGTGGCGCTTTCAGATTGCGGAAATGGTTTTTCAAGCATGCTCCGGTCTGTGATTATAGTCGAATCCGCATTTTTCCAGAAATGCCCGTGCGATCACTGTAGCGCCGATCTGGTTCGGATGGATTCGATCCCAGGCGATGTAGGAGGAATGGCGGTACTGGAAGTAATCGTTGAAGACGGCCTGCAGGTCGATAAAGCGGCAGCCGTATTTCTCAGCCAGCTCGCTGCAGATCGCGCCGTAGGTGTCCATGCGTTTTCTCATCCAGTCCTCCCCATTTGGCTCCATGTAGTATGGGGTCATGAGGAAAATTCCTTTTACATTATCTTTTACGGAAAGAATCATCTTTTCGACGTTGGAACGGTACTCCTCCGGCGATACCTGCTCGTCCGGGATGGCCGGGCTGTCGAACTGTCTCCAGACGTCGTTGATGCCGATGCAGATGGATACCCAGTCTGGTTTTAATGATACGACATCACGGTCGAAGCGCTGCAGCAGGTCGCGGCTTGTGTTTCCACTGATACCGGAGTTTGTCACGCGGAGATATATCTCCGGGTAGAATGCTGCGAGCATGTTCTCGACAATTCGAACGTAGCTCTTTCCGACATTTTCAAATAAACCTTCCCCCACCGGCTGTGCACTTTCCATATCTGTTACGGAATCTCCTGCAAATACAATCCGGTCCATGTGTTCAAAAATCATTTTTTTGCCTCCCTTGTTCATCAGTAATAGCTCAAAAACCTTCCAAACATCATTATAATCTTGTAATTTCGACGGTGCAAGGCAGATTTTGTAAATTCAAAGTGATTTTAAAGCGATCCGGACAGAAAAAAATGGCTGCGAAGCACCGTTTTTCAGCACCCCGCAGCCGGGAAATTTCTTTTTTTGCAACGATTCAGAGCCATGCGAAGCCGAAGAAAAATCGCGAAACACGCTTGCATGAATGAGCAATTTTTCCGGAGTTTCATATAGCGAAAAGCAACATCGAGATAAGGCTCTGAATCGTCACCATTTTTTTAGTGAATAACGCTCAGTTTTCAATCCCATCCATATACGCATTGTAAATCGCCGGATCAATATTCTCCTCAATCGACTTATACACACTCTTCGATGCCTCTCGGATCTCCGCTCTTGTCTGGTCATCGAGTGTCAGAATCTTCGTTCCGCTCTCCTCGATCGTCGCGATCTTGTCGGCGATACGGGCATCGGACTGCTCTCTTGCGTACTCGGTCGCAATCTTTGCGGCCTCTGTCATGATCTCTTGCTCGTCCTCCGGCAGAGCTTTGAAGAAATCGTCGTTGACAATCAGGGAAATCAGATGCGGCAGATGGTTCGTTTCCACTACGTAATCCTGCTGCTCATACAGATTATTCGAAACGATGACCTCATACGGGTTCTCCTGCGCATCAATCGTGTGCTGCTGCAGGCCGATGTAAACCTCACTGAAGCTCATCGGCGTCGGGTTGGCACCGATGGCTTTCCAGAATGCCAGATGGTAGCTGTTCTCCATGGTACGGATCTTCTGGCCCTTGAAATCCGAAAAGCTGTAAACCGGCTTATTCGTACTCATGACACGAAATCCCTGATCCGCCATACCGAGCAGGTGATAGCCGCCCTCTGTGTAAACATTGCTGATCAGCTCGTAAAACTCCGGATTATCAATCTTCTCACGGCATTCATCGAGAGAATCAAACACACACGGCAAATCAAACACGGCAAGATCCCCCATAAAAGAAACCTGCGGTGCCGTATTCTGTACGACAAACGGAATATCACCATCGGCACACGTTTCAAGCAGATCGCGGTCGCCGCCAAGCGTTGAGTTTGCGTAAACCTGAATTTTCATCCTTCCATCGCTCAGCTCTGAAATCTCTTCCGCAAACTTCTCGGCAAAAATCTGTGTTACGGTGTCCTCCGGGCTCGCCGTTGCCAGCGGCCAGGAATAACGCTGTGTTGTCTCCCCATCGGAAGAACCACAGCCGGCAAGTGATGCACCGAGTACAACGACAGCGGCAAGCGCCGTCACTTTTCGGAAAAGCTTTTTCTTTTTTGTCATCTTTTTCATTGTCTTTCGCTCCTCCTTATAAAATTCCAATCGAAATTGCCGGGATAAACGTAATCAGCAGCAGCGCCACGAGGAAGAAACCGATCATCGGCATTGCCTTCTTCGCAATCTGCATAACCGGAACGTCGGTCAGGGAGCTTGCCACGAACAGATTGACACCGATCGGCGGTGTTACGAAACCAATCGCAAGGTTGACAACCATGATGACACCAAACTGAATCGGATTCATGCCGATCGCCTGCACAATCGGCAGAAGGATCGGCGTCAGAATCAGAATCGCCGGTGTCGTATCCATAACCATTCCGACAATCAGCAGGAATACATTGATGATCAGAAGGATCGCAACCGGGCTGTGGAAGTTGTTCAGGATAAACTCGCTGACCGTCTGCGGTACCTGCATCAGCGTCAGCACACGGGAAAATGCCGTCGATGCCGCCAGAATAAACAGGATCGGGGTGAAGGTACGAATCGCCTCAACCAGAATGGACCAGATGTCGCGGATGCGGATACTCCTGTACACAAAAAGGCTGATGATCAATGCATAGAATACGGAGATAACAGCCGCCTCAGTCGGGGAAGCGACACCGCTGTAGATACAGCCAAGGATGATCACCGGGCTGAGCAGTGCAAAAAAGCTCTCTTTTAAAACGCGAAGCAGGCCTTTGTCATGCAGCACTTTGACTTCTGCATGGATCTTCTCTTTGTCCTCCCCATACCGTTTGCAGTGATAAACGGCATAAACCATCAGCAGCAGACCGATCATCAGACCCGGTACAATTCCGGCAAGGAACAGGTCACTGACCGAAGCGCCGGAAGCCATACCGTACATGATGAACGGAATACTCGGGGGAATGATAACGCCAAGGCCGCCGGCAACTGCCACAATCGCTGTGGAGAATGTCAGATCATAACCAAGGGTAGTCAGAATCGGGATTGTCATGCTTCCGACAGCGGCAACGGTCGCCGGAGCGGAACCGGAAATCGCACCGTAAAAAAGGCAGGTGACGATAACGGCGCACGGCATACCTGCGGTGAATTTTCCGAGAAAATAGGCAAAGACATCAAACAGTTTTTTGGAGATGCCTCCCTTAGCCATGATGATACCGGAGAGGACGAACATCGGAACTGCCAGCAGAGGGAAGGAATCGAGTCCTCCGAACATGGCACGGATCAGATATTTGGCTCCTACCGTAAAAGACGGGTCAAACACCGACGGAAGCACAGATGTGATTCCAAGGGTAATCGATACCGGAACAGCGATGACCAGCAATGCAACAAAAATCAGAAATAATACTACGACTGGCATTAGCGTTCCTCCTCATTCGAATTTTTAATCGTATGGATGCGGTTGTCGATACCCGCGTTCAGGGCATTTTCTGTGGCGTTATCTGCTCCGGCATTTGCCTCGATGAAGGACTCCGGCGTATTTCGCTCCGGATGCGCCGGGTCGAAAACATTCTCACCGCGTGCCACACGGAACTCGATCATCCACCGCTGCAGAACGCGGAATGCAACCAGCACAAAGGAGACGAGCGGTGCTGCCTGGATAAAGTACATCGGAATTTTGCAGGCCGGGGAAAGCTGGCCGCTTTTAACTGACGACATCATATAGGAAAAAGCAAACGGAATCATATAGATGAAAAAAATCAGTTCAAATGTATGATTCACAATTTTGAAAATGGCTTTTCCTCTCCGCGGAAAAATCGCAACAAACTGCTCGATCTTGATGGAAAGGCATTTTTTGCTGCAGTAGCTGACGCTTAAAAAACCGCACCAGATAAAAATATATCTGGTCAGCTCTTCCGACCACGACAGCGACATGCCAAGGACGTAGCGGCAGAAAACCTGAATTCCCATGATCAGCGTCATGGCGATCAGACCGATCACAAGAAGAAATTCTTCCAAGTTTTCATCCAGCCAGTGAAATACTCTCTTCATAAAAGGCATACCTCCGTTAAATTTATAACAGAACAATAATACAAAAGGGACATCGGCATCAACAGCAAAGCTAAAAATACCGGTGTCCCATAAAGAAAAAACGGTTACATGGCTTTGTGAAGCAGATCCAGAACGGTGCTCAGATCATTCACACCCATCTGACCCGGTGCGGATGCTTTCTTCGCCGCGCCGAAGGTCATGGAAGAACCAAACACCTCACCGCAGAGACGGCTGATTACACCGGTGCCTGCCATAGACATGGTGATGATCGGTCTGTCCGCATAATTGGTGGTCATTTCCTCTGTTGCTGCAAGCAGGGTCAGAACGTCTTTCTTATTCTGCGGCATAACAGCGATCTTCGGAATATCTGCGTTCATATCCTGCATCTTGCGCAGTCTGTAGATGATGTCTGCTTTTGCAGGAGTTTTGAAGAAATCATGGTTGGAAGCAACAACCTTTACGCCTGCAGCGTGTGCGCCGTCGATGATTTTCTTTACGATCTCATCTCCGGTGAAGATCTCAACGTCGATCAGATCAACGTATCCGGTCTGTGCTGCCTTGATGTTCAGCTCAGCGTATGCTTCCGGCTCGATAGCTTTCTCGCCGCCCTCTTTGGAGGTACGGAACGTCATCAGAATCGGAATATTGCCGAGTGCTGCACGAAGGTCTTTTAATGCATCTTCTACCTGTGCGAAGTCGAATACGCCTTCAAACCAGTCTACACGCCACTCTACAACGTCAACCGGAATCGAATGGAAGGTTTTTGCTTCTTCGATGATATCGTTTTTGGTAACTCCTACGATCGGAACGATGATCTTCGGTGCACCGGCACCGATTTCAATATCACGAACTTTTACTGTATTCATGTGTTTTTCCTTCTTTCTTCAATATTAACCCTGACTTTTCTTTTGCAGGCTTTTCTTTTTCACGCCCGGATTCCCTGGTACTTCGTACTCCCGCAATCCTTAACCTCATTTTAGTTGTCCTGCTGTGCAAGTTCAACCATTTTTTTATAGCGAATGTTTACAAACAGTCCAAGCGCAACACCAACTGCGGTCAGAACGATGTTCATGGTCATAACGCCGGACGGCTGCATTTTAGATGCTGCGGTCAGGATGGTGTAGTTGCAAAGAGAAGATGCAATCATAACCAATGCGGTTACGGTTCCTTTGATTTTCGGGAACAGCATATTGCAAACGGAAGTTGCGATCTGAAGCAGTCCGCCTGCGCCTGCCCATCCGATAATGAAAGCACCGGCAATCATCAGCGGTTTGCTCTGTCCCATCAGGACAGCAATCATAGTTCCAAGGCAAATGGCCGGGTAAACAACGATGAAACGAACATCTTTGATTTTTCTGGTCAGGAACGCTGTTACGATCAGTGCCAGCATGGTTCCTGCAGAATAATAGGTCTGCATGATGGACGGATCAGCCCAGCCTACATTCTCTTTTGCAAAGTTCTGTGCACAGTTCAGCCACAGCTGGAAGGTACCGGTGCAGGTGAATCCGATCAGGATCATGGCGATGGATTCGAAGGAGAAATGTGTATGTTTCAGACTGTCGATCAGGCCCTCTTTTTTGCCGGATGCTTTCTGGTCAGCGTCTGGCAGCGGGAACAGGAATACCAGTACAAAAAGTACGATATAAGCGATTCCGCATCCGTAGAATAACGGATTGTAGGAGGTAAGGCCTGCTGCTGTAGAAGTAACAGCTACACCAAGAACAAATGGAAGCAGCATCTGAGCAATTGCGATGAAGAATTTGATTCCCATGGTAGCAACGCCAGGAGCTTTGTAAATAATCTCGGATACTGCCGGGTAAATACCGGTATCCAGGAAGGAGTTTGCGATACCGCCGATGATGGCGCATACGTAAGCGATGGTGTAACCGCCGTGTGTTCCTGCATTAAATGCAAGAGCAAGGCCGATCAGGTAAATTGCATAGGAAGCACTTCCGATTGCAGTGGAAATGCGGCGTCCGAGTTTGTCGGACAGAGGACCTGCAAATGGCAGTGCGATCAGACGGCCAAGACCGAGTGCTGCAGAAATCGCAGTAATTGCCATTGCTTCCACTCCCCATGCTGCTGCCAGAGCCTCTTTGATGACTGCCTGGCCAAGAATGGAGCATCCAACACCGTGGATAAAGTAGTTCAAGTACAAAATTAATGCACTTGGCAGGTATTTCTTGTTCATGGTTTCTCTCCTTTTTAAATAGATCGTGTTGAGGTCAAATTGTCTTTTTCCTCTGTTCGGTTCATCCTTTTGTTTTGTCACAAACAACAGATTACCAGTTTCGTGAATGTTAAAAAAATAACATTTGCCTTTATTTTAACAGTGAAAACGTGTACGGTCTAATGCTTTTAAAGGAAAAAACCAATGCATTGAATGCATTGATATGGTATACTTGAGTTATCATAATAAGAGGAAGCAAAGACTTTCTTACGGAACCATTTTTTCAGGAGGAAAAACCACATGACACTGAATCAGATTCTCTATTTCCGAAAGGTCGCCCGGCTGGAAAATTATCACCAGGCGGCAGAGGAGCTTTATATTTCCCAGCCATCCCTGAGCCGTTCGATGGCCGCCCTTGAAAGTGAGCTTGGAATCACGCTGTTTGAAAAGAAAGGGCGCGGTGTTGTCCTTACCAATGCCGGCCGTCTTTTCCTGGAGCATGCAGACCGGATCGCAGGCGACTGTGACATTGCGGCAGGCAAGATGAAAGAACTCGCCTCCGGTGGCGGCAAAATCAACATCGGTTATATTTTTCCACTTGCCGGACATTATATTCCGCACAACGTCCGCACCTTTCTGGACAAAGAAGAAAACAAAAACGTTGCCTTTAGCTTCTGGCAGAACCATACCCCGGCCATTGCACAGAAGGTGAAATCCGGCGAACTCGATCTTGGGTTTGGCGGCTTTTTAAAACGCGACGACATGGAGTTTTTTCCGTTGATCCAGCAGCCGCTTGTCATCGTGTCCCCGGAACAGCATCCGATTGCCGATGAACCGGAGGTTCCGCTTGTAAAGCTTACCCGTTATCCGGTGATCGGCTACGACCGCGCCTCCTGGATGGGAGCTTATACCGGTCATCTCTACCGAAAATATCAGCTTCATCCGAATATTATCATGGAATGCCCGGATGAATATTCGATTGTGGCACTGGTGCGTGAAAATTTCGGTATCGCGCTTATGCCGCGAACCGATATTCTGGAACAGGCAGACGGCATCCGTATCCATACGCTGAACGGTCTCGAGATTTATCATCAGACCTTTATGTTCTGGATGAAGAACCGCTACCGGCTTCCGGCTGTCGAACGGTTTACCGAATACATGAAACAGCACGCTGACATTATCGAAGAGTCCAGAAACGATAGCGAAAACGTATCAAAAGTTTATCTGAAAGATATTGTTAATTTTTAGTCGAAAGAGTTATGATGGATTTGTCACAAACAGAGGATTACCGCTCATGTAATGAATAAGGAGAAATTTTCATGAAGAGTGCTTACCCAAAAATTTTTGAACCAATTACCATCAAACGAACAACGATTAAAAACCGTATTGCAATGACCCCGATGGGAACCAACTACGGTGAGACAAGCGGTGAGATGAGTAACCGTCATATGAATTATTACTCTCTCCGCGCAAAAGGCGGCGTTGGTCTTATTATTCTGGAGAACGCCAACATCGAGTACCCGGTCGGTTCCAACGGAACCAGCCAGATCCGTATCGACCACGACAGCTTTATGCCGCGCTACTATCAGTTAGTCGAAAATCTTCATAAAAACGGTGCTACCGTAGCAATTCAGATCAACCACGCCGGAGCTTCCGCATCTTCCGCAAGAACCGGTATGGAAACCGTTTCTTCTTCCAACATCCCGACAAAAGCCGGCGGAGAAACCCCTCGCCCGATGACAAAAGAAGAAATCATAACAACCGTGAAAAAATACGGCGAGGCTGCAAAACGTGTGCAGGCCATCGGCTTTGATGCCATTGAAATCCACTGCGGCCACTCTTACCTGATGAGCCAGTTCATCTCCCCGTATTACAATAAAAGAACCGATGAATTCGGTGGTTCTGTAGAAAACCGCCTGCGCTTCCCGCGTATGGTCCTCGAAGAAGTACGTAAAAACGTCGGACCGTGGTTCCCGATCATCGTTCGTATCTCTGCCGAGGAGCGTGTTCCTGGCGGAAACACACTGGAAGATACCCTGGAATACCTGGAGTACCTGGATGAGTTCGTAGATATGTACGACGTATCCTGCGGTCTCAACCCATCCCTGCAGTATCAGATCGATTCCAACTTCCTGCCGGATGGATGGCGTTCCTACATGGCAAGAGCCGTAAAAGATAAATTTAAAAAACCTGTGATCAACGCCGGTAACTACCGTGACCCGAAGGTCGTTGAAAAAGTTCTCGAGAGCGGCGATGTAGATATCGTCGGAATGGGACGCGGCCTGATCGCTGAGCCGAACTGGGTGAAAAAAGTTGAGAACGGCGAGGAAGATCTTCTTCGGAAATGTATCTCCTGTAACGTTGGATGTGCCGGAAACCGTATCGGTGTCAACCGCCCGATCCGCTGTACCGTAAACCCGGCTGTTCCGGAAGGCGATGTTTACAAAGCACTGAAAGTGAACAAAAACTGTAACGTTGTTGTTGTCGGCGCCGGTACTGCCGGTATGGAAGCAGCCTGCACCGCAGCAGAAGTCGGATGCAACGTTTTCGTACTCGAGAAAAACGACCACATCGGCGGTCTTTCCACTTTCATCTCTGATCTTCCAAGCAAGAGCCGTATGAAAGACTTCCCGAAATACCTTGAGGCAAGAGCCGCCAGACTGAAAAACCTGTATATTTTCCTCAACACCGAAGCTACGGTGGATAAGATCAAACAGTTCAAACCGGACATCATTGTAAACTCCACCGGTTCTGTTCCGCTTGTTCCGCCGATCAAAGGCCTGAAAGAGAACATCGATGCCGGAAACGTAAATACCATCTTTGGTATGATCAACAATGTAAACGCCGGAAAATATCCGGAAGAAGCCTGTCAGGGCAAGAAAGTCGTTGTAGTCGGCGGCGGTTCCGTAGGACTTGACGTTATTGAATACTTTGCACCGAGAGGCGCCGAGTGTACCATCATCGATATGCTGCCGCAGATCGGTATGCTTGCAGACCCGATCACCAAATGCTCCATGCGTGAGACACACGACAAATACGGTGTAAAAGAATATGTCAACACTGCTCTTCAGGAAGTAAAAGAAAACGCATTCACCGTAAAACTTCCAGACGGAACTATTCAAGATCTTGAATTCGATTACGGATTCAACTGCCTTGGAATGCGCTCCAACAACCCGGTTCTGCCGGAGATCCAGGAAGCATTCGCTGATACCAATGCTTATGTATACACCATCGGCGATTCCGTACGTGCACGCCGTATCATGGAAGGTACCATGGAAGGCCGCGCTATCCTGAACGTACTGGAATCCCAGGGATACCTGCATCTGGAGCCGCTTGAGTAATCCCCAGCATCGCTTTCTTACCCAGCGAAATAACAAGTGTTTCACTGCATAAGGGAACGATAACGATTCCACTACTTTAAGCAGCCCGACAAAAACTGTATATCATCTGCTACGCTGTTTCTTTTTCAAACTGACAAGATACCAGGGTCAAAAGGTCAAAAAACCTTTTGACTCCAACATCAATGACAACAGCGCAGCATGAAAAAAGAAAAGAGGAAAATATCATGCCAAATATTACAGGACATACCGAATTAGTTGGATTAATGGCTTACCCGATCCGTCACACCCAGTCTCCGACAACCCACAACCTTGCATACGACAAAAACGGAGATGACGTCATTCAGCTTGCTTTCGAAGTTGATAACGATTCTTTAAAAGATGCTGTGCAGAGTATCCGCGCGCTGAAAATGCTCGGTTCCAATATTTCCATGCCAAACAAAACTGTTGTCCACAAATATCTGGACGAAGTAGATGAAGCAGCTAAGTTATGCGGCGCTATCAATACCGTAGTCAACCTCCGCGACGAAAACGGTCAGGTAACCGGAAAACTGAAAGGCTACAACACCGATGGTATGGGATACTGGCAGGCACTGACCGAAGAGGGCATCGATTTCAAGGGAATGAAGATGGTCCTGATCGGAACCGGCGGTGCTGCTACTGCAATTGCAGTGCGCGGTGCTCTGGATGGAGTTGCAGAAATTGAAATCTTCAACATCAAAGACAAATTCTACAGCCGTGGAGAGGAAATTGTTGATCTGATCAATAAGAACACCAACTGCAAGGCTACCATGAACGATCTGGCAGACAAAGACCTCCTGAAAGAAAAAATGCACGCAGCTGATCTGTTCTGCGATGCTACCGGCGTAGGAATGCATCCACTCGAAGACCTTTCCAACATTCCTGATCCTTCCTTCTTTAAAAAAGATCTCATCGTAACGGATACCGTTTACGCTCCGCGCGAAACCGTTATGATGAAACAGGCAAAAGAAGCAGGATGTGAGAAAGTATTCAACGGCATGGGCATGATGCTGTTCCAGGCACTCATCGCAATCAAGCTGTACACCGGAAAAGATACTCCGGTTGACTACATGAAAGAGAAACTTGGAATCTGATTTCCGGGCGAATCTTTTCCATCTTAAACCTTAATCAAAAACCAACACGAAAAGAGGAAATGAACTTTGCGTCATTTCCTCTTTTTTTCTTGCTTTCTTTCGGCATCTGGAGTATAATTCACTTCATATAGTAGCAGTTTAAAGTGCTACAGCACGATTTATCATCATGCGGAAATACGAGGAGAGAGAGGATTTCAAACTATGTCAAAACACATCACAGGACACACCGGATTATTATGTTTACTCGGAAGCCCGGTTGCACACAGTGTTTCTCCGGAAATGCACAACGAAGCATGCGACCAGCTCGGCCTTGATTATAGCTACCTTGCCTTTGATGTACCGGAAGACAAAATGCCGCAGGCAGTCGAAGGACTCCGCACCATGGGTGCAAGAGGCTGGAACATCACCATGCCTGGCAAAAATATCATGTGCAAATTGGCAGACAAGGTTTCTCCTGCTTCGGAGATCTCCGGCGCATGTAATACCATCGTCAACGACAACGGCGTTCTCACCGCTTACACCACCGACGGTGTCGGCTTCATGAGAGCAGTTGCAGAAAACGGCGTAGACATCATCGGCAAAAAGATGACTCTGCTCGGTGCCGGCGGCGCTGCTACTGCAATCCTGGTACAGGCAGCCCTCGACGGCGTAGCTGAGATCAATGTATTCAACGTCAGAGACAATTTCTTCGGAAGAGCCGAGGAAATCGTTGCAAAACTCAATGAGCGTACTTCCTGCAAGGTTACCCTGCACGACTTCTCCGATCCGGAAGTCCTTCGCGCATCCATCGCAGACAGCGCCATTCTTGTCAACGGAACTTCCGTCGGAATGGCTCCAAAAACCGAGAACACCATCATCACCGACACAACGATGTTCCACAAAGACCTCTTCGTTTTCGATGTGATCTACAATCCGCAGGAAACCCGCCTGCTGCGTGAGGCAAAAGAGGCTGGATGCAAGACCGGAAACGGTATGTACATGCTGTTATACCAGGGAGCTGCTTCCTTCAAACTGTGGACTGGCGAGGATATGCCGGTTGAGATCATCAAAGAGAAATACTTCTCCGGAAAATAAGAAGAACTCCTGCTTTGCCGAATTTTCCGCCTGCGGCGGGTCGCTTCGGCGACACGCGCAAAAAGCGACACGAACAAGAAACGGCAAAAGGCTTCTGCCACGGATTTTTATCCGCTGGCAGAAGCCTTTTTTATAATCTTTTTTATGATCTTTTTTTGATCAGCCCGCTTTCTGTACTTCATCAAGCTGTGCTGTATACAGTTTATAATAATAGCCTTTCTTTGCCATCAGCTCATCATGTGTTCCGCTCTCCATAATACCGCCGTTATCGATATACATAATCTTATCGCAGTTGCGGATCGTAGACAGACGATGCGCAATGATAAATGAGGTTCTGCCCTTCAGCATGGCATTGAGTCCCGTCTGCAGTGCTTTTTCGGTCTGTACGTCAATGCTTGAGGTCGCCTCATCGAGAATCAGAATGGCCGGATCGGAAAGCAGGGTACGCGCAAACGAAATGAGCTGCTTTTGTCCCTGGCTCAGCATGGAACCACGCTCCCTTACCTCCGTCTGATAGCGATCCGGCATTTTGCTGATAAACTCGTCCGCACAGACAGTTCTGCTCGCCTTCACAATCTCCTCATGCGTTGCGTCAAGCTTTCCGTAACGGATATTATCCTCAATATCTCCCGAGAAAATAAAGCTGTCCTGCATCATAATACCCATCTGCTCACGCAGGGAATGAATGGTCACCTGCGAGATATCCTGTCCATCGATCAGGACGCGACCGCCATTGACATTGTAAAACCGTGAAATCAGATTGACAATCGTACTCTTTCCGGCTCCGGTCGGTCCGACAAGCGCCACACTCTCACCCGGTTTTACCGTAAACGAAACATCGTTTAAGATCTGTTTTGACGCATCGTACGAGAAATTTACGTGATCGAAGGTCACCTCACCGCGGATTTTTGGCATTTCAACGGCATCTTTTGCATCCTTTACCGTCACCGGCTCATCCATCGTCTCAAAGATACGTTCCAGATACGCAATGTTGTTGATAAAGTTATTGAAGATGTTTCCAAGGTTCATGATCGGCTGCCAGAAATACGATGCATAGCTCGAAATCGCTACAATCGTACCAACCGACTTATTTCCCTGCCCGAAAAGGATCAGACCGGACAGAAAAATGGCAGCACGCACGCAGACGGAAATTGAATCGATACCCGGCCATACCAGGTTGGAATAGCGAACTGCTGTATTCCATGTTCTGCGGCAATCCTTGGAAAGATCTTTGAAAATCTCCGCATTCTCATCCTCTCGTGCAAAGATCTGCGTAATGCGGGCTCCGACAATATTCTCCTGCAGATAGGCATTCAGGTTTGAGTTCTTGTTCGAAACTGCCTGCCATGCACGTCTCTGTTTATTCTTGATCCAGACCATGAAAACGCACAGCACCGGCACGCCGCAGAGCACGACAAATGCCATCTGCACATCAACCAGAAACATGAAAATCACGATAAACAGAAGGTTGAAGCTCTCCAGAACGATGTTGATCAGACCATTTGACAGCATATCCGATACCGAGTTGACGTAGTTGACAACCCGAATCAGGATCTTGCCGTGCGGGCGGTCATCGTAATACTGGAACGGCAGCTCCTGCAGATGTGCAAACAAATCTTTTCGGATATCATAGATGATACTCTGACTGACATCCACCATAATGCGGCTTCGGATTGTTGTGAAGATCACGCTCACCAGATAGATGCCGACCAGCATTCCCACAAGAGAAAATAAAAGCCTCTCGTTTTTCTCCGGAATTGCAAGGTCCAGCGCCCGCTGGATAATCATCGGCGCCACATAGCCGGACGCACCGCCGATGCCACTCAAAAGGATCGCAAAAACCATCCGTTTTGCATATTTTTTGATATAGGATGAAGCTCTGAGCAGATGCTTGATGTCAAACGGCTCTTCGAGCACTTCATCCTGCTTGTATGTATTTTTTGCCATTGCTTCCCCTCCTACAGTTCATCCACACCGGTCTGCAGCTTCACCAGTTCATAATAGTAACCCTTCTTCTCCATCAGTTCCTCATGTGTTCCCATTTCTTCAATATAGCCATTTTGCAGAACAATAATCTTGTCCGCTGTTTTCGTTGTCGAAATTCGCTGTGCAATCACAATCTTGGTACATGGAAAATCAAGCTCCCGTAAGGACTGCTGAATCTGTTTCTCTGTTTCCATATCAACCGCCGATGTTGTATCGTCAAGAATCAGAACCGATGGACGGATCGCCAGTGCTCTTGCCAGAGAAATTCTCTGCTTCTGGCCTCCGGAAAGACCAACACCGCGCTCTCCGACCAGGGTATCGTAGCCCTCCGGCATCTTTGAAATGAAATCTGCCGCAGCGGAATACCTTGCAAACTTGACAACCTCGTTCATCTTGATCGAATCATCGCCGTAGGCAATGTTTCCCTCGATCGTGTCAGAATACAGCAGAACATCCTGCGTGGCAAGTCCGATCTGTTTTCGGAGATCATACAGCTTCAGCTGTTCTACAGGAATTCCGTCAATCCGGATCTGTCCTTCTGTCGGCTCATAAAACCGCGGGATCAGATTGATCAGCGATGTCTTGCCGCAGCCGGTCTCGCCCATGATCGCAACCGTCTCGTTCGGATGGGCCGTGAAGGAAATATTGTGCAGAACCGGCAAATCACCATCCTCGTATTGGAAGGAAACGTTATCAAACTCGATTTTGCCTTCAAACCGCTCCGGATGGGAAACGGCATTTTCTTCGTCCCTGATTTTCGGTTCGGAGTAATACAGCTCCATGACCTTTTTCGACGCTGCTGAGAACCGCTGAAATTCGTTCATGATATTTCCCATCTGACGCATCGGATTGGCGATTGCCCAGATGAGGCCTGAAAATGCCACATAGTCTCCCATAGTAAGCTGTCCTCTGATCATAAAAACACCGCCGACTGCGAGCAGGACAACCGGCATCAGGTTCGCAATACTCTCGACAATCGGGAAAAATTTCAGCCATACCATTCCGGTTGCCTTATTCGTCTCCGCATAGTCGGTATTGGCACGGTCGAATTTCTCGATTTCGTAATCTTCTCTTGCAAACGCTTTGACAACGCGGTTTCCGGAAATATTCTCCTGTGCGCATGTATTCATCTGTGCCAGTTTTTCACGCAGCGCCGCATGCATCGGGGCAACGCGGTTCCGGAACAGATAGATAATCCAGAATACAAACGGTGAAATCACAAGAACGCACAGTGCCAGCTTCCAGTTCGTATACAGGAAGAAAACGGCCGCTGCAGCAAACAGAGAAAATGACTCAACCACCATTCGTACAACCCATGCAACCATGTGACGCACCGCATCCAGGTCTCCTGTCTGCCGTGTCATCAGATCTCCTGTCCGATAGGTACTGTAAAACGTCATATCCTGACGCTGAAGCTTGTCGTACAGATAATTCCGCACCCGGTACAGAACACTCTGCGACACCGTCTCATAGATCATACAGCTGCCATAAACAACGATAACACGCAGGAACGTAAAGCCGACCATCGCAAACAGCAAGCGGTAAAGCAGGTCACGGTGTACCTGAAGATTTGTCGCCGCGTTCTCCCCCGTTAAAAACAGATCCACAATTTTTCCCGAAAAATAGGGAATCGTAAGCTGCAGAATATTGTACAAAACGGTTCCGAGAATACCGACAAAGTACAGCGCCCGTTTTCCCTCCATGTTTTCCCACAGCCACGCAATTTTGTTTTTCGGGAATTGTTTCGTGTTGCTTTTCATGTTTTCATATCCCCCCTTATCTTAGGAAATTGAGTTACCAAATTCAGCATTAATTTTCTTTCAAATGCTTTCGCCATTGTATCAATTTTCATTTGGATATGATATAATGCGACTGTACAAAAATAGAATGTTTCTATTTTTCCGAAACTGATATTCCCAGAAAAATACTGAATATTTTTTACCTGAAGGGGGACTTTTCCGTTGAAGAATCTTTTTGAATACAGTGACATCCTGCACTCGCCGATTGAAGCCTTTTCCTGCTGCTCCGACAGTTTTTCCATGCCGGTCAAATCCCACTGGCACTATTTTACGGAGGTTCTTTATCTGCAGGAAGGTTCTCTTCTCGTGAGCTGCAACGATTCCGTCTACCACATAAAACCGGGCTCTTTCATCCTGTTTCCTCCACAGACGGTCCACGCACTTGCCGCAGACCAGGATCGGCCATTCCGCTATTTCTGTATCAAATTCAACCTGAACCGCATCCAGCTCACCGGAAGCTACCTTCCGAACCTGAGCTTTGCTTTCCATAAAATCGCCACGATGACCTATCCTTCGCTTTTGTTTACGCAGGAAGATCTCTCAGAGCTGAATCTCCATGATTTTTTTGTAACCCTTGAGAGGGAGGCTCTTGAAAAGAAATACGGTTATGATGCCTATATCTATTCTCTCTTTTCCACACTGTTTCTCCGGCTTCTGCGTATCTGGCACTGCCAGGGAATCTGTTTCAATCCCGAATCGATTTCCGAGAGTGAGGAACAGAGTATGCAGGATATCCTCGTCTATCTCGACCGCCATTCCCAGGAAAACATCAATATCGAGGCACTGGCACATAAATACAACATGAGCTACTCCTATTTTGCCAAACTTTTTCTGAAGCATTACGGGCAGAGCTGTAAGCAGTATATCGAGTTTATCCGCCTGAACAAGGTTGAAAACCTGCTTCTTTTTACCGACTATGACCTGAACTATATTGCAGCCGAGACCGGCTTTGCGGACTGCAGTCATCTGATCCGCACCTTTAAAAAGCGGTACCAGATCACCCCGCGGCAATTCCGTCAAAAGCACCAGACCACGGTTTCCTCGTCTCTCCCGGCGAAGCTGGGATAATCTGAAAATGAAAAAACCCTGCAAAAAAGAGCGTTGCCATAAGAAAACATGAAAAAAACCAGTAAAATCAATGTTTTTTAGGGCAGCGGAAAACGGGGCAGGTCAAAACAACTGAATAATCAGACAGAAACAGGGTGTTGTCAAGCATGACAGCGCCCTTTTCTGTTCCCCGGCTAAGCCGCAGATTTTGAAAAAGTCTGCGGCTTTTCTTTTTGCCCAAACGCAGAAAGGAGGCGACGGCCTATGTACTTCACTTCCGGCAGCGACCGGGCCTTTGAACAGCCCCAGCCCCGGCCAGAGCAGCCGGACGAGGCGGCACCGGGATTGGAAAACTCGGTGTTGGAAAATCCAACATCGGATAATCCGACACCGGGAAACCCGACATTGGAAAATCCAATGCAATTAAATAAAGATATATCAAGTAAAGAAAAAACAACTACGGATGTATCAATTACCGATTCCATTCCTATCCTTTCCCGACCCTTCCCCTCGGAGGACGAAGCGGCACAGCCGCCGGAACGGAAAGGAACGGGAGCGAAATCACAGAGCGCCATAGAGATTTATCGTGAGATCATCATGGACAACATCGAGTACGAACACCTTTGCCAGCACGCCAAGGGCATTGACCGGGAAACGCTGGACGAGATCGTGGACTTGCTGGTGGAAACCGTGTGCAGCGTCCGCAAGACCATCCGTATTGCCGGGGACGATTACCCGGCAGAGCTGGTGAAATCCAAGTTTATGAAGCTGGACAGCTCTCACATCGAGTTTGCTATGACATAATCGGCAATTATCCAAAACGCCGGGCGCGGAGGTGTCAAAGCCTCTGCGTCCGGCGCTCTTTTTTCTTATGCCTGCCCCATTGGGAAGTTAGGCAGTTCTTCCAACAGTTTCAGAATAAGGTGCTGCTTCATATCTTCGTCAACGGCCAACTCGTCGATCATGGGGGTGTAGTGTTCGATCACTTTTTGTTTAGCCCATAGCTCACCGGCGACGGCGGCCCTGATGGTAGCTGTGTCCAGTAACATTTCCTGTTCGGCCATCGTGTCAACTCCTGTCGTTTTTTGTCTTATTCCAGCATACCACAGAACCGGCGGGAAAACCAGCGCCGGAAAGATTTTCCTACGCATTTCAAAGCCCGTTCCGACGGGTATTTGATAAATCATTCTGCCACCCCATCGACCACCGCCGAAAAGCCTTGATTTCCGTGGGCTTTTTGCCCCCTAAATGCGTAGACAGGAGGGGCTTTTGCTGGCTTTTGGTTTCATATTTCCAGTGTACCCAGCAATAGAAATGTGTTCTTCTAACATCTAATAATTCATATTTTATGCCTTGTATTCTCTCCTGAAAGGAAATATAATTAAATCTATTAGAGATAAAAAGTGTAGTACAATGCTGACATAAGGCAGGTGAACATAGAACAACATGAAAATTTTGATTGTTGAGGATGATTTAGAGATCAGCAAATTGCTGGCTGATTTTTTACAGGGAAATGGATATGAGGTGCTTTGTCAGTATGATGGGCTTCATGTGTTAGACTGCATACAAGAACATCAGATTGATCTTATTCTGCTTGATATAATGCTGCCTTATCGGAGTGGTGATACTATACTTGCGGATATTCGTAAATTCTCAACGGTTCCTGTCATAGTAATTTCAGCAAAGGAAACAACACAGAACAAGATTGATTTGTTGCGGCTTGGTGCGGATGATTACATTACAAAACCTTTCGATATGGAAGAAGTTCTCGCCAGAATTGAAAGCAACTTACGCCGGATTCAATTTCAAAACAGCACGCCGCCATCTTTGAAGTGCAATGATTTGGTTTTAGATTTAGACGGCAACAGAGCTATGCTACAAGGGGCGGAGTTACCTTTAACTGCGAAAGAATTTGCTATACTGGAATTGCTTATGAAATACCCGGACAAGATCTTCTCAAAGGCGAATTTGTTTCAAAGTGTTTGGAATACAGAGTATATCAGCGAGGACAACACCTTGAATGTCCATATTAGCAACTTGCGAAACAAGATGAAAGCCATTTGCCCGGATAAAGAGTTTATAGATACTGTGTGGGGCATTGGATACCGTTTGCATAAAGCCGAGGGGTAAGCTCTTGGCTTTATGCTTTTTTTATGGTTTCCAAATAGAAATTAAGAAATTCTTTATGATTTCCCCTTACACTAAAATGTAAAGGAGGATGACAACATGAGTTCTGTTATTTTGGAAGCACATGACTTAACAAAAGAATACCGGCACACAGTTGCCTTAGATCATATTGATTTGAAAATTGAAAAAGGGAAAATTTATGGCTTCATAGGCCAAAATGGAGCAGGAAAGACCACCTTTTTGAGATTGGTTACAGGATTAGCGTTTCCGACAAGCGGCACCTTATCGTTGTGGGGGAAAACCGTCGAAAAGGAATTGCAGGAACAGAGAAAGCGGATCGGTTGCATGATCGAAACACCTGCGCTTTTTCCGACAATGACCGCTTATCAAAATATGGAGATACAGCGTATCCAACGTGGTATCCCTGACAAAGCAGTTATCCAAAAAACTTTAGACATGGTAGGTCTGAAAGATACCGGGAAAAAAGCTGTCCGTAATTTTTCGCTGGGGATGCGACAGCGATTGGGTATTGCAATCGCACTATTAAATACACCAGAATTTCTTATTTTGGATGAACCGATCAATGGGCTTGATCCTGCTGGAATTGTGGAAATTCGTAATTTGCTAAAGTCCTTGAATAAGGAATACGGAATGACGATATTGGTATCCAGCCATATCTTAGAGGAACTGTATCAGACAGCATCAGAGTTTATTTTAATAGACAAAGGCAAAATTATCGAAGAAATATCAGATCGAGAACTAAATGATCGTTGCAAACGGCATATCGCAATAAAGGCAACTGATCCACAAAAAGCTCTGATCGTTTTGGAAGAAACGCTACACACAGATAGTTTTAAGCTGATGCCAGATGGCATAATTCGCCTATATGATTATCTCGATGATATGGAAAAAGTGGCTGCTGCTTTGTCAGATGCACATATTCTCGTTACAGGTCTTTCTGTGGCCGGTGATACATTAGAAGATTACTTTTTAAGCAAAATAGGAGGGACAGGAAATGTCAAATCTCCTAAAAGCTGAATTTTATAAGCTGTTCCATAGCTGGTATTTTTGGGGGATAGGATTGTTTAATCTCCTTTTAAGTAGTGTGTTGTTACTGGATAGCGTTGGGGAAACATCCAACCTTTTCTTTGCTTCGATATACAATATGCCAATCCTATATTTCCTCACAATCATCTTTTCTGCCCTGTTTGTTGGAAATGATTTTGGCAGAAGAACATTACAATCATATATCAATGCCGGACATCGACGCGGAAAGATACTATTTGCGAAGCTGGTAGTTCATCAAATCGCCTGCATGGTTATCCTGTCTTTTCCACTGTTGTTACATAGCATAATTGGTACGTTTGTCACTAAAGGAGCATTGGCAAGCATCGGCATAGTTGTAATGGTGATTGCTTCGCAATTTGCAATGTGCCTATTACCTTTTTTCTTTGCCTTCATTTTCCGTGATATAGGAAAGAGTATGGCTGTGCCGATGGTACTCTTTTTCTTAATGGTCTTTTTGATGAATGGAGATCAAGTGCAGCTTATCTCACAAATATTGCCTATGGGCCAGCTTCGGCTTATGGCATTGCAACAATCCAACATATCCGGCGGGCAATTCATGTTTTCAGATTTTTTATGGGTACTGGCATTATGCTTAGGTACTTATCTGTGGTTCCGACGCTCGGATTTGAAATAACAAGGAGGTGTGGGAATGAACAACTTACTGAAAATGGAAAAATATCAATTATCACATAATATCTTTTATTGGTGCGGTTTAATAGGGATATTTTTGATTGGTTTTTTTACCGCAGATACTTATGTCCCGGAAGCTATGGGGCCTATGGGTGGGGCTGCTACATCCCTCGCAGATATTTTTAATGGAATGGTTTACGATTCAACCTTTCTCCTGATTATTATATCCAGTATTTTAGCTCTGATTTTAGGACAGGAATTTTCCAGTCGGATGATTGATCTTGAGGTCAATGCAGGACATTCGAGAAAAACCATTTTCTTTGCTAAAGTAATCTCATACTTAATTACATTTAATATCATGGCTCTTGTTTATCCTGTGGCTGGTTGTATAAGAGAAAGTGTCCGCTTTGGTATTACCGAAGCAGGCAACCTTTGTTATCAGGTCAGTAAGGCGATTTTATATTCTCTGCTTTTGAACAGTGCGACTTTTCTTATTGCAATCTGGATTGTTTTTTGGTTAAGAAGCTCTGCAAGAGCAATAGCTGTTACCGCTTTAGTCACTTTTGTTCTTAGCCTTTATCTTGGGTATGGAATGATGTTTGATCTTCCTGTTGCATTTTTGGCAACCTATCAGATACGGGAAGCGGTTTTTTCTGTGACCTATTTTTTGCCATGGGCCATTTTAGTTGGCGTTGTTTGGATAGTTGCTTTGATAACCTTTTCATGGATTAGCTTTCGCAAATGTGAACTCAAATAACAAGGAGGGAGGTGTCTGGAATAAAGCTGTTGTTAATTTTAGTTATCGCAGTCTTGATAGTAGTGCTTTTCAAATATGTGCAAATCAAAAGACAAATCCGTAACCTATCGAAACAAATGACCGATCTTACAACTGGAAAATCGGAAAAGATGCTGGACATCTCTCTTGTTGATAAAGATATAGAACAACTGGCCGCAGTATTAAACCAGTATAATGAAAAGCAAAGACAGTCCATTGCAAGCACATTACGGCACGAAATGTATTTGAAAGAGTCCATTGCTAATATTTCACATGACTTGCGTACCCCTCTGACGGTAATACTTGGCCATTTACAATTATTAAAAAAGGAGAATTTATCAGCAGGTCAAACACAGCGTATAGAAACCATTTATAATAAAGCAGAAAGAATGAAAGCGCTGATACAAACCTTTTACGATGTTTCTGTAATAGACGCAAAAGAAGTAACTCCTGTGCGTGAAGATTTCAACTTAACAAATTTGCTGATAAATCTTATCACAGAGAACGCCCCAGCATTGGAAGCAAAAGGCATATCTCCTGTAATTGGTCTGCCAGATCATTCCGTTTATCTCCATTCGGACTATGGTATGGTAGAACGTATTTTTCAAAATCTTATTATAAATGCTATTCGATATTCCTCTGGCTCGATTAAAATTGACTTGAAGCAAGGCAAAGAAAAGAGTGCTATTTTTATCATTGAAAATCCCATTGATAGTAAGGTGGAAATAGACCCAAACCGACTATTTGAAAGATTTTATACCGGGGACAAATCAAGGCATAATAGCGGTACAGGAGTGGGGCTTGCTGTGGTAAAACTATTAACTGACAAGCTCGGCGGCAATGTGTTCGCTAAAATTGAAAATGATACACTAACCATTTCATTGGAAATCAAATAAACAGTATTGTTTCAACTGCCGGGCGACGGCAAAGAAAAAAAGCCGTCGTACAACAGCCCTTTTGACACGCCCATAAAACCAGCGGCGGCTTTGAGAAATCAAGGCCGCCGCTTCTCTTTGCCCAGCGCAGGATCTGCGGCCCACAGAGGGAGCCGCCATGCTGATATACTGTCCCGTGACTATGAATTGGAACAGACTAACCTTACAAACCTTGTCGAATATCTTCGGCAAGAAGTCAAGGAACAGGAAAAGCAGAAAGTCAATGTCAGACAGTTTATTGCAGCGATCAGGAAGTACACTGATATGCAGCAGCTTGACGCCTCTGTTCTCCGGGAGTTTGTGGAGAAAATTTATATCTCCGAGGTTTATACGCCGGACGAGAATGAGCCGCGCATCAAGGTCAGAGAAATCGAGATCGTCTATAACTTCATTGGTGCATTTGATTTTGAGGACGCAAGGGAGCAATCCCAAGCAGCCCAAAAAGAAAAGAAAACCGGCGTAGCCTAAACTACGCCGATTCTCTCACATAAATGTTTTCTTACGTCACCGCCCCTAAGCAGGGCTTTGTCTATAGTCTGAAATCTCCCGGAGTTTTTCCGGGAGATTTTTTTCACAGGACGCCTTTTCTGATCAGAAAATAACGCTTTTAGATATTGAGCAGATCACTGAATACCTTCAGTGCTCCGTCTGTCTCGTGAGCCAGAACGCGTTTTGCAAGGACTTTACCAAGCTGTACACCCTCTTGGTCGAAGCTGTTTACGTTCCACAGGAATCCCTGGAACATGATCTTATTCTCGAAGTGTGCAAGCAGTGCTCCCAGCGTCTTCGGATTTACCTGATCTCCGATGATGATGCTGGACGGACGGCCGCCTTCGAAGTTTTTGTTTTTATTCTCATCTGCTTTACCGCAGGCAAATGCAACGATCTGAGCTGCTACGTTTGCGCAGAGTTTCTGCTGGCTGGTGCTGCCCTGGATGTCGACATCGGTCTCCATCTGGTTATTGCGGAAGCCTACAAACTGCAGCGGAACGATATCAGTTCCCTGATGCAGCAGCTGATAGAAGGAATGCTGTCCGTTGGTACCTGGCTCGCCGAAGAGAACCGGACCGGTCGGGTAATTGACCGGCTCGCCGAAGCGGTTGACCGATTTACCGTTGGACTCCATATCTACCTGCTGTAAATGAGCCGGGAAACGGTTCAGCGCCTGGGAGTATGGAAGAACTGCAGTGCTTGGATAGCCAAGAACGTTTCTCTCATAAACACCGATCAGCGCATCGAGCATCTCCGGGTTCTGTAATACATCCTTGTTTGCAGAAAGTTTATCTTCTGCTGCAGCGCCCTCAAGGAATGCTGCGAATACTTCCGGTCCGAAAGCCAGAGACAGAACAGCGCCGCCGACTGCGGATGTGGAAGAATAACGGCCTCCGATGTAGTCATCCATGAAGAATGCTGCCAGATAGTCTTCGCTCTTTGCCAGTGGAGAAGTCTCGCTGGTAACCGCGATCATGTGCTTGGATGCATCCAGGCCTGCATTTTTCAGAGCGTCTTTTACGAAGGACTCGTTGGTCAGAGTCTCCAGTGTGGTTCCGGATTTGGATACCAGAACGAAGATGGAATGTGCTACGTCGATCGAATTCAGAACAGCTGCTGCGTCATCCGGGTCAACGTTGCTGATGAATTTTGCTTCCATTTTGAAGCAGCCGTTTTTCTTTGCCCAGTTTTCCAGAGCCAGATACATCGCACGCGGGCCAAGGTCGCTTCCGCCGATACCGATCTGCACAACGGTGGTGAATTTTTCACCTGCTGCGTTGGTGATCTCACCTGCATGTACTTTGTTCGCAAACTCTGCAATGCGGTTCTGCTGCTCTACGTAGAAAGCACGTTTGTCTACGCCGTCTGCCGTAACGGTGTTTCCGAGCTGGCCGCGGGTCAGCTGATGAAGCACGAGACGGTTCTCTCCGGTGTTGATGACAGCACCGTTGTAAAGCTCCTCAAATTTTTCAGAAAGCTGTGCCTCTTCTGCCAGTTTTACGAGTGCGGCAAGGACATCCTCATTCACCTGTTTTGCTGCGTAGTTATACGCAAGTCCTTCTGCCATCGGAACGCTGTAAGATTTTACGCGCTCTGCTCCGTTTTCGCCGGACATCACCTCGGCAAGATTGACACGCTCCACTTTTTTCAGCTCCTCAAAAGAAGCCAGTTTATCAAGATTGTTCCAGGTAACCATTGTTAAGTTCCTCCTGTTTTTTTATTTTGTCTCTCTATTCCGTCCGCGGAAACATTTTTATTCCCGCTATTATACCAATGAAACAGACTGCTTGCTAAAAACAGTCTGTTTCGTGATACTTTTTTATTTCGTATAGTTATAAGAAAGAGCTCTTGCGATCTCCCACTGATATTCCGGCAGAGTCTTTGTCATGGACAGTGCCTCATCGATATCGTAATCTACATACTCACCGTTCTTGTATGCAACAACGCGGTCTGTTTTGCCTTCCAGAAGAAGGTCAACTGCGTAAGCACCCATGATGGACGCATATACACGGTCTTTACATGTCGGGCTTCCTCCACGCTGCATATGTCCAAGGATCGTTGCACGGGTCTCGATTCCGGTTGCAGCTTCGATTCTGCGCGCCATGCTGGTGGAATGGCCGATGCCCTCAGCATTTACGATGATATGATGTTTTTTGCCTTTTCTACGGTTCTCGATGATGTTGTTGATGATCTTCTGCTCATCGTAATCGTATTTCTCCGGAAGAAGAATATCCTCTGCGCCGTTTGCGATACCGCACCACAGAGCGATGTATCCGGCATTACGTCCCATAACCTCGATGATCGAGCATCTCTCATGGGAAGTGGAAGTATCTCTTACTTTGTCAATGGCTTCCATTGCTGTATTTACCGCGGTATCAAAACCGATGGTATATTCTGTGCAGGCGATATCCAGATCGATGGTTCCCGGTACACCTACTGTATTAATTCCAAGTGCTGCCAGCTTCTGAGCTCCTGCAAAGGAACCGTCTCCGCCGATAACAACCAGTCCGTCGATGCCGTGTTTTCTGCAGACATCTGCGGCACGTTTCTGGCCTTCCGGTGTACGCATCTCTGCGCAGCGGGCTGTATAAAGGATGGTACCTCCGCGCTCGATGGTATCGGATACATCACGGGCGGTCATATCAATGATCTCTTCGTTCATCAGTCCGTCGTATCCTTTGAGGATACCTTTCATCTGAACACCCTTCTGCAATCCTCTTCTTACTGCTGCACGAATTGCAGCGTTCATACCAGGTGCGTCACCGCCGCTGGTAAGCACTCCGATTGTCTTTACCTTGTTAGTCGTTGCCATATGAATTCCTCCATCTCATCACACACATTAATAAACGAGTAGTTTTATTTATTAATCACACACAGTTTTATTTTAAAGCATTCAGGCCCTTTTTTCAATACTCTTTTCTACAACTTTCACGTTTCCGGTACCGAATTTTGCCTGAAGTGACGCCACCAGACGGGCATCTGCCTGCACATTGCGGCTCGGCGGCAGTTTTTTCATCGCTTTGATCGATTTGATGTAGAGAATCACGCTGTCCTTGCCGTCGGATTCATGCAGCATCTGGTACAGATCCGCCACTTCTCTCTCGTACGTTTCCTTGTCCGGGAACTGGATCCAGAGCTCTTTCGGGATGCCTGCAAACGGGAAAATTTTCTCGCAGATCAGCTTGCTCGGCTTATCATCCTCCGCGGAAACACGGCCCTGGATGAAGACACGCGCATCGGTCTGCATCATCGCTGCGTTTTTCTCGTAATCGCGCGGGAATACGACGATTTCCATACTGCCGACGAGGTCCTCGAGTGTGAGAAATGCCATTGTCTTGTTATTCTTTGTATATTTGATTTTTTTATCCGTGATAATGCCGCCGACAATCTCTTTCGCGCCGTCGGTGACGGATGGGAAACCCGTCTCCTCATCCGGCTGGAAGTCTGTCGTTACCGCGGAAATGTTCTTCCGCCAGCACTCCTCCTGCTCCTCGAGCGGATGACCGCTGACGTAGATGCCGAGCACCTCTTTTTCGAGCGCCAAAAGATCACTCTTTTCGTATTCTCCGACATCCGGGTACACCGTTTCATACGACCGTTTGGCCGTCTCGTCTACGAAGTCAAACAGACTCATCTGGCCGCTTAACGAATCTTTTTTCTCGCGCGCCACATCATCGAGCACATTGGCGTAGACGAACATGAGCTGCTTTCTCGTCACGCCGAAGCAGTCGAATGCGCCCGCCTTGATAAAGTTCTCGACGGTCCGCTTGTTGACTTCTTTTCCGCTCAGGCGCTCCGCGAAATCCTTTAACGAGCGGAACGGTCCATTTGCACTCCGCTCCTCCACGATCGCCTCCATGACCGGCTTTCCGATGCCTTTGACCGCCGCCATGCCATAGCGGATCGCCTGGCCGTCCACCGTGAATTTTCCTTCGCTTCGGTTGATGTCCGGCGGCAGAATGGAAATGCCCATCTGGCGGGAACTCAAGATATACTCTGCGACTTTTCCCGGGTTATCGATGCAGGAGGTCATCAGAGCCGCCATGAACTCAACCGGGTAATAGTATTTCAGCCATGCCGTCTGGTACGATACGAACGCGTACGCCGCCGCATGGGATTTGTTGAAGGCGTATTTCGCGAAGTCGATCATCTCGTCGTAGATCTTGTTCGCTGTCTTCTCATCAATGCCGTTTTTGATACAGCCCGGCACGCCCTCGGCCTCGTTTCCATAAACGAAATTCTGGCGCTCTTTTTCCATGACGGATGCCTTTTTCTTCGACATCGCACGGCGCACCAGATCGGCCCGTCCAAGCGAATAGCCCGCCAGTGCCTGTACGATCTGCATAACCTGTTCCTGGTAGACGATACAGCCGTACGTCGGCTCCAGAATCGGTTTTAAGAGCGGTGTATCGTACGTAACGGATTCCGGGTTGTTTTTTCCTTTGATGTACTGCGGAATAAAATCCATCGGGCCCGGCCGGTACAGGGAAATTCCGGCGATGATATCCTCGAGGCTCTGCGGTTTTAACTCCTTCATGAAGTTTTTCATTCCCGCACTCTCGAGCTGGAACACACCGACCGTTTTCGATGCGCCGATCATGCCGAGCACTTTCGGATCGTTGTAATCGATGTGAAGCAGATCAATTTTCTTATTGCTGTAACGCTCTGCGAGCTTTGTCGCATTCTGAATGACGGTCAGGGTCCGAAGTCCTAAGAAGTCCATTTTCAGAAGTCCCAGTTCCTCGAGCGTCGTCATCGTGAACTGTGTGACGATCGTTCCGTCGCTTCCTCGCGAGAGCGGCACAAATTCCACCAGCGGACGCGAGCCGATGACAACACCGGCGGCATGCATCGACGTGTGGCGCGGCAGACCTTCAAGTCTCCGTGACATGTCGATCAGATGTGCAACCTCTTCATTGCCCTGGTACAGCTCCCGCAGCTCGTGGTTCATCTGCAGTGCCTTGTCGATCGTGATATTCAGCTCATTCGGAATCATCTTCGCAATCGAATCGACCTGTGCATACGGCATATCCAGCACACGGCCGACATCGCGGATGACACCGCGCGCCGCCAGTGTACCGAATGTGACGATCTGTACAACGCGGTCCTTGCCGTATTTTCTCGTTACATAGTCGATGACCTCCGGGCGGCGTTCGAAACAGAAATCCACGTCGATATCAGGCATGGTAACTCGTTCCGGGTTCAGGAAACGCTCGAACAGGAGCTGGTACCGCATCGGGTCCAGCTGTGTGATGCCAAGGGTGTAGGAGACAATACTTCCGGCCGCCGATCCTCGTCCCGGTCCGACCATGATGTCGTGGTCGCGCGCAAATTTGATGAAATCCCACACGATCAGGAAGTAATCGACGTAACCCATCGTTTTGATCGTATCAAGCTCGTATTTCAGCCGCGCTTTCAGTTCATCCGTCGCCGGGTGATACCGTTCCTCGAGGCCGTCGTAGCAGAGCTTATTTAAGTATTCCCAGGAAGTGTATCCTTCCGGCACATCGAATTTCGGAAGTTTTGTGACACCAAATTCGATCTCCACATTACACCGGTCTGCAATTTTCTGTGTATTTTCGATTGCCTGCGGTGCATACGGGAAGAGCGATGCCATCTCCGCCTCGGATTTCACGAAATACTGTCCGCCCTCGTAGCGCATGCGGTCCTCATCCGTGATCTTCTTTCCGGTCTGCAGGCACAGAAGAATATCATGGGAATCCGCATCTTCTGCGTACGTGTAGTGAATATCATTCGTCGCCACCAGCTCGATGCCGGTTTCTGCCGAGAGGCGCATCAGCTGCTGATTGACCATCCGCTGCTCCGAGATGCCGTGATCCTGCAGTTCCAGGAAGAAATTGCCTTTTCCGAAAATCTTCTCATACCGCAGTGCGGCCTCTTTTCCCATCTCGTACTGGTTCCGCACCATCGCACGCGCCACCTCACCTGCAAGGCAGGCGGAAAGCGCGATAATGCCCTCGTGATACTTTTCCAGAATCTCCATGTCGACACGCGGCTTATAGTAAAATCCATCGATAAAGCCCGCCGAAACAATCTTCATCAGATTGGAATAGCCCGTATTATTTTCCGCCAGCAGAACCAGATGGTAGTACCGGTCCTCTCCGCGGCTGGTTTCGCGGTCGAAACGGGAACCCGGCGCCACGTAAACCTCACAGCCGAGGATCGGCTTGATGCCCTGCGCGCGGGCTTCTTTATAAAAATCGATACAGCCGAACATGACGCCGTGATCGGTGATCGCGGCGCTGTTCATGCCAAGCTCCTTGACTCTGGCAACGTACTCTTTGATCTTGTTCGATCCGTCCAGAAGGCTGTATTCGGTATGTACATGTAAATGCGTAAAACTCATCGTTTTCTCCTCTATTTTCCAAAGGCATGTTCCGTTGTCTCCAAGATCGTCTGCACCAGGCTGTCCGGCTCGATCGGCTTGGTCAGATGGCTGTTCATGCCCGCTGCGCGGCATCCCTCTTTACTCTCTTCGGAGGACTGCGCCGTCATCGGGATGATCGGGACTTGTTTTGCTTCCGGAAGCCCCATGGTGCGGATCTGCCGCGCTGCCTCAAGACCGCCCATCACAGGCATCATCAGATCCATTAAAATCACATCAAATTTCTGCGGATTCGCCGCATACTTTTCGACCGCCTCGCGGCCGTTCCATGCCTCTTCCACCGTCGCACCGTGATCGGTCAGGTAAAACTCGGCGATTTCCATGTTGATCTCATTATCCTCGACAAGCAGAACGTGGAAACGGACAAGCTCTTTTCCTGCGATCCGTGTCTTTACTTCCTGAATCCGCTGTCCCTCGCAGTCAATGTAAAACGGAAGCCGGAATACATACGTCGTTCCGACGCCCTGCTGGCTCGTTACCTCGATCGTGCCCTGCATTTTTTCGATCAGTTCTTTGACGATCGACATGCCAAGGCCCGTTCCCTTGTACTGCGTTCTCGCACCGGACTTCTCCTGTGTGAACGGATGGAACAGCTCTTTTTCGATAAATTCGCTGCTCATTCCGATGCCGCTGTCCATGATGCGGAACTCGTAGACGACCCGGGTTCCGTCGCAGGAGACTTCGCCCGCATACGTATCGATCGTTCCGCCCGGCTTGTTGTACTTGATTGCATTGCTGAAGAGATTCAGCATAATCTGCCGCAGGCGCAGCGGACTGCCGATCAGTCTCGTGTGCGTCAGCTCACCGCGGTGCATACGGTGGGTAATGCCCATCTCCGTAATCTGCGCATTGACAAGGGATGCCACATCATCCATCAGATGCGTCAGATCAAAAGAAGCGCTCTCGATCGTCTCTTTTCCGGACTCCAGCTTATTCATATCGAGCACATCGTTGACGAGTGCCAGCAGATGGCTTGCGGAAAGATTGATTTTATCGAGGCAGTCGTCCACTTTTGCCTCATCCTGCCGGTTTTTGCGGATGATATCCAGCATGCCCATAATGCCATTGATCGGCGTGCGCACATCGTGGCTCATGCGGTTCATAAATTCTGTTTTTGCACGACTTGCACTGTCTGCAGCTCTAAAGGCATCCTGAAGCTGTATCTTCTCCCTCTCTTCCCGGCTGTGGAACTCTGACGTATCACGGAAAAGGATCATGCCGTGTACCACAACGCTCTCCCGCTTTGTCTTTCGGTCGTAGACGGTATCCTGTGACATAAGAACCGTCTTCTGCAACCATATTCTTCTGCCGGACTCATCTGTTTCCTGATACTCCACGACTACCTGCTTATCTCCGTTTTCAAAGCGCTGCAGCAGTTTCTTCGAGGAATCCACAATGCGGTATGATTCCAATGTCTCCTCCGCGACAAACGCACTGCATTCCCCGCAGTATTTCTCGTAGGAACACGGCAGATCTATATTGAGGTCAAATTTCTTCTGCCCGCTGTGGTAAAAAATCTGCTCCAGCGAATCATTCGTCAGATCAACGGCGAACACGGCCTCGGCCGTCTCGAGAAGTGCCTCGGCGTAGTGGCTGTTTTCAATGATCGACTGTTTCATCTGTTCATAGTATTGGTCGAGCTGTTCTTTTTCATTCCGAGCAGCTTCCCCATTGGAGCGGAACCGCTCAAAGCCCATCAGAAAATGGTGCAGTCCGCCGTCCTCGGCCGCGTCGTAGAACAGAATGGTGACTTTTCCCCGGCAGAGCGCTTCCCCTTCGCTGCCCTCCTGATACTCGTACAGAATTTCTACGCTCTCTTCTCCCTTCTGATAGCACTCCTTCAGATGGGTAAGATCCAGCATTCTACGCATTTCCTTTCTCTTTTCCTCATCCGTGATGCCCTGCACAATATGCTCGGCCGCACCGGTATAGCTGCCGTCCTCGGCAAGGAAAAAGCCCGAAACGGCACGCAGAATCCGGTACTGGTCCTGTCTTGCATTGCAGTAAATACAGTTGGAAAAATGGTATCCCTTTTTCTTTACGACGTCCAGCGCTTCCAGGCTGATCTTCCGCTCTGCGGCGGCTTCTTCCATCTTCGCGCGGTTTTTGTCGATATACATGTTCTGGTCCGCATGGCGGAACAGTTCCCGGATATCACAGTCTTCAAATTCCGTGGACAGTGCATAGCCTCCGGCGTAGCTGATCGGCATCTCCGGGTGCTGGCGGGAATATTCTGCCGTCTGCGTGCGGATGTGATTCATGCACGCTTCCACTTCTTCGCGGTTCAGTCCGCGCAGAATGGCAAGAAACTCATCTCCGCCGTTTCTTCCGACGAAATACTCCTCCGGGACTGCTTTTCGAAGCTGAACGGCAAAGGAACGGATATATTCGTCTCCCTTGTCGTGACCCAGACTGTTGTTGATCGTGCGCAGATTGTTGAGGTCAAACACGCAGACCGCATACACGCTGGAAATTTCTTCTCCTCCGTCGCTTCCCTCCAGAATCTCTTCGCATCTATTTTTATTTGGCAGGCCCGTCGCCTCATCGAGATAGACTTTCTTCTGCAGAATACGGTTCATCGCCGCATAGCGGACGGCCTTGATCAGCTCCATGCCGATGACAAACACCAGACCGATGATATCTCCTACTACCACCTGCTCCAGCTTCTTCAGCGAAGACGCCATTCTCTGCGAATACGCTTCCGCAAGGCCCGTCGCCTCGTCACAGATTTTGAAAAAGGTCTCACTCTTTTCGATAATCGCGGTATTCTCATATCCTTTTTCACGCACCAGCAGAATCTCTGCCTTCAGCTCTTCAAAATACGATGCCAGCTCAGTCATCTTATCCTGAAAATCCCGGTCGTCCAGGCGCACCAGATCCAGCTCGCTGCTTCCGTTCCGCAGACCGTCGATATAAGCGTTGATGTCTGCAATCATCGTATCCTGCGGTTCTCCCGCATCCTCCAGCTTGATAATCCGCTGCGTTTTTCCGCGCACCAGACCGGCATAGTTGACAACGCGGGCCGTTCCCTGTATTTTCTCGACCATCGACATAATGCAGAAAAACAGAATAATCAGAATGATCGTCAAAACCGTCATTGCGGTTTTGGAAATAAAAGATGTTTTTTTCTTACTTTTCTTTTTCTTCATCGCTCTCCATCAGATCCTGTGTCACTTTTTGTCATATAGATCATATTATAAGCGCAATCCTCTCTTCGCGCAACCGCAAACCGGGCGCAGAAAAAATTTCAAAATTTTATCTGCTGTCTGACACAAAAAAACGGACACCGGAGAGGATGTGCTTCCTGTCCAGTGCCCGATTTTTTCTTATTTTGCTTTTTCTGCCGTCCAGATTTTACCGTCGCGGATGACAACCTGTTTTTCTTTCATCAGATGGCCGACCGCGCGCTTAAATGCTGCTTTGCTGAGGCCGAATTCTCTCTGAATCACTTCCGGTGATGCTTTGTCATCAAATGGAAGGACACCTGCAAATTCCTCAATCACAGAAAGAACGCTCTCTGCATCGATTGCGATCTGCTCGTACGCTTTTCCGCGTGCGGACAGGGAGAGTTTTCCGTCCTCTTTGACTTCGGTAACGCGGCACTCAAGTTCCTGGCCGACATGATAGTCTGCCTGTGCTTCTCTCTTTGGAATCAGACCGGAGTAGCGGTCATCAACAGCAACGAAAACGC
The DNA here is from genome assembly GCF_003480555.1 of Blautia sp. AM29-29. NCBI lineage: Bacteria > Bacillati > Bacillota > Clostridia > Lachnospirales > Lachnospiraceae > Blautia > Blautia sp. AM29-29. The sequence continues at coordinate 179,875 of NZ_QUJD01000006.1, forward strand.
CGAAGTTTCCGCTGATCTCGTAGATTCTTCCCTTTACGATATCGCCTACGACGTACGGAGAATTGGTTTTCAGGAAATGGTAAACCTTCATCGTTGCGCAAAGACGGTCGCTCTTGTCGATGTAGAGGGAAACCAGAACCTCATCACCTGGATGGAGGCGGCGGGTCTGCTGTTTAAACGGAAGAAACAGATCTTTTTCCAGACCCCAGTCCAGAAATGCTCCGATCTTTCCGGTAGCAGCTACGTTTAAGACAGCCAGCTCTCCAAGCACCAGCTTCGGCTCTCTGGTTGTCGCAATCAGACGGTCGCTGGAATCGCGGTACAGAAATACTTCCAGCTCATCTCCCTCTTTTGTTCCTTCCGGCACCTGTTTGATCGGCAGAAGAACACGTTCCTTCTCGCCTGCTTCCCGGGTCTCCCCAAGATAAATACCGAATTCTACTTTCTTTACTACTACCAGCTTTTGCTTTCTTCCTATATTTAACATTTGACTTCCTTTCTTACTGCTCGCCGAGAGCCTTCATGCTCATCTCCTCGAGCAGGTCGCTCTTGATGTGGTACAGCTTGTCGGACAGATCCACGTAAACCTCATGCGGATTGACCAGACGTTTGGACTCCTCCCAGAGGGTATCTTTCTCTCTGGTGCAGATGTCGCGGATCTCCATGACGGATGGAGAAGTGTAGACGCATGCGCCCTTCTGGAAAATCGGAACGAGGAGCTCGCGTAAGGTGTAGGTTCCGCCTTTGATCTTCGTCTTTTTCCAGGTCTCGATCGGGTCGAAGATGATCATATCTTTGCTCTCGTCGAAGGTCTCGTCTGCAAGGCAGATCAGGTCGGCACGGATCTTTCCGGTTTCTTTATCATAAATACGATAAATCGTCTTATTGCCCGGGTTTGTTACTTTCTCGGAGTTCTCGGACAGCTTGATCTTCGGTGTGAATTCTGCGTCATCTTTATCTTTTGCTGCTGCCAGCTTGTAAACGCCGCCGAATGCCGGCCAGTCACCGGATGTGATCAGGTTGGTGCCGACACCCCAGGAATTGATCTTCGCACCCTGGGTTTTCAGGCTGTCGATCAGGTACTCATCGAGGTCGCTGGATGCGGAAATGATGGCATCGCCGAAACCTTCTGCCTCGAGCATCTGATATGCTTTTTTCGACAGGTAAGCCAGGTCACCGCTGTCGATGCGGATGCCGTAGCCCTTCATCGGTAAGCCCTCTGCTCTCATCTCTTTGAATACGCGGATCGCATTCGGAACACCGGATGCGAGAACATCGTAGGTGTCTACGAGAAGAATGCATGCTTCCGGATACATTTTCGCATACGTTTTGAATGCGGTGTACTCATCCGGGAAGCTCATGATCCAGCTGTGTGCGTGGGTTCCCTTGACTGGAACTTCAAACATCTGTCCGGTCAGGACATTGGAGGTTCCGATGCAGCCGCCGATCATGGCAGCACGCGCGCCGTAGATACCGGCATCCGGTCCCTGTGCACGGCGGAGTCCAAACTCCATGATGCCGTCGCCCTTTGCCGCGTAAACAACGCGGGATGCTTTCGTCGCGATCAGGCTCTGATGGTTGATCATGTTCAGAATCGCGGTCTCTACAAGCTGTGCCTCCATGATCGGAGCGACAACTTTTAAGAGCGGTTCTCTTGGGAATACGACGGTTCCTTCCGGGATCGCATAGATATCTCCGGTGAAATGGAAGCCTCTTAAATACTCCAGGAAATCATCGTTGAAAATATGGAGGGAACGGAGATAGTCGATGTCATCCGGTGAAAAGTGAAGATCGCGGACATACTCGATTACCTGCTCAAGTCCTGCACATACGGCGTATGCGCCGCCGCATGGATTCTTTCTGTAAAATGCATCAAATACCACGATCTGATCGGACGGGTTCTCGTAGTAGCCCTGCATCATGGTAAGTTCATATAAATCGGTTAACAGTGTAAGGTTCTGCGCTCTCATGGCAAATTCCCCTTTCCTCATTGTGTTTATTACGTTCGTATCTTATTCTTTCCGATTGTACCACAATCATTGAAATTCCACAACTACGTATGGCTGTCCTTTTTCATCGTTCAGCGAGATAAAACAGCCGTTTTCCGTCTCGGCGCGCAGCGGATGCAGGACGTCACCGAGGTGCGCCTGCTGTTTGTATTCGGCGCGCATCCGGTGCACGGTGAAGTTCTTCGAAAGGCATTCACCGGCAAGGGAAATGAACTGTGCGTTATTGACGTGGTGGTTCGTATCGAGGTTGTGCGGCCGCACCGGGAACGGTTCGCCGATGAAATCTGCTTCCGGCATTTTCACTTTGCGCTCGCCGAAATCCTCGTCGATCGGATCGTCAATGCCATAGGCGTCTGTCGTCTCTTTCGGTGCACGGACGGGATGACCCGTTTCCATATTGACGTAAGACCAGATGGAGTTGGCACAGGCGAGCATTTCGCCGTCTTCTGTTTCCATCGTGAAGTTACGCATGCCAAGAAATCCTTTGAAGCCGCTCGCCCATGTAGTGATTTTTACCGCTTCACCGAGGGATGGATAGCGGCGCACATGAATCTGCCACGCGGACAGCACCCAGGCGCAGCCTCGTTTTTTGAGCTCCGCAACGCCCTCGCCGATCGCTTCCGACTGGAAGGTACTGCAGTCCTGAAAGTAATTGATCAGCCCCGGCAGGGTGAGATTTCCGTCCTCACCGATTTCGCTGTAGCGGATTCTGCTCGTAAAGGAATACTTCATCGTTTCGTTCCTCCTGCTGTATTTGTTTTTGAGCATCGAAAAAGGCCTCAGGTACGAGACCTGAGACCTTTCAATGAGCTGGGCTACCTGGATTCGAACCAGGAACTGACGGAGTCAGAGTCCGTTGCCTTACCGTTTGGCGATAGCCCATTGCCTTGCGACAAGATGTATAATACACTATCGCAAGAGAAAAGTCAACACCTTTTTTGAAATTTTTTTATTTTTTTCAAAAAACTGACTTTTGGAACATTTTGGAAGGGATTTGACGGCTCAACCCGGCCGTTGTCACTCTCCCGCCACGTATTTTTTGTCGATGTTGACGACGCATTCATACTTCTCATCCATTTCCTTCATCAGCGCCCCGATCTGCCCGATCACGCGATCACAGTCTTTCTTCTTATAAGAATACGGGATTTCAAGATCAAAAATCAGCTTCTTTTTCTCCGCCCCGTTGATCATACGGAAATCGTGGAAGGAAAGCTCCGGATCGAGAATGGAAATTACGTTTCTTACCTTCTCCTTTGTCGCAAGAACCGTCGCATCGTGGATCTCCACCGGATCCATGTGGATGACCAGCAGAATCCCCAATTTTTTGCCGACCTCATGTTCAATGCGGTCGATAATATCATGCGATACCTCGATATCGACATCTCGCGGCACCTCCGCATGGATCGATGCCATACTTCTGCCAGGCCCGTAGTTGTGGACAATCAGATCATGGGTTCCTACAATTCCTTCATAGGAAGCAACCTCTTTCATGATCCGTGCATACAGATCCGGATCCGCGCCCTGCCCGATCAGCGGTTCCAATGTATCTTTTGCAATGGAAATACCGGACCACATAACGAGTACCGCCACAACAAGTCCTGCGATTGCGTCGATATTAACCGAAAGGAAATGGCAGATCAATATAGAAGCGATCGTTGCGCTCGTCGTGATCACGTCGCCCATGGAATCCGCCGACGTTGCCAGCATCACCTTCGACTGAATGCGGTTTCCCAGTTTTCGGTTGAAAAGCGCCATCCACAGTTTTACACCAACCGAGAGCACCAGAATCAAAAACGGAACCATCTGAAATGTGATCTCTTCCGGATTGCGAATTTTCTCCAGGGAGCTCTTTAAAAACGTAAAGCCGACTTCAATAACCAGAAACGAAACGATCAGCGCTGCAATATACTCGATCCGTCCATGCCCGAACGGATGCTCTTTGTCGGCCGGTTTGTTTGCCATCTTGACACCAACAAAGCTGATGACCGAAGATGCCGCATCGGAAAGGTTATTGAACGCATCCGCCATGATCGCCAGAGAATGCATCCCAACACCGATCAGCAGCTTGGCGGCAAACAGCAATACATTGCAGCAGATTCCTACCATACTGGATAAAATACCATATCTCGTCCGCACATCCGCATTGTCAGTGTTCTCATACTCTTTTACAAAACATCTTACCAGAAAATCTGTCATGGGTTCCCCTTCTTTCCACAATACATTCAGAAACATTAGCTTAGATAAAAAGGGCCTCACGCATCGCCGCGAAGCCCTTATGTTTTTTCTGTCTTTTTCTATAGTAGGCAGTGTTGAAAAAAAAGTCAAGCCTAACATATTTTCGGAGATTCTATCGACAGAGAGAAAAAGCAACGCAGACTGCTTCTTTTCAGCAATTCTGCGCCGCTTTTTCTCTGTTTTTTCAGATTTTATCTCTTTTCAGGCAGATTTGACAATCGAATGAGAGTTTTTCTTTTTCCTGCCTGAAATAGCGTTACCGCCCACCGGTACCCAGCGAGCCGTAACGGAATAGCTACTATTTTACTTTATAAATTTTCGCCATATCCTGCACATACAGCGGATAGAACCGATAGCCCGCAAAATCGCTCCGAAGTGCAACCTCACATGCCATATCCTCGATATACAGGTTTGCCGCATCGTCACAGAGCAGTGTTTCCATTTTTTTGTAAATCTCAACCTGCTCCTCTTCATCCGTGCTGGTCTTAACCTGCTGATACAGTTTATCATACTCTTCGTTGCTGTAGTTGATAAAGTTCTTGGATGATGTTGAGGTAAACCGTTCCAGCAACGCGCGTCCGGTCAGATATGCCGCATCAACGCCGACAACCGTGGACTGGAACTTCCGGTCTGCATATACATCCGACAGCCAGCTGTCCCACTCGACCTGCTGAATTTTGGCAGTAACACCGATCGCTTTAAGCTGCTCTACCAGAACCTGGGCTGTATCGATATGCTGCTGATAATTGTTCGGCACTGTAATCGTAAGCTCAAATCCATCTGGGTATCCGGCTTCTTTTAACAGTTCTTTTGCCTTCTCAATATCCTGATTATATCGCTCTGACAGTTCCGGCACATAATATTTTCCAAATGCCGGGAACATGCTGCTTCCGATGATCGTTCCTTTTCCGTCCGCAATCATATCCAGCACTTCCTGGCGGTTTGCCGCATAGCACAGCGCCTGGCGCACCTTCACATTGTTGAGCGGTTCCACGGCATTGTTCAGATACAGCGCCTGTACCAGGTTCATACCGCCGTCATAAATCGTAAAATCGGAATCTTCGGCAAGCTGCGCTGTCTGTGTGGAACTGAGACGTGCATACATGTCCAGTGTACCGGATTTCAGGTTTGTTACGACTGCATTGCTGTCCTTGACAATTCGAAATGTTACCTTGTCCAGATACGCCTGATTTTCCGTATCCCAGTAATCGCTGAATTTTTCAAGGACAATGTTTTCCTGCGGGGACCGTGATACATAGTGGAACGGGCCTGTTCCGACCGGATCTGCTTCCAGATCTTCCACATGCTCAGGTACAATCGCTACCGTCAGATAGGCAAGAAACTCGGTGTCTGCCTCTTTTAAATAGATGTCGATCGTGCTCTCGTCCGGAATTTCAACCTTGTCCACATTGGAAAATGCCTCTACCAGAGGCGTTCCGTCTCCGTTGATACCCGCACAGCGTTCGATTGAATATTTTACATCCTCTGCAGTGACGGTCGTTCCATCGTGGAATTTGACACCATTCCGGAGCTTGAAGGTATAAACCTTTCCATCCTCCGAGATCGAATGACTCTCTGCCACCGCATCGTTCAGATTTCCTTCTTCATCGGGCTTTACAAGGCCCTCATAAATATTGAATAGGATTTCTTTCGTTCCTGCCGCAACAGATTTGTGTGGGTCAAGACTATCCTCAATGTCCTGAGGAATTCCTACCGTGATGGAACCTCCCATAACAGGTTCCCCTGTCGGGGTTGATTCCGTTGATACCTGAGAACTTGTGGTATCGGAAGAATCTGCTTTCCCATCCTTGCCATCCTGGCATCCGCCAAGTACAACAGTAAGAGCTGCAACTAAAAGCAGCGCAAGTACGCTTCTTCTTTTCTTCATGATTTCTCCTTTTGATACGAGTTCTCTCATTTTGTAATTGTCACGCCTATTGTATCCGACCTGTTCCCAAATAGCAAGTACATTATTGTATACAATTTATTTTCCGAATCCGAAAATCACGTATATCCGCCCGCGTATTCCGGATTCTTTCCCTCGGGATGTACCAGAAAAGATAAAAATTTTGCCGCCCGGGAATTTTAACATTCCCGGGCGGCAAACGCTTTTGCTTTTTTTCTTTTATCCTTCAATGGAGATTGTCTTTTTCTGCTCCACAGCCGGTTTTGCTTCCTTCTTCGGTACGAAGAGTTTCAGCAGACCGTGTTTAAATTCAGCCTTGATATCCTCTTCGGTAATATCCTCACCTACATAGAAGCTTCTGCTGCATGCACCTGCGTAACGCTCTTTACGGATGTAGCGGCCGCTCTCTTTTTCTTTCTCGTCTTTGTCAAGACCTTTCTCTGCACTGATGGTCAGATAACCATTTTCCAGTGTGGCCTGAACTTCATCTTTTGTGAAGCCCGGAAGGTCAACCACTACCTCGTAGCCATTATCCAGCTCGCGAATATCTGTTTTCATCACATGGCTGGCTTTGCGGCCATACAGTTTCTTTTCTGTATTCTTCATCTCTTTGTCATAATCATAGAACGGAAAATCGTTGAAAAAGTCATCAAATAAATTTTCTCCAAAAATACTAGGCATTAACATAAGTCATCGCTCCTTCTTATTCTTCTCATGGAACCTGATCCATGCTTTTTCTCCGGTTTTTCTTTTCACCGGATCTTTTTGTTTACCTGTTTCTTTGGAACGGAAAGGCTTCCGGATACCGGAGGTTTTCTTCTTTTCCTCTCTTTGTATCCCTCTTCCTTTGTTCTAGCTGTAATATAACACTTATTATTAGCACTGTCAAGAGGCGAGTGCTAATTATTTTGTGAAGATTTTGTGAACGCTACGAGCCATGCAAAATGGTGAAAAAAGACGCCCTGCTAGTTTACTTGCAAAGGCGTCTTTTTTTGCTATTTTATAGGGCGACAGCCCTACAGCGAGGGAATTCTTTCCCGAGCTGTGCATGGCGTAACATTCTCTTTCGCACTCGATTTTCTTGGTTTGACCACATTTTTACGACAAATTCTTGGAAAAATATATTTGTCTGATTTTCTTACTACTCCTCATCTCTTTTATTATTAGATTTCAGGCATACTTGCTAATTTCTTCTATTCAGCCTTCCCCTCTGGGAAAATAATTTTAAACACAAAGAAAAAAATCACCATGGAAACTCCACCTGTAATAATTGTCACAAGCATGTTATAGACTGCCGGTGCCACATATGCAGATGCAACCGGCATCCACAGATTATTAAATCCATTACAAATCAGTGAGATTACCACCCATGCAACAAAATACCAGATTGCCTGATATACAGGATTTCCATGGCTTTTAAAAGTAATATTTCTCTGCAGTGGAAAATTAATACACTGTGCAAGAAATGACCCCAATTCATAACTGATAAAATAGCCAAGTCCACCACCGATCAGTATATTTCCCGTTGCATCACGCAATACATTATACCCCAGCAAACTCCATGTAAATTTTACTCCAAACAATTTCCATACTGACTGCCCCGCCGGTCATTTTGGCAATACCTCTAAATGGCATGTTGTAAATAAAAAGAATATTCAGATCCGGCTTTCCCTGTGCCTCACTCTTCTTTTTCATTTTTGTGAGACATCTATATATCAGTCTTGCAAGTCTGCTTTTTGCATAATACATCTGGCAGATTGCATCATTGATTTCCAGATTTCCACTCCATCTTCCATTCGGTATCTCATGACCAAGAAGTTCACGAAATTCCTCATCTGATATTTTCTGCACGATTCCTGTATAATAGTAAGGCATTTTGCCGGATTATAAGGATATCCTTTACTGTTTCCTGTTCTCTCGGTCATACCTGTTAAACGAATATCTGCAACACTGGCACCTACCATAATCTGATAAGTTCCTGTTTCTGTTTCCCACTGTCCTGTTTTTATATTCCAATAACGGAATGTCTTATCATCAAAGGGAATTCTGATCTGTCTGCTTTCTCCTGCCTTTAAATAAACTTTTGCAAAACCTTTCAGTTCTTTTTCCGGTCGAAACACGATTGCATTAGGAAGTCCTACATACATCTGAACAACCTCAGCTCCATCTCTGTCACCTGTATTGGTAACCGATACTTTGATTCCATCCTCTTCTATGATAAGATCAGAATATGTAAATTCTGTATAGGAAAGCCCAAAGCCAAATGGATATTGCACCCGGACTTTTGAAGTACCATAATAGCGATATCCCACATAAATACTCTCGCGGTATTCCGATGTTTTCTCATTACTTGGATAATATCGGAATGCCGGTGTCTGTTCATAAGATATGGGATATGTTTCTGCCAGTCTTCCTGATGGATTCACTTTTCCAGTCAGAATATCCAATGTTGCAGAAGCGCCTGCCTGTCCATTCAGATAGCCATGCAAAATCGCTTTGCAGCAGGTGTGCCATGGCATTTCTATCGCAGATCCTGCACTCAATATTCCAATAATATTTTCATTCACTTTGCTGATATCCTGCAAAAGATCTATCTGATCCTGCGGAATACGCATATGGGTTCTGTCCAGTCCTTCTGATTCACTGATCTCATCAAGACCAAAGCAGAAAATCACAATATCCGCGTTCATAGATAAATTTAATGCAAACTTTCTATCATTCTCATCTACATCTCCATTTCTCTGATAGCCTCTTGTCATTCCCAGAATATTCAGGTCATATTGTTGCAAAATTGATGACATATCTTCTACTTTTGTTGGATTGACCATAGAAGATCCTGCCCCCTGATATCTGGGTGAAAAAGCAAAATCTCCAATAACAGCGATGGATTTTTTTGTATCCAGCGGAAGAATCTGTTTTTCATTTTTCAGAAGAATCATGCTTTCTGCTGCTGCTTTCTTTGCCAGTTGATGATGTGCGTTTCTGTCAAAGTTTTTATTTGAAAGCTTCTTCCCTGATGTCAGCTCCATCACTGCATCCACCAATTCTCCAACTCTTTCATCCAAATCCGCTTCCTTCAGCTTTCCACTTTGGACAGCAGCAATCACTTCTCTTGCAGAATCGTACCCACAGGACGGCATCTCCAGATTTGAGCCGGCAGCAACACCTTTCACATGGTCATTGCTTCCGCCCCAGTCTGTTACTACAATTCCATCAAATCCCCAGTCTTTGCGCAGGATGTCTGTCAAAAGATGTTTGTCCTCATTAGCATAAATCCCATTAATCTGGTTGTAACTGCTCATGATTGCTTTTGCGTGTCCTTCTTTAACAGCTATCTCAAAACCGGTCAGATATATTTCTCTTAATGTCCGTTCGTCAACAACTGCGTCCATTGCCATTCTCCGAAGTTCCTGACTATTAACCGCCAGATGCTTCGGGCAGGCATATACGCCTTTACTCTGTATTCCACGAATATATGACGCTGCCATCTTCCCGGAAAGATATGGATCTTCTGAAAAATATTCAAAATTTCTTCCACATAATGGGCTTCTTTTAATATTTAATCCCGGACCAAGCAGGATATTTACATCCATACTTGCTGCTTCCTCTCCAAGAGCCTGTCCGATTTCTTCCCCCAGGTCCTGATTCCAGCTGTTAGCTATTGTCGCTGCTGTGGGAAAACAAGTTGCATTCAAGGATGCATTCAGTCCCAGATGGTCTCCTGCTCCTGCCTGTTTTCTGATTCCATGCGGTCCATCTGAAAGAAAGATGGACGGGATGGAAAGCCTGTCAATTTCTCTGGTCTGCCAGACAGTTTTTCCACTGAGTACCGCTGCCTTTTCTTCTATTGTCATCTTTTCAACCAATTTTTGCTGCTTCATAACTGTTTTCCATCCCTCTTTCATCCTTATTCAGCATTCTTTCTTTTCTTATATCCTCTGATTATCAATACTTCCATTCCTGCTATGAAAAGTGCTATTACTACGTCGATACCAATTCCTGCTTTTTTCCAGTTTTCCATACCTGTTTCTTTGTGTTTTCCATCATAAGCCCAGCTGCTTACAACTGTATACATGACATTTTTGCAGGCATTTCTCATCTGAAGTACAGATGTTGGATGCTCCGGATTAGCTACATTGTTCTCTTCTCCGTTGAATGTGGACAACATTGCATCTTCATGAATTCATCACTATCTATTACTCAACAACAATTAACACACTTTTTCTCTTCTTATATTTCTTCACCAGAACTACTTCCAGAAGAATCAGGATAACAGCTACTGCCACGTCCACACCAACCATGATTTTCATCCACAATGCCAGTGTTAAAGATGTTTCACCAGCATATGCATTACTGTTCACAACAGTATACATAATGTTCTTGCAGGCAGTTCTCATATACTGAACTGTGGATGGGTCAGATGTATCTGTAACAAAGTTTGTTCCTACATCAAATGTAGACAAACAGCAGGAACCGCCAGTTGCGATTACCTGATCTGCATTCATGTTAAATGCACCAGCAAAATAGTCGGTTTCTACAAAGCCTTTGAATCCCCATTCATCACGGAGAAGCGTTGTCTGCAGTTCGTAATTTCCGCCAGCCCACACATTTCCAATGTAGTTAAAGGAAGACATTGTAGCTGTAATATTGCTGTTTTTTACACAGATTTCGAATGGTTTCAAATACAGTTCACGCATTGCCTGTTCATTTGACCAAGTGCAGATCATAATCCAACGGTTTGTCTCCTGCTCGTTCATTGCAAAATGTTTCATATATGCATAAACACCATTCTCAGCAGCACCATTTACAACCTGTGCAGACATAGTTCCTGCAATGATTGGGTCCTCTGACGGGTACTCATATGTACGCCCACCAAATGCACTTCTATGAAGGTTCATAGATGGTGCATACCATCCAGAGCAACCAAGTTCTGTAGCCATTTTTCCCATATCATATCCGTATGTATGAGCTAAATCCTTATTCCATGTGCAGGCGATCATAACATTTGACGGGAATCCTACAGAACCTGCACCTGTAAAGTTATTGCTCACAGCGGATGGTCCATCGCAGTCAACAGTAGCAACTTTTTCAACGCTTTTTGCTTCTGCAGTCTGGAATCCGGCATGGGCGATCATATTCTGCATCTCATCAATTGTAAGCTGATCCAGAAGTGTTTCCCAACGCTCATCATCATAATCTGCACCGCGAAGCTCCGTCAGTTTCATTCCATTATCCGCACCAGTCACAGGCATTTCGGCATCTGGAATTTCCGGCATTTCATAGTTGGAAGTTACAATAAATCCCTCTTTTAAATCCTCCGGCATAAACGTGCTCGCAGGTGCAGCTGTTGTTTCATCATAATTCTTGAAGCCATCTTTACGTGATAAATAGGTAAGATGTCCGTCTGCATAACCGAATTGATTTACAGCAGCAGTCAAGTCTGTCGAACGTGGATTTGCCTCATCATAAACAATATCTTCATCTACTGTATAAGTAACAGAATCGATCACATTATGAGAATCGCTGTTGATACTGATCTCATAATCTCCTGCTTCCAGCACGTAGCATCCATTTTCCAGGTAATCATAAGAAGCCATGTCCTCAGCTGTAAAAGAAATTGTTACCGTCTGTGATTCACCTGGTTTCAATTCATTTGTTTTCTCATATCCAATAAGATTTGCCGTTGATTTCTCAATTCCTCCATTGGTATATGGCGGGTTATAATAAACTTCCACAACATCTTTTCCAGCTATGTCCCCAGTAAGTAATAATATAGGTAAAAACTGACCGCAGGATATACGCACAGAACACAACGACCATTACCGTCCAGAATGTCCTCCACGCATTATCCGGCAGCAGCTTGTACATACACCACCTAGAAATAAACGGAAATGCCAGATCTATTACTGCTATTGCCAGAGCACATACCATATCCAGCAAAAACAGCTTCCTGTGTGGTCTAAAATATGACAGGAATATCTGCATCTCACTTTTGTTTTTAAAATCTTTCTGGTTCATTTCTTATTGCTCCTGATTCTTATTTATTCTCTTATTTTAGTATAAATTCAAGTCGAACGCACGTAAAGATTTGGTACGTGATTCTGGTCAGCATAAGCTATTGAAATGTTTTAAATTTGGTGTTACAATTTGTCACATTAATAGCCACTATCGGAAATGTTCTCAAAATCAAGCCTATTCTCAGAGGAAACAAAGATGGCTATATTGTAACTTATAAAAATGTCCGTGGACGTAAAGCAGCCCTGAATACTCTGATCAATCTGGTTTGTGATAATATTATAAAACCTGAAGAACAGATCATCGATATTGCACATGCCGACGCTTACGAAGATTCTCTTTATATCATGGATAAAATAAGAGAAAAAATCAACATACGTGATTTTATCAACACATCTTACGACTTCTGCACCGGAAGTCATGTCGGTCCTGATACAATTGCCCTTTTCTTTATCGGCAAAGACAGAGAACTGGTCCAGTCATAATTCTTCACAATCGAGTAGGAGGGAAATCTGAGTGATTTCCCGACCTCTCACACCACCGTGCGTACCGTTCGGTACACGGCGGTTCAGTCAACTTAACAAGTAACACACCTTTCGGTGTAGTAATCTAACATTGAGATTAATCCAAAACGGGTTAGTCTTTCTTTTGTAACGGCTACATTCATGGCACCGCCTTGACAGCAGTGTGCGATTCTCGCACCATTATAAGCCGTTGAGTACGCTAGTTTCTTATATACCCCTAGCTTTATTAAGTTCTTCGCGCGATTCTGTGGAGTTTTCCAATGTTTCCATATACACATGCGCAATCGAAATCTTATGCTTTGGTCGAGCGTGGCACATAACACCTTCATACTACCTATTTTAAAGTAGTTAATCCACCCTCTGATAAGCTGATTAAGTTTCTCAACCTTATAGCTGTTACTAACGCCCCAGCTACGACAAGTGAGTTCTTTCATTCGCCTCTTGAACTTTGCTACTGATTTTGCATGTGGTTTTGCCTTAAATTGGTGTGCTCTTGAATCAAAGTAGAATCCGAAACCCAGATATTTCAATCCTCTTGGTCTATCTACTTTGCTCTTGGTCATGTTAACTTTGAGTCCTACTTTCTCTTCAATAAAACGAGATATGTTTCTCATTACACGATTGGCAGACATTTCGCTTCCGACCATAATAATACAGTCATCCGCGTATCGTACAAAGTTAAGCCTTCTCTTTTCCATTTCCTTATCAAGTTCATTCAGCATGATATTTGCCAGTAATGGTGAAAGATTTCCTCCTTGTGGTGTTCCCACAATAGAATCCTCATACTCATCATCAATCATGATTCCACTGACAAGATATTTCCTAATGATAGAGATAACATCTCCATCTTTTATAGTTCTGCCTATGATGGTCATAAGCTTGTCATGGTTTACTGTGTCAAAGAACTTTTCCAAGTCAATGTCTACAATCCAGTCGTTGCCCTCGTTCATCATATCAAGTGCTGTCAGGATTGCCTGTTGTGCACATCTGTTCGGTCTGAATCCATAACTATGATCATGGAACTGCTCCTCATAGATTGGTGTTAAGACCTGTGCAATAGCTTGTTGTATAAATCTGTCTGTTACTGTTGGCACTCCCAGGTTTCTGAAACCGCCATCGGGTTTTGGTATCTCCACTCTCCGTACTGGCTGAGGTTTATACTTTCTTGTCCTCAGCTGCTCCTTAATGATTTCGCCGTTCTTTGCAAGATGTTCCTTAAGTTCTGTGCACTTCATTCCGTCCACTCCCTCTGCACCTTTGTTTCGTACGACCTGCAGATATGCTCTGTTGAGGTTATCGCTAGATAATATCTGCTCCATTAGACTACTTGTGTCCATGCGTTCTTTCCTTTCCGTCTCGCTTGATTTGACCATCTTTTACCCGATTGGTTACGGCAGATGTTATCTCTTCTGCAATACGAGACATACTCAAACTTATTGATTGTTCGCCCCTTTGCTCCATCTCTATTACAGAGACTTCTTCACTACTATGGGCTCGGCTGACTTCTCACAGTTCGTTGTTACTAGGCTAATGAAACCCCTGTGAGACCTCCACGCTTAAGGTGCACGCTCTTTCCTCTC